>JBJKRP010000334.1:0-4919 GCA_046704565.1 Ignavibacteriaceae bacterium | reverse complement strand
ATTGAATACTGCTCGTAGCTTTTACGACCTTTCCGTTTTTGTAATAGACGACGAAGGGAATCCCGTAAAAACTCCTGCATTCCGGTAACTCTCTGATTACTTTAGCCTCAGGCAGATCGAATTCCATATCGGCAAACTTTATGTCGGTATATTCTTTTTCGAGTTCTTCCATCTCGGCGTAAACAGGAATGCACATAGGTCCCATTCTTCCGCAGCATACCATAACGTTTTCATTATTATTAATTAAATCCGAATGTTCTTTCTCTGAAAGAATATGAGTTAGGTTTGTTCTTAACATTTTTATCTCCAAATTTTTTTATGTAGACATCTGATGTTTTGCTGCGGCAAAAGATTCAAGATGAAAAAAATCTTTGCCATATCAGCTGCCGGATTCTATGGAATTCGTTACCGGGGCAATTAATCTTATCCAAATTCATTTGGTTTAAGGGGGGTTTTATTTATTTTTGATTCTGATTTTTTTAACAACTATATCGGAGTTAAATTTTGGGTTTATTAGTAGTAGGTTCTCTCGGATTAGACACCGTTGAAACACCTTTCGACAAAGTTTCTAACGCGTTAGGCGGCTCGGCAACTTATATTTCACTGGCAGCAAGTTATTTCAGCGGACCTATTTATTTGATGGGAGTGGTAGGCGAAGATTTTCCTAAGAAGTACATCCATCTTTTGGAAAATCATAATATCGATCTTGAGGGATTGCAGATTGTCAACGGCGGCAAAACTTTCCGCTGGTCAGGTAAGTATCATTACGATCTGAATGTTCGCGATACTCTTCTTACTGAATTGAATGTGTTCGAAGAATTTAACCCGATTGTACCGGACAAATTTAAAAAGTCGAAATTTGTCTGCCTCGGAAATATTGACCCGGCGCTGCAGATGAAGGTTTTAGATCAGATGGAAGATCCTCACTTTGTTGTCGGCGATACGATGAATTATTGGATCGAAGGCAAGAAAGAAAAATTGATGGAGCTGCTTAAGCGCGTGAATGTATTAATAATAAATGATTCGGAAGCGCGTCTGCTTGCAAAAGAACCCAACTTGATTAAAGCATGGAAGCATATCCGGGAAATGGGACCTGAAATATTGATAATTAAAAAAGGTGAGCACGGCGCTTTGCTATTTACCGATGAAACAATTTTCTCCGCCCCTGCGTACCCGATGGAAATGATTTACGATCCGACAGGTGCGGGCGATTCATTCGCCGGCGGCTTTACCGGATACCTGCATAAGACTCAAGACCTCAGCACCGAGAACATGAAGCGTGCTGTTGTTTACGGAAGTGCTATGGCTTCTTTTTGCGTAGAGAAGTTTAGTACAAAAGGCTTGGAAGAATTGGAATATTTTAGAGTGCAGGACAGGTTTAGAGAATTCCTGATGCTTTCCAAAGTGGACGAGAAATAATCAGAACCGGCTCCGCAATAATAGCTAATCCGGTTTTATCAAAAAGGTGAATGCTATGGATGAAAAATACTTTTCAATTAAGTTTTCTAACGGGAGATTAATTTTTTTAGATCAGACTAAGCTTCCGCTTGACGAAGTTTATGTTGAAACAAGTGATTACGAAAGGATTGCCGAAGCTATTGAAAGACTTGAGATGAGGGGCGCGCCGCTGATTGGTGTTGCAGCTTGTTACGGGCTTGCATTGTCATTAAAGAACTCGACGCAGGAATCTTTGCAACAAAATTTTAATAAAGCCTACGAGCGTCTTGCAAAGACAAGACCCACAGCGGTTAACTTATTCACTGCACTCAAAATTATAAAAGATGTGTTTGATAAGAACAAGTCTGCCGAAAATATTTACGACATTGTCCTTGACAAGGCGAAAGAATTCCATCAAGATGATGTTGATAAATGTAAAAAGATGGGGGAGAACGGGTTAAAGATTTTTAAGAAGAAATCCACGGTATTGACGCACTGCAATACGGGCAAGCTTGCAACCGCCGGCGACGGCACCGCATTCAGCGTAATTAAAAATGCTTTTGAAAAAGGACTTGTAGAACATGTTTATGCGGACGAAACACGTCCTCTGCTTCAGGGGCTTAGATTAACCTCATTCGAGCTTGAAAGAAGCGGGATACCGTTTTCAGTACAGTCCGATTCCTCGGCGGCTGTTTTAATGCAGAAGAACAAAGTTGATCTTGTTATTACCGGCGCCGACCGTATTGCGCTTAACGGCGACAGCGCAAATAAGATCGGGACGTATAACCTCGCTGTGCTTTGCAACTTCCATAATATACCTTTTTATATTGCGGCGCCTACAACCACAATCGACAGGAACATTGCAACCGGTTCCGAAATTGAAATAGAATTCAGGAAGAGGGAAGAACTGCTGTCAATTAACGGGCATCAATTAGCACCGGAACATTATAAGGCATTTACACCGGCTTTTGACGTAACACCTTCTCATCTTATAACTGGCATTATTACAGAAGATGGAGTTTACAATTTCCCTTACAACTTTTTAACATGAGCGAGATAGTTACTACCGAAGCAATTGTCCTAAGTAAACTTAAATATGGCGACACAAGTAAGATAGTTACACTCTACACAAAGGACTTCGGAAAGCTTTCTGCAATAGTAAAAGGGGGAAGGGACAGCAAGTCAAAAATCGGCGCGGTAGTAGACCCGATGAACCACATCCAGATTGTACTTTATAAAAAAGACACACGGGAAATCCAGATTATCTCAAGCGCTGACCTGATAGACCATTTCCGACTGGTTAAGGAAGACCTCAACAAACTACAATACTCACAGGCTGTAATCGAACTAATTAAGAAACTGAGTGTTGAGCATGAAGCAAATCTAAGGTTGTTCAAAGGCATTGTCAGAATCCTAACGTTGTTTAATACATCAAACGAACAGCCTGTAATTACGTTTGGCAGATTCTTTATTTTTTTCCTTGCAGAACTCGGCTATGAGATACAGTTGGATAAATGCTCGGTTTGCGGAAGAGCAAACCTTGAAGGCATGGAATTGTCATATAATTTAGATTTAGGTATTTTATGCGGTAGCTGCAGACAAAACCATTTGGAATCCATCACTATCGGTTCGGAACTTTTTACGTACATGCTTTGTCTAAAGACCAACAAAAGGATTGAATCATTAGACGACGGCATTGCGGAAAAGGCTGTCGTGTTTATGGAAAGATATCTGAAGTTTCATATTCCGGATTTCAAAGGAATAGAATCGATACAATTATTTAATAACAAATTTTAAGATCGGATGAGAATAAAATGAAGAAAATCGGAGGATTTAAAATGAAATCGAAAGGTTTGTGGGGCGCTCTGGCTTTGGTAGTTGTCGGAATTATTTTCGGTGCAGTGTTGGTTTCCGGTTTTGGATTGGTAAGACCCAGTTTTGCCGACGTACAACTGGGTACTTCGTATCCCCCGGTAAATTTAAACGCAAATGCCTCTTCATTCAGCCAGGCATTTATCAAGGTTGCCAAAGATGTAACCCCCCAGATAGTAAAGATCACCGTAGTTGCTAAAGTAGATAACCCGCACCAGAACTATTTCTTTTTCCCTTTCCAGAATATGCCGAAGGAAGAGGAAGGTTCGGGCAGCGGTATTATCATATCTCCTGATGGTTATATCTTAACTAATAATCATGTTGTTAAGAATGCAACGAAGGTAAGAGTAGATTTATTTGATAAGAGAACATTCACCGCCAAAGTTATAGGAACAGACCCTGAAACGGATATAGCAGTAATTAAGATTAATGCGACAAATTTGCCTACAGCTTACCTGGGAGATTCAGACAGCGTAAAGGTAGGGCAATGGGTAATGGCTATTGGGAACCCGCTATCTACTTTAACAAATACCGTAACTGCCGGAATAGTAGGCGCGCTTGGAAGAGGCGGTCTTAATTTAAACAGTGATAGAAGCTACGGGATTGAGGATTATATACAGACGGACGCACCGATAAATCCCGGCAACAGCGGCGGCGCGCTTGTTGATTTGTCGGGCGCGGTTATCGGTGTGAATGCTGCAATTGCTACGAGCGGTACAGACAGCTTTATAGGATACGGATTTGCCGTGCCGATTAATCTTGCTAAGACTGTTGCCAAACAATTAATCGCCTACGGTAAGGTAAAAAGAGGATACATCGGAGTTCAGATTAGTGATGTCGATAATGCGATGGCAAAGTCGCTCGGGTTAGATAAACCAACAGGCGCCATGATTCAAAGCATCGTTCCCGGTGGCGCAGCTTCTAAGGAAGATATTAAGCCTGGTGATGTTATACTTAAGGTAGACGGCGAGACTGTTACGAGCGCAAACGATCTCCAGGAAATTGTTGCCACTAAAACTGCAGGCTCCACTGTTAACTTAACGTTATACAGGAACGGCAAAGAGATAGAAAGAAAAGTCACACTTAAAGAACAAAGCAAAAGTAAAAGCGAACCGGTTTCAAACAAAAATAATTCCGATAACAACAATAACTCGGAATCAAGTTCTGTAAGTATGGACAATATCGGATTAAGCGTCAGGAATCTTACTGCTAAAGAAAAAACCGATTTTAAGGTCGATCACGGTATAATGATAACCGATGTTAAAGCCTACAGCGAGTCTGATAATAAAGGTCTTGGGAGCGGCTTAGTGATTACTGAGGTAGATAATAAACCGGTCGATAACGTTCAGCAATTCAAAAAAATAGTTGATGAAAAGAAGG
Organism: Ignavibacteriaceae bacterium; assembly: GCA_046704565.1. Taxonomy (GTDB): domain Bacteria; phylum Bacteroidota; class Ignavibacteria; order Ignavibacteriales; family Ignavibacteriaceae; genus FEN-1297. Next base: position 230 of record JBJKRP010000334.1, on the reverse strand, counting down.
GCTCGGCTGTACTTGTAAGAGTTAAGGACAGTAAAGGCGAGAACATGTTTGTCGGGCTTGAGATTCCGGAATAATTTCCTTAATGAAATATAGCTTAAAACGCCCGAACATTCGGGCGTTTTTTTTATATTTGAATACCAATATAGGTTAAGTTTGCCGGCAATAGTTTTCATTTTTAGTTGAATAATAAAGACTGCGGCAACAAGTATTTTTTTACAATTTAATGGAGA
>JBJKRP010000333.1:0-27671 GCA_046704565.1 Ignavibacteriaceae bacterium | reverse complement strand
CTGCAATCATTTCAATGAATCCTGTAATTACATGTGAATTGGTTTCATATCTTGTTGATGGTCTTATGATTTCATTCTTATTAGTTTCCATTGCTGCTATGATACGATGGTATCGTAAACCGTCTTTGTTGCCTGTTCTAATCGCAATTATGTCGGCGGTCCTTTGCATCAATTCAAAATTTACCGGGTTAGTATACTTATGTTTTTTTATTTCAGCAGGTGGAATTTATATCCTGATAAGAGAACGCAAACGTTTCTGGAAATATTTTAGTATTCAATCTGCAGCACTCGTTGTAGGAATAGTGGTATTTGGTTGGAACCCTTATGTCACCAACACAATTAATCGCGGCAATCCGTTTTTCCCGATACTCGGTTCATCAACATATCCGAGTCTAAGTGCAAGAGGACAGGACCCGATAGAATTATGGGAGACACCTCATAATATGATGGGGCGGAATCGATTTGTTCGTCTTGGCTACGCAATATTTGGTCGTCCCGGTGCAAATCCATATCTACCGGGTCCGAATGCTTCTTTAATGGTTCCATTCGATATCGGCTGGAAAGATTTCAGCATATATTATTTTCATGATGTTCGGATTTCCGGCTTTGGACCACTCTTCAGCGGTGTACTTTTATTAAGTATAATATTGTTAGTGTTTGTGCTGTTTCAAAAAAACACTCATAAATTATTTTTTATACTTTTTGGTACTGCAATAATAGTATCGCTCCTTGTTAGTCCGCATACCTGGTGGGCGCGTTATGGACCACAGCTTTGGCTGCTGCCGATTGTCGCTATAACGGCAGGGTTTATTTTTACTAAGAACCGCTTTGTATTCTGGTGTACAAGAGTCTTAGCAGCAATCCTTATAATCAATGCAATCCTTATAGCAGTTGTACATTTCAGCTGGGAAGTTAATGCTACACAAACGACCAACAAGCAGCTGTCAATGTTTAAGCAGAGCGGGGATGTAGCAATCGCTTTCCAGTATTTCGGCGAACCATTCGGTGAACGGCTTCATAATGCCGGTGTAACTTTTCATGCTGTAAATCATTTGCAATGTGATAAACCAATTGAGTTGATTAGCACTTCACCCGGTTATCCGGGCAGTGTTCGCGCTTGTATAAAATGAATAATCAATTATTAGTACAAAGGGAGATAGATTATATGAAAGCAATACGGATTTTACTCCGAGTAGATTTATGAAGAGATTATTATTGATACTTACATTTATTCTTATCGACCAATTTCCATTTGCACAACAAAATACAGATTTATATGGTGATTATCCGGGACAAACACCTCCGGGCAGTATTCCAGTTGTCTTTGCCCGTGGTGTAGTTTCAACTGAACTTCAGAATCATGGTATTCTAACTTTTACGCGGGACGCAAATATTTTTCCCTTACACACCGGATGCCGGGTTATTATGAGGATGTTTTTTTGTGAGTTCAAAAGTAATTGAGGATATTAAAAAAAGAGATATTAAATTCAAAAGGGACGAAGTAATTTTAACTTGAAATTCCGGATGAATTATAAATAAAATTATTATTAGAATTTTGTTTTTGAACTAAGCGACAACCAGATAAACGCCCTGCGATGCTCATGTTTAAATGCGAAGCCGATAAAGCAGCCTTACTTTGTTGTAAGGAAATCGTAATATGTGTAAGTTAATACATGCATAAAATAATTTTCAAAGGATATATTATTTTATTCTGCAAAAAAATTATCCTTTATGTCCGGCTGTTATGATTCTGGTCAAAAAAATTCGGCATAAAAAATAACCTCTTAGATATTTAGTTGTTGGGATAAGTAAACATGGAAAAAGAAGTAACCATAGAAGAGATTGCAAAGAGAGCGGGGGTTTCAAAAGGTACAGTCTCTGCGGTTTTAAATGAAAAAGATTACGTAAAGCCGTCTACAAAAGAAAATATTTTGCAGATAATGAAGGCTCTAAATTACCGCCCAAAAGGTGTAGCAAGAAATCTGAAGAATAATAATAACGAGAAAAGTATCGGTATTATTATTAAAGAATTGAATTATCCTTTTTATACCACTATTGCTGAAGGCGCAAAAGAATACGCAAGTTCTAAAGGCTATTCCTTAATAATAGCAAGTTCAGACTATGGACTTGAAAGCGAAAAAAAGTTTACAAACCTATTTTCAGCAAAGGACATTAGAGGCGCAATAATATCTCCGATGATGGAAGGTGATTCTGAAATAGAACATCTCTTAAGATTGAAGCTTCTAAACTATCCGTTTGTTTTGTTAGCCGACGTTAAGGGCATTGCAGCAAATGTCGTAGAGATTGACAACAGAAGAGCAGTCAAAAAAGCAGTTGAATATTTAATGAATAACGGTCATAAAAAAATTGTTCATTTTGCAGGTCCTACTGAATCGGCTCATACCAGGGAGCGGATTGAGGGTTTTCACTCTGCCTTTAGCGGTAGTTCGCTCGCCTTTCATAGAGGAATGATTATTTCTGTCGGATCTCATAATGTAACGAGCTACAAAAAGACTATTAAATATTTTAAAAGCATTAAGCGAAAAGATTATCCGACGGCTATCGTATGCTTTAACGATTTGCAGGCACTGGCAGTTATGACTGCGCTAAGAGACCTTAACATAAAAGTTCCCAAGGATATTTCTGTTGTCGGAAACGATGACATTCACTATGCTGAAATTTATTCTGTTCCGCTTACAACAATCAGATCTCCCCAAAGAGAAATCGGTCAAAAGGCTGCCGAAATACTAATCAGAAACATTGAGTCTCCGACTTTAATTCCAATTGAACGAATTGTTCTGGATACCGAATTAATAATAAGAAAATCGACAAGACGGCTGACTACAAAATAATCTTGCAGTTGCATTTCAGTAAATACAAAAAAGATTGACGAAGGTTTGAACCGGAAGAAAAAAAATAGAGACGCCGGAAGATAAACCGTGCGTCTCTATCTTTAAGAGCAGATTATTCGGGCATTCTACTTAACAACATTAAAGTTCCAGCGCGATTTATCGCTATTCGGATCGAACTTAGCGAGAGTCGGTGTACTATTGCCGACTGCCGTTAAAACCAAATGTGCATTAGAATTTGGAATGACCTTTGGCATAATGCGGTAAGTTCCATCGGTCAACTGATCGATACGCCAGAGCTGTTCGGGGGCGCCTGTAAATGCAGGAACTGTTACAACCTCTGAGTCAGCAGTCGCAGCCAATGCGCGATCCGTTCCCTCGATGGTAATTTTGAAATAGGGAGAGCCCGGATACCCGCCGGCATTATCTACGGGAGTAATGGTCCATTTCTGATGTGGACGAACCATATAATCATCCAATCGGACACCTATGTTGCCGCTTGGCCAATCCTTAGAATCTTCAGCCAGGGTCTGAGGCTGAAGTGGCTTTTCAGGCTCGGTAGTTGCGCGTCTAAAAAAGCGCATGCCGCCAGCCATCCGCACAAAATCAACAATCAAACTTAGAGCATAGCCGCTGCGTTCGGACTGGATTTCATACGTGCCTTTCTGGAAATTTTCACCGGCAACGGGCCATCCGTTTCTCCAGAGCAGGGGACGAATGGCTAAGACACTTCGACCTCCACGATCCAGATCGGACTCAAAATGACATGAAAATTTCTCAACATCGTCACCTAGCTTCATTAAACCAAAGTGACCGGCTCCGAAGAGATGACCGCTTGCGCCTACCACGAACTTGCCGCCGCCTTTCATCATGTCTACACCCATATTGTCAAGATATGGTCCGGTTACATTCCTGGATCTGCCCACAACTATATTGTATGAGGAATTGGCTCCATCGCAGCATGTGCCGTGGTCGCCGAGCAGGTAGTACCAGCCGTCTCGATAAATCAGATCAGTTGCCTCGCAGTCTATAGCTATATTAACCGGTTCATTGCCGGAAACCCGGTCACCGGTTTTAGGATCAAGCTCAACAAGGCGGATGTATCCGAAGAAAGTTCCGTACGTCAGCCAAAGGCGACCATCTGTGGGATCGAGTAGAAACGATGGATCGATAGCATCGCAGTCTTCTATGCCGTTAGAGGAGGCGACCACATGGTCGTCTTTAAAACCGAAGTCGGGGGATTTGGGATCAAGTGTTTTAGTCCACATAACATGAACTTCGCTGGCGTGTCCGCCTCCCAATCCTCCGCCACCCTTTGCATAGCTTACATAATAGCGGTCGCCGATGTGAATGACATCAGGAGCTACTCCGCCGCCGGGACGTACAGCGCCGCTGTGCCAAACCCAACCGTCATCGGAGATCAAGCCGCCGCCGCCGGTGCCAAAAGTATAATATTTTCCATCGCACTCAATGACTGTCGATGGATCGTGAATATAAGGTTCGCCAATCTGTGCTAACACAGGACTTGACAAACAAAGATAAAACAGTGCGGAAACCGCTGCTGTTAGAATACGGGATTTCATAAAACCTCCAAGATCAAAACGATTAAGACTAAAAAATGGATAACTTATTAATTTCCGGCGCTTTCAGGGCTAATAGTAAAGTCTTTGACCGGATCACCGTTTTCGTCGATGAAGCGGACGCAGAAATCACTTAAGCCGGGACCGTTTATAACGGCGCCGCGAATGACGTTCCGACCCTTCCTGAGTGTAAGGCGTTGGGAGACACAGTCATCCATAACCATTCTCCGGTCACCCGAGAGGAGAAGGACTTCCTTACCGTTGAGCCACCACATGGATGCGGAGTTTGATCCGACAGCCAATCGAACATTTGTAATTTCACTGGGGCAGTCGACAACCGTAACAGCCCAAAAAAGTACTCCGTAAGTTTGCATGTGCAATCCGTCGGCGAAACGGAATAACTTCATGTCGAAGTTGGGAGATTCCAAAGCATGCCATGTAAGTTCCTTTCCATCAACCGTTACTTTCTCGCCGTCGTGCGGAACAACGGTAAATTGGTCGGGGAAATATTCTGTATTGAATGCTTTCTTGAGGTAACTGTCTGTGAATACCGTATTGCTGCGGTTGGGTTTGTTGATCGGTTCAAGAAGAACCCAGCGCTGAATAAAGCCTTCATTATCAGGTGCCTTTGGGGATGATGTGGCAGGCATGAAGTATGGGGCGAGAGTACGTGCAGTATCGTTTGGAGTAACTTTTCTAACAACTCCGTCATACGATGAAGAACAGCCTTGCACCGCCAATACAACCAGGATACCTAATACCAGCATCATTAAATTGCGAAACATGTTCATAATAGAACCCTTTGCTGATTTTTTCAATTAATTTATACGATAGGAGAATGAATCTCACTTTGTAAAACTAACTTAAATAATTCATCTCACATTTTCAAAAATAAAATTCATTTTGAACATTTTTAATAATTACTCTTTGAATAAGCCGGGTACCGTTTTATGCAGCCCAATGTAAGAAATTAAAATCCTGCGAATAGTATAAAGATTTAACTGAACATAGAAAGCCGGCGTCAAACAAGCTTTTTTTTGAAAGCCCAACGCTTCATAGATATCTTTTCAGTTTAGTAATCGTATGTTTAAATTGAAAAGATTGTACAAAGGAACAGCTATTGGACGATAATTTTTTCTATCGATGTAAGCAGAAAATAGGACTCTAAAATGCAGGTAGTTTTATCAAAAATTATTTAGTGTTAAATTGCAGTAGATTTCTTCTTGATGATTGGATGATGATTGTTATTATAAGGATAGCCCAAAATAAAGCTGCTAAAGTTGAATCTATTGTATTTGATATGGAATTTTTCAGAGGTAAACGATCCCGGGGAAATTAGAAATATCTATTAATAAAGTATTAAGATAAATTGAAACAACAAACTACATAAACCAAACCACTGGGAACCCGTCCCGAGGAGATTAATTATGAAAAAAAATATTACCACTTCTTTATTTATCTTTTTTATTGCAGTGCTTTTTGGACTCGATTCTATACAGACAGCCAATGCACAAACACAGGATAAAAAACAACTTGTTCCGACAATAACAATCCCCGCGCCTCCCGGATCGAAAGGTTTTGGCATGCCCCAGACCAACAGACCAAACGCAAACGTTCCAAGAAGGCGCTTCGTTAGTGCAAGTGTTACAGAACCACGCAAGATAGTTACCACAACCCTTGACGAAATGTCCATGAGCGATCCGTATATACTTGCCGACAAAGCTACCAAGACATATTACCTGACCGGCAGCGGAGGCTGTATTTACAAGAGTAAAGATCTTAAAACATGGTCAGGGCCTTACGGTGCTTATGATGTTACGGGAACGTGGATGCAGGGAATTAACTTTGTTGCCGCTGCGGAAATCCATTTTATAAACGGTAAATATTATTATGCCGCTTCTTTCGGGGACAGAAAGGAACTTGTCGATGTTATCCCGCGCAGGTATAATGTTTATCGTCATCAAACCATGATTTTAGTATCGGACAAACCCGGTGGTCCTTATAAGCCTTTAAATCCGGATTCGAACTACGAGTATATGCCCAGGAGCTGGGATACTATTGACGGAACGATCTGGTATGAAAACGGCGTTCCGTATTTTGTATTCAGCCATGAATGGATGCAGACAATCGACGGCACAATGGACTACGTTAAGCTGTCGCCCGATCTAAGTAGAACGGTTAGCAAGCCGGTAGTACTTTTCCGGGCAAGCGAGGCTCCCTGGGCGCTTGAGATGGTAGGGAACGGCGAGATGACTTTCGGTTTAAAACTTCCCGGCTGGGTTACCGATGGACCCGAACTTTTCAGAACCAAGACAGGCAAATTAGGAATGCTTTGGTCAAGCTGGGGTAAGGGCAGATACCTGCAGGGTGTTGCTTATTCCGAATCGGGAAATATTGATGGTCCATGGAAACAGGAAGAAAAACCTTTGGTAGGGAATAATTCCGGTCATGGTATGATGTTCACTACCTTTGAGGGAAAGAGGCTGCTAATTATTCACCATGCTGAGGGAGACGGACCTAGAAAGCCGGAACTTTATGAAATAGATGACTCTGGCGATAAACTGGTGCTTGGACCTCGATATTACCCGAATTAAAAAAATGAGATAGTGCTTTCCGAAAAGAATATATGTAGCCGGGTTATGAAAAAATTACTTTTACTTTTTTCTTCACTTTTGATATACAGTTCCGCATCGGTTCAATGTGCAGGTATGATGCACGGTCAAAAAGTGGAGCCTCTTCCGGATGGCTTTATTCCGGCTTCGGCAAATGCCTTTATCCCGGATATTTATTTATCGTCAACGGATTGAAATTACTAACATAAAGTTGTAATTTTTAAGTGCATTTAAATTTTAAAAACAAGCGGAGAAAAAATGAAAACTTGTATTACGGTTCTTTTGTTATTTGTACTAAGCCTTGCCGTTAATGCGCAAAGTCTTGACGGCAACTGGAAAGGTAAATTTACAGGTCCTAACGGAGACATGGATTTAACTTTTACTTTTAAAGTTGATGCTGATTCTTTAACCGGAAGCGTTGCATCTGAAATGGGAACTTTACAGCTCGAAAACGGGAAAGTAAACGGGAACAACTTTTCATTCGATATTAATGTGAATGGAAACGTAATAAGCAATACCGGCGTTCTGGATGGGGACACAGTCAAGCTTAGCTCCCCGAGAAGAGATCAGCCAATGATTTTAACAAGAGTGGCTGAAGAAGCTAATGCTGCAACAGAAGAAGCTAATTCTAAAATAGACGGCAAGTGGCTTGGCAAAGTCAGCGGTCCGCAGGGAGATATTGACTTAGTATATACCTTTAAGGTTGACGGGAATAAAATAACCGGAGCGGACTCTTCCGCTATGGGTTCTATTGATTTGACAAACGGGGTTGTAAATGGAAATGATTTTTCCTTTGATGTTGAAGTACAGGGTATGACAATAAGCCATAAGTGCAAATATCTTCCAGACGGTACCATCGATGTAAAGGCTGATGTCAACGGTCAGGAAATGGCAATGAAATTAACGAGAGCGGCTCAATAAAGCACATTCTTTTTGATTTAAAATGTTCTAAAAATTTTAAGGGAACATATTCTAAAGAAGAACTAAAGAGTATGTTCCCGGCGATTTAAATTGCCGGATAAGAAACTAAAAGGATTTAGTGAACTGTAAAAAATCATTAGCTGGAATTGGTTGCTGCCGGCAGACGGCTTGACAAATAGAGAAGACTAAATATTAATTTAAATTTTTTCTGCAAAGAATAGGGGATTTGAAGGAATAATTCTTTTTGTAAAGTAATTAGCTGGAATTATTCAATAATGTACATTCGGAGAGTAATAATGAAATATAAATTTTTAATTTTTCTATTGATGGGAATACTATTAACTACCACACAAGTTTTTTCACAAGATCAGAATTTTTACATATACATTTGTTTCGGGCAGTCTAATATGGAAGGCTTTCCCGGGGTTGAGCCGCAGGATACGGTAAACGTGAACAGCCGTTTTAAGCTGCTGGCAAGCGTAAATTTCCCAAAGCTAAACAGGGAAAAGGGACATTGGTATACTGCCGTTCCGCCTTTGTGCCGTCCTTTTACGGGTCTTTGTCCCGTCGATTTTTTTGGCAGAACCATGGCTGCAAACCTTCCCGACAGTATCAAGGTAGGAGTTGTTGTTGTTGCAGTAGCGGGCTGCAAAATCGAGTTGTTTGAGAAAGGCAAATACCAGGCGTATGATTCTACGGCTCCTTCATGGATGAAGAGAATTATAAAGCAGTACGACGGCAATCCTTATCAGTATCTTGTCGACATGGCAAAGCTGGCTCAGAAAGACGGAGTTATCAAAGGAATTCTGCTGCACCAGGGAGAGTCGAATACCGGTGACACCACCTGGAATTCGAAGGTTAAATATATCTACGACAACCTGATCAAAGACTTGAACCTCGATCCTGAAAAGGTGCCTCTGCTTGCGGGCGAAGTAGTGAATGCCGACGAGCATGGTGCTTGTGCAAGCATGAATGAAATAATTGACAAGCTGCCGGAAACCGTTCCTAATTCGTATGTCATTTCTTCGGCAGGCTGTCCTTCCAGACCGCCGGACCATTTGCACTTTACGCCCGAAGGATACAGAATCCTTGGAGAAAGATATGCGGAAAAATTGCTTTCTATTATGGGATACAAGTCGGACGAGTTAAAGCTGCCGTCAACAGCCGAAGTAAATAAATAGAGAAAAATAGAGCCGATGTGATAAAGTCTAAAAATGCGAAGTACATGAAATTGCTTTCGCGCGAAAGTTAGAAGTAGCTCTATCTTTTTAATTAAAGGAACTGTTTTATGAAGAATATGAATTTTTTTGCTTTAATGCTTTTATCTCTTATTGCGGGATTCAGCATTGCACAGCAGCCAAAGCCGGTAAAGGTGGAAGACGGGTTATTGCAAGGGAAGTATGAAAACGGATTAAGTGTTTACCTGGGAATTCCTTTTGCGGCGCCGCCTGTTGGTAATCTTAGATGGCGTCCGCCCCAGCCTGCTGCAAAATGGCAGGGCGTAAGAGAAGCTACCAAGTTTGGTCCTTCTCCAATCCAGGGATCAGGAGGCGGTGCTGGTATGAGTGAGGACTGCCTGTATTTGAATGTCTGGACGCCAGCCAAATCCGCGAGTGACCACATACCGGTATTTGTTTGGATATACGGCGGCGGGTTCAACTTCGGCTCTACTTCCGATCCGAATTACAACGGTGCAAACCTGGCAAAGAAAGGCGTAGTGCTTGTAAGTATTGCTTACCGCGTAGGACAGCTTGGATTTTATGTGAACCCGGAATTAAGCGCCGAAAGTCCGCACCATGTTTCCGGCAATTACGGTATTCTTGATATGATTGCGGGTCTTAAATGGGTTAAGAAGAATATTGCAGCTTTTGGAGGCGATCCGAATAAGGTTACTATTTTCGGCGAATCAGCCGGAGGCATTGCTGTAAGTATTCTCTGTGCATCGCCTCTTGCTAAAGGATTATTCGAAGGTGCAATCTCGGAAAGCGGCGGTAATTTCGGACCACCGCGGTCAACAACTTATCCCGGCGAGAACTTAAAGACGCTCTCGGAAGCAGAAAAGGATGGAGAAGCATATGAAAAGAGAGCTGGAGTATCATCTATCGCAGAACTCAGAAAGATACCGGCAGACAAGCTTCCCGCAGTACGGGGTCTTGCATGGCCTATAATCGACGGATGGGTTCTTCCCGATGATCAATACAAGCTGTATGAAGAAGGCAAGTTTAACAGCACTCCGATTCTTGTAGGATACAACTCGGATGAAGGTGCAAGCTTCTCGCCGCCGCGCAGTATTGAAGCATATGTCTCAAGCGTAAAGAAACGCTATGGACCATTTGCCGATAAACTATTGAAAGCATATCCAGCCGGTACGGGTAAGGTAGCCAAGACTGCCCGCGATCTTACCCGGGATGCAGCATTCGGCTGGCATACCTGGGTCTGGGCAAGGCTTGAATCGAAGATAGGAAAATCAAAAGTTTTCTATTATTATTTCGATCAGCATCCGGACTATCCAAAGGATTCACCAAGGTATGGATATGGCTCGCCGCATGGTTCGGAAGTCGCCTATGTCTTCGAGCATCTGAATGCCTCAAATCCTAACGTTACAAAGTCGGATTTAAAAATCTCCGAAGATATGGCGACATATTGGACAAACTTTGCAAAGTATGGAAATCCAAACGGCAAAGGAGTGCCCGAATGGAAAGCCTTCAGCGAGGCTCATCCCGAAGTTATGTATTTTAACCGGACGCCGCACATGGGACCTGTGCCCAGCTCAAGATCGCTTAAAATTTTGGATGAGTATTTCAGATGGCGGATAACTCCCGCGGGAGAAGCCTGGGCGAAATGATTTTCATTCTATAAAAAATATCTCTTTATGATGTTCGGGAGAACTTATAATAGAAGTGCCAATGTTCAAATTAAGGTAATGATAGTATGAAGAACATAATTTTATTTACTGCCGCATTAATTATGCTTGCTGCTGGGCTAATTATAGCCCAACAGCCATCACCTGTTAAAGTAGAGGAAGGCTTGCTGCAAGGGATATATGAAAATGGTGTTACGGTTTACAAAGGTGTCCCGTACGCGGCACCTCCTGTCGGCAAGCTGCGTTGGCATGCACCGCAGCCTCCGTCATCCTGGAAAGGTATAAGAAAGGCAGACAAGTTCTCACCAAACCCTGTGCAAATTATGGTGAAAGAACTTGGACCCTGGACACCCGAATACCAGCCGCAGGGTGCAATCAGTGAGGACTGTCTTTACCTTAACATCTGGACTACGGCAAAATCATCGAAAGATAAACGTCCGGTAGTAATGTATATTCCCGGCGGTGCTTTTACTGGAGGATCAGGCAATTGCCCCGTATATAATGGAGAGAACCTGGCAAAGAAGGGACTTATAGTAGTAACAATTAATTATAGAGTAGGAATAATCGGCTTTCTTGCACTTCCGGAACTTACAAAGGAATCGGAACATCATTCATCAGGAGACTATGGACTTGAGGATCAGGTAGCAGCACTTGAATGGATACATAAGAATATCTCCGCATTTGGCGGGGATCCTAACCGAATTACGATTATGGGGCAATCGGCAGGTGCATCGTCCGTAAATTATTTGACAGCTTCACCGCTTGCGAAAGGCTTGTTTATTAGAGCAATAGCTGAGAGCGGAACCAACGATATAGTTGGACCTGGAGAGAGTCTTGAATCTGCGGAACAGCTTGGAGTGAAATTCGAAAAAGCAATGGGTGTTAATTCATTGGCTGAATTAAGATCCATGTCTGCCGCCGAGTTAACCGAGGCTTCAACAAAAAAAGGATTTCATTTCCTCCCGATAGTAGATGGATGGTTTTTGCCGGAGAGCGTAGATAAAATATTTTCGGAAGGCAAGCAGAACGACGTTACCACTATAACCGGGTGGGTTGCGGACGAAGGCAGTTTCAGCAACAGTTACGGCAAAGTTCCGGCTGAAGAATTCCGGAAGAGCGTAAGACAGCGGGCGGGTGCATCGGCAGATGAAACTCTGAAGCTTTACCCGGCTGCTACGGAAGCAGAAGCCGCTCAATCGCAGAAAGCTTTAGCACGCGACATGTCAATGGTCTCTATGTATCTATGGGCTGTAAAACGAGAGAAGACTGCCAAGACACCGATATATACGTACCTATTCATGCATCCGCAGCCGGGAGCTACGAAAGAACGCTATGAATCTTTTCACTCTTCCGAACTGCCTTATATCTTCGAGAACCTAAGCCGGTCGCCCAGACCATGGACGCAGGAAGACAGGCATATCTCAGTTATAATGTCGAACTATTGGACAAACTTTATTAAGACGGGAAACCCCAACGGGAAAGGATTGCCTGAGTGGTTACCATTTAAAGAAACCCGTGACGAAACAATGGAATTGGGCGACAAGATGGAACAGAGACCAATTGCCAGCAGTGAAAAATTCGAATTGTTGAAAAAGGCGCTGCAAGATTATATGCATTTAAGATTAAAATAGAAAAATAAAAAGCATTCTTGCTATCTTGACAAAGATAGTCATCAATGATGATAATGGAAGAGTGTACTTTATGAAAACGTTTTCGGTAATGAACTATGCAACAAAAATCTTAAAGTACGGCAAGAAGCTGCCGGAAGAAATTAAAATGAAAAAAGCATCTATAATCTTAGGTCTGCTGGTTGTACTAATTGCCGCTTGTTTAAACGCGCAAGAAACAGTAGATGTCGGCAAAACAGGCTGGGATGTGAAAAGACCGGTAATGGCATCCGCTTGCGACTGCGGATGTCCATGGGGAGAGCTGGGTGACTTTGTGAAAGAGTCAATGAAGTCTTTCGGATACACTGTAATACTTTGCCGCAACTGTAACAGGACATACGGACCAAGCCTTGTCTCCGGGAATGATTATCCGCCTCAGCTTGATCAGGCAAATTTAAAAGACGGTGTTACTAAGCGCATCAATGCCCGTGTTGATTTCGGCGTAACATCCAGCGCTATGTTAAGTGCAGCTTACAAAGGAAAGTTCGCCGGTAAAGGACCTTTTCGTAACCTTCGCCTGATCGCTAAAATCGAGGATCCTTTTTATTTTCTTGTAGCTGTTAAGAAGGAATCCGGGATTAAAGACTTTGCTCAAATTAAAGAGCAGCATCTGCCGGTTAAAATTATGGGCGCCGACGCAAACATGATGACCATCCTGAAATATTACGGCATAACTGCCGATGACATTAAAGTATGGGGCGGGAAAATGAGAGTTACAAACGAAGAAGCATTGAAAGGTGATTTCGATATTGTCGCAGGCTTCCTGGCAAGCCCGGCATTGAATCCTGAATCTTCTATATGGACATCCCTGAGCCAGAAGTTTGATCTTTACTTTTTAGAACTGCCTGAAGCGGTCTTAAAGCTTATTGCAAAGCAAAATGTTGATGCTGAGGTTGTTGAGGCTCGATGCGGCTTATTAAGAGGTTTGAACCGCACGATAAAGACTCTTGGAAGATCCGGGGAAGCAATCTTTGCACGGGACGATACGCCTGACCAGGCAGCGTATGATCTCGCTAAGGCTATAGATGAAAATCATGGTGAGCTTAAATGGTTTGCGAGAGTATATACGTATGATCCGAAAACGGTTTGGAAGAACTTTGGTGTTCCTTTACACCCCGGCGCTGAAAAATATTACCGCGAAGCCGGATATATGAAATAAGATTTAACTATTAAAAAACAGAGAGAGAGTAAAGACATGAAAAAAGTACTAATGACCTTTGCATTTTCAGCATGTATTATGGTTGCTGCCGTTAATGCACAATCATATAAGAAATCGGAGTTTGGCATTAAGGCTATTATAAAGTCCGTCGAGGTTGATATCCAATTTTATAATTCTTCAACGGTAAGAGTGTTAAAATCGCCGGAAGGCAAAACCTTTACAAAGAAAAGCCTTTCGGTAATCGAGGCTCCGCAGAAGACGGCATTAAATATCAAACAGTCTGGGAATGAACTTTTTTTAAAGAGCACAAAGGTACAGGTTGAATTGAACCTGAATGACGGCACAATATCATTTTCAACTGCGGCAGGCGATCCGATGTTAAGAGAAAAACAGACAAGTGCCGAATTTACGAATTTCAACGATGCAGGTGTTAAGACCTACAGCGTTTCCCAATCTATCATCCTGGATAAGGATGAAGCCATATACGGCTTAGGTCAACAGCAGCAGGGTAAAATGAATCAGCGGGGCGATACTTTACACATGATAGAGGGAAATACCGACGACTACATTCCTTATTTCCTATCCGTAAAGGGCTACGGACTGTTTTGGGATAATTACTCGCCGACTCTTTTTGTTGATAACCCTGACAGCACAACATTTAAATCAGATGTGGGCAATTGTATTGACTATTATTTTATGTACGGAGGAAATGCACACGGCGTGATTGCCCGGATGCGCGAATTGACCGGTCAGGTGCCTATGGAACCGCTCTGGACGTACGGTTATTGGCAAAGCAGAGAGCGTTATAAGAGTCAAAATGAAATAGTAGGAGTTGTTAAAAAGTACCGGGAACTTGGAGTTCCGTTAGACGGCATAATTCAGGACTGGCAGTATTGGGGAGATAACTACCATTGGAACGCGATGCAGTTTCTAAATCCAGAATTTCCCCACCCTCAAAAGATGATTGATGAAATTCATGATATGCATGCTCATATAATTATTTCCGTCTGGGCATCGTTCGGACCGAAGACCAAGCAATATGAAGTTTTAAATAAGAAAGGCATGCTGCTGGACTTTAAGACTTGGCCGTTATCTGCAAAGGATGTATGGCCGCCTGATATGAGGTATCCTTCCGGGGTTAGGGTGTATGATGCATACAATCCCGAAGCCCGTAAAATATTCTGGAATTTTTTGAATAAAGATCTTTTCTCTTTAGGCATTGACGGATGGTGGCTCGATTCCTCTGAACCGGATCATTTGAATGTCAAGCCTTCTGATTTTGACGATCATACATATCTCGGGTCATTCAGAAAGGTTCGTAATGCTTTTCCTTTGATGCACGTCGGCGGAGTATTCAAAGGGCAGCGCGCGGTTAGTTCCAAGAAGCGAGTGTTTATACTTACCCGTTCAATGTTTGCAGGGCAGCAGCGGTATGGTGCCGATACCTGGTCGGGCGATGTAGTGGCATCTTGGAATGCTTTAAGAGACCAGATTTCTGCCGGATTAAATTTTTCACTCTGCGGTCTTCCTTACTGGAACAGCGACATCGGCGGGTTTTTTCTGTGGAACTTTCCGCAAAAGCTGAAAGACGCAAATTACCGCGAGCTGTATGCGCGATGGATTCAGTTCGGCGCTTTCTGCCCGATGATGCGTTCGCACGGTACCGATGCCCCGCGGGAAATATATCAATTCGGAAAAAAGGGCGATGAGATTTATGATGCCATTGATAAATACATAAATCTCCGCTACCGGCTGCTGCCATATATTTATTCTACCTCATGGGAAGTGACTTCAGATCAGGCAACTATGATGCGCGCGCTGGTGATGGATTTTCCGGAAGACAGACAAGTACTGAATATTAATAACGAGTATATGTTTGGCAAGACATTTTTAGTTTGTCCTGTAACCAAGCCGATGTATTCCAGGATAGTTGTTAACGGCAGCGATACTACCAAAGTGGGAGATTTCAATAAAGTAAAAAGTGATGAGGTCTATCTTCCCAAAGGAACAGATTGGATTGATTTCTGGACAGGTGATAAGCTGAGTGGCGGTCAAAGCGTAAATAAAGAAACTCCCATTGATATTATGCCGTTGTATGTTAGAGCCGGATCGATATTGCCTGTTGGTCCTAAGGTCCAATATGCAGCTCAAAAGAA
Source organism: Ignavibacteriaceae bacterium (assembly GCA_046704565.1). Taxonomy (GTDB): domain Bacteria; phylum Bacteroidota; class Ignavibacteria; order Ignavibacteriales; family Ignavibacteriaceae; genus FEN-1297. The sequence continues at coordinate 11,864 of JBJKRP010000333.1, read as the reverse complement.
ATGGGACGATCTTGAAATACGAGTTTATCCAGGCGCCGACGGCAAGTTTACTTTGTATGAAGATGAAAACGACAACTACGATTATCAGAAGGGAATTTATTCTACTATTACCTTTACATGGAATAATGCAAAAAAAGTCCTCACCATTGGTAAGAGAATGGGTTCATTTCCGGGAATGCTGAAAGAGCGTAAATTCAGAATCGTAGTTGTAACCCCTAAAGAAGGCATCGGGATGGTTCCTGTTAATAATTATAATAAAGTGATTAATTATGACGGGAAAGATGTATCGGTTAAACTATAAAGTTTGAATAATTAAAATAAAAAAAATGAAGGCGGCAGAGATTCCAATTATTTAATTGGAGCAGCCGGTTTAGTATATGAAAGTATTAACCTCAATCTGTATTCTGTTAACAGTTCTAACCTTGCACGCCGAGAACGGACATAGTCTTTGGCTTCGTGCAAAAAGCACCGGAACAGTAAAAATAGTCTGCTCAAAAAGCTCGGCTACTTTAGATATTGCAAAACAGGAATTGAAACAAGCCTGGCAGGGGAAATCAGGGGCAACTATGACTCTACTTGTTAAATCCGATCCGTTAATAAAAAAAGATGGATTTAAATTAAGCCCGGGTATAATTCAGGCGAACTCGGATATTGGAATTTTATATGGCGTGTTCGAGTTGCTGCGCCGGCAGCAAACCGGGGAACCGGTCAGAACGGAGATTTTCAATCCATCATATGAACTGAGGTTGTTGGATCATTGGGACAACCTGGATGAAACCATAGAACGCGGATATGCGGGACATTCAATATTCTGGCGAAAGGGAAAAGATTCATTAGTCGTTACGGAAAACGATAAGAAACTATGGAGCCAATATGCACTTGCCAATGCATCAATAGGAATAAACGGAGCTGTTCTTGATAATGTAAACGCATCGCCGTTGATACTGACGAAGGCATACTTAGGCAGAGTTGAAGCCATTGCAAAAGTTCTGCGCCCTTACGGTATGAAAACATATCTATCGATTAACTTTGCCTCTCCTTCAGTAATCGGCGGATTAAAAACAGCAGACCCGCTGATTCCGGATGTAATAAAATGGTGGCGCGAAAAAGTAAAAGAGATCTATAGAATGATACCCGACTTCGGCGGATTCTTAGTAAAAGCCAGTAGCGAGGGACAGCCCGGTCCCCAGGATTACGGAAGAACGCATGCCGACGGAGCTAATATGCTGGCAGATGCGCTTAAGCCTTTCGGCGGTATTGTTATGTGGCGCGCATTTGTTTACAGTGCCTCCGCCGACGACCGTGCAAAGCAAGCTTATTCGGAATTTATGCCGCTTGACGGGAAGTTCCGGGATAATGTAATTATTCAGGTTAAAAATGGACCGGTAGACTTCCAGCCAAGAGAGCCTTTCAGTCCTCTTTTTGGCGCTATGAAAAAAACATCTCTCATGCCCGAGTTGCAAATCACTCAAGAATATCTGGGGCAATCTATTCACCTGGTGTTTCTGGCGCCGACGTGGGAGGAATTTCTGAAGAGCGATACATACCAGGAAGGCGTAGGCAGTACGGTTGCCAAATGTACCGATGGAAGTATTTATCCCCAGAAGCATACGGCTATAGCAGGAGTCTCCAATATCGGGTCGGATACCAATTGGTGTGGTCATACTTTTGCTCAAGCCAATTGGTATGCATTCGGACGTTTGGCTTGGGACAATACATTGACAAGCGGGCAAATTGCCGATGAATGGATAAAGCTTACTTTCGGTAAGACTTCTAAAGATACTAATGACTTTAGCACCCCTATATATGCAGACTGGGATGTGAATTTTCTGAAACCTGTTAGACAAATGATGCTTGAAAGCCGCGAGGCTGCCGTAAACTACATGATGCCCCTGGGATTGCATTGTCTTTTTTCACCGTATAATCATTACGGTCCGGGACCCTGGTGGGCTCCAAAATATGTAAGAAAAGATTGGACAGCACCTTACTACCATCAAGCCGATACTAACGGTATAGGATTCGACCGTACACAAAATGGAAGCAATGCAGTAAGTCAGTATCATGAGCCCTTAAAATCCATATTCAATAATGTAAAAACTTGTCCCGAAATTTATTTATTGTGGTTCCATCATCTTCCGTGGGATTATAAAATGAAGAGCGGACTTACCCTGTGGGATGCATTATGTTATCACTATGATGAGGGGCTGCAGGAAGTTCGCCGGTTTCAAAAAATTTGGGATAAAGCTAAGCCTTACGTAGACCCGGAAAGATTTTTATTAGTACAAGACAAGTTGCGCAAACAATGCGAAAATGCCCAGGTTTGGAAAGATGCCTGCCTGCTGTATTTCCAGCAATTCAGCCGTCTACCCATCCCGTATAATATTGAACGCCCTGTGCATAATTTGGATGATTTAATAAAAGCAAGGAGTTTTTACTAAAATTTTACATCTATTTTCTTAATTATAAAAAGTGTTGTTATGAAAATTAAAATAAAAAGTCTGCTTATAATTTGTTTTTTCTCTCTTTTATGTGAGGCGCAGGTAGTAAAAAGTTATAAACTTTCGGGTAATGGAGTTGATGTTAAGTTAAGTGAAGGGACACTAAACATTTCCCCTTTAGACAATGCAGTAAGAATTAAATTCTATAAAAATCTAGAAACCAAGGTCCCCGAACTTATTTTTACTTCGAATTATAAAGCGCCGGAGTTTAAAGTCGATGACTTACCATCAAAACTCGAATTAAAAGGAAAGAGAATTATTGTTATTGTAGACAAGCAAACCGGTAATTTGTCTTTTGAAAATAATTCAGGTAAAATATTTCTACGTGAAAAAACCGGTACACGGAAATTAGTGTCTAATACCGATATGGGCGAGCCATGCTATATTGCCGGGCAAAGCTTTGATTCACCTAAAGGCGAATACATTTACGGATTGGGACAATTTCAGGATGGCAATTATAATTTAAGAAATGTTACGCGCCGTTTAACGCAGGTTAATTCTCAAATTTCTCTGCCGTTTATTTATTCAAGCAAAGGATACGGTTTACTCTGGCATCAATACGGGCTAACCGATTTTAACCCGGCTGATAACTTTATAACTCTTGTAAAGCAAGAACAATCGTCCGGCGGCAACAATGCGGCTGAAGTTACGACTACATCGGGTATGCAAAGAATATCGCAGCATCAATCGCTTTATACCGGGCATTTTAATGTTCCATCTGACGGAGTCTATTCTATATTTCTTAATTTAGGCGACATGGGGAACCGTCAATATGTAGCCATTGATGGTAAGCCTTGCATAGACATTACTAACTTTTGGCTTCCTCCAACAGCGGACGCTCTTGTTAATTTGAAAGCTGGGGAACATCAGGTGGAGGTAGTCTGCAGATCAAGCAATACTCCAACGCTATCATGGAAACTTTCGGATGATGAGACAACATTCCGTTCTCCTGATGCAAGGCTGCTTGACTATGTTGTATTTTACGGTCCTTCGGCAGACAGTGTTATAGCAGCTTATAGAAGATTGTCCGGTAACGTGCCGATGCTTCCTAAATGGGCTTACGGTTTTTGGCAGTGCCGCGAGCGGTATACTTCCGGTAAAGAGCTTGTTGAAACGGTTAACGAATTTCGCAAAAGAGAAATCCCTATGGATGTTATTGTGCAGGACTGGCAGTACTGGGGCAACAGCGGCTGGGGCGTTCCCGAGTTCGATACAACCAATTATTCAAATCCATCCGGGTTTATAAAAGAGATTCACAATGCCAATGCACATTTCTGTATTTCCATTTGGTCTAATCCCGATAAGAATTCCGAAATAGGAAAGGAGTTCGCTTCAAAAAATCTTTATATACCGGACAGCAAGTGGCTGGATTATTTTAATCCGGTTACAAGAGAAATGTACTGGAATGTTTTGAACAAAAATCTTTTCAGCCATGGCGTCGATTCCTGGTGGATGGATGCAACCGAACCTGAGAACGATGCATTGCATGGCGCGAAGACGTATCTTGGATTAGGAGACTTTTACCGCCTTACTTATCCGTTGTTTGTCAGCAGGGCTGTTTACGAAGGGCAGAGAGAGACAACATCTAAGAAAAGAGTTTGTATACTTACGAGGTCCGCTTTTCTTGGACAGCAAAGATACGGCACCATTAATTGGTCAGGCGATATCGACGGTACGTGGGATTCTTTTAGACGGCAGATTGTTGCCGGGCTGGATTATACTATTACCGGCATGCCTTACTGGACGACAGACATCGGCGGATTTTTCCGCCCTGATTCGCAGTACACAAGTAAAAGTTACCAGGAGTTACTTATCAGGTGGTACCAGTGGGGCGCTTTTAATCCTATCTTTCGTATCCACGGATTTCATTCGAAAACGGAACCATGGAACTTTGATAAACAGGTTCAGGAAAACATGCTGAAGATGCTTCACCTGCGTTACCGCTTAATTCCTTATATATATTCCGGTGCATGGCAGGTAACTAAAAACGGATCAACTATGATGCGTCCCCTTGTTATGGACTTTGACGGCGATACTGCTGCTTTAAATCAAGATTATGAATTTATGTTTGGGAAGGCTATCCTTGTAGCCCCGATTACTGGACCTAATATTACTCAAAGAAGTGTTTACCTGCCTAAGCAATCCAACTGGTTCAACTTCTGGTCTGGCGAAAGCTTTAACGGCGGGCAATCAGTAAAGACAGAAGCGCCGCTTGATAAAATTCCTCTTTATGTAAAAGCCGGATCGATTATTCCGATGGGACCTGTAATTCAATATGCCGCAGAAAAAAGCGATCCGATCGAGATTAGAATTTACCCCGGTGCCGACGGTAAGTTTACTTTGTATGAAGATGAAAACGATAATTATGATTACGTGAGAGGGAAGTATGCCACCATAACTTTTAGATGGGATGATGCAAAAAAAACTTTGACTATAGGTGATAGGGAAGGATCGTTTCCCGGTATGACTGCTAAACATAAATTTAATATTGTAAAAGTTTCAGCAAACAATGGAACCGGAATGAACGCAGTTAAAAAGTATGATAAAATTATCAATTATAACGGAAAGAAAATTGTTGTTAAACTCTAATGCAAAAGCTACAAATTAGAATAGAGAGTAAGACTAATTTGCGATATAGCATTTCAACTTAACAGAAGTAATTACATCAACCGGTCTGCTAAACTGTAGAACGGAAAACATTTATTAACATCAATAGGAAGGAAAAATGAAAACCAGAAATATTTTATTGAATTTGATCGCATACGCGCTAATAGCCGTGACTGTATATGGTCAGAACAGCACCGGTACAGAATCCTTAAAATCTCTTAAAGAAGTGTATGCCGGAAAATTTCTTATCGGCACCGCGGCTGATCTTAGGGGATATTCAGATGCCGAGCTTGCCAATATTAAACAACAATACGACATAGTAACCCCGGAGAACTGCATGAAGCCTCAGCCGATCCATCCTTCGGAGGATACTTACAATTTCGCTACTGCCGATGCTTTGGTCGATTGGTGTCAGAAGAACGGACTCAAGGTTTGGGGTCATACATTAGTCTGGCATGGACAGACAGGTCGTTGGTTCTTTGAGGGACCCGATGGAAAACCTGCAAGTCGTGAATTGGTTATGGAACGATTGAAAAAGCACATCTTTACTGTTGTTGGACGTTACAAAGGGCGCGTTCTCGGCTGGGATGTTGTTAATGAAGCTATTGCAGACAGCGGTGCAGGCAAGACAGAGAACCTGCGTAAATACAGTTGGTACAAAGCAATTGGACCTGACGTTTTAACTATGGCGTTCAAGTGGGCACATGAAGCAGATCCCAATGCAGAACTCAATTACAATGACTAAAATATTGAGCAGGGTGCGGTTGGAGACTCAGGCAAACATGCCAGCTCAATGATTTTGCTAAAGCGTCTTATTGCTGAGGGTGCACCGATTACCGGCGTAGGTATACAGGGACACTGGCATTTAAATACAAACTTAGCTGACGTGGAGAAAGCGATTACAGATTATGCATCGCTGGGTTTGAAGGTCAGCATTTCAGAATTAGATGTGACGGCAACAGGCGACAACAGCGGCGCCTTTGGTATCCGTGCAGGCAATAGAGTTATTCCGAAAGAGAACTACGAAAAGCAGGCTGAAGTATATAAAAAATTATTTGAAATATTCAATCGACACTCGGACGTAATTGAACGTGTTACTTTCTGGGGTATCAGCGATACCAGGTCGTGGCGCCGGGGTCAGGATGCACTTTTGTTTGATGGTAAGTTACAACCTAAGCCGGCATTCAAAGCCGTTATTGATGCAGGTTTGGAAAAAGAATGAATAAGGATTTCCTGCAAAGTCTTTACTGATACCCGTAACTCGAAGGTACGCTTCTAAATATTAAGGAGATTATAAGTACCGGTAAGACTATTTTCTCATTGAGATGCAAATACTAAAATTCATTTTAATGATTTTTAGTATTGAGCAAAATTAAATTATAAAATAATAGGATTTACCTAAATGAATACTTTCAAAAAAATAGAATTCACACATATGAAATTCAGAATGCTGATTACGTTCTTTGTGTTTGCCGGATTTACCTTTATCAAGGCTCAAAACCCGATTATTAAACATATTTTTACTGCCGATCCTGCACCCCTGGTCTATAACGACACGCTGTTTCTATATACGGGACACGATACTGCATCGGTTACCGCTCCAAACTATGAAATGGGTGACTGGCATGTATTTTCAACAACAGATATGGTGCATTGGAAAGATTACGGCGCCGTAATCTCTCCAAAGACTTTTTCCTGGGCGGATAAGGATGCTTATGCCTCGCAATGTGTTTACTACAAAGGTAAATTCTATTGGTATGTTGCAGTAGGTCATAAAAAAGACGAGAACAGTAAGGGAGGATTTGCTATTGGAGTAGCTGTTTCCGACAGACCTTACGGTCCGTTTAAGGATGCGATAGGCAAGGCTCTCATCGTAAATGAAATGACCACCGATATGAAGTATAGCTGGGATGATATTGACCCGACGGTGTTCATTGATGACGACGGTCAGGCATATCTTTACTGGGGCAACGGGAGCTGCAAATATGTAAAGCTGAAGAAAAATTTGATCGAGCTTGATGGTCCTATTACGACGTTCAAACCTAAGAATTATACAGAAGGTCCCTGGTTATACAAACGGAATAAATTATATTACCTGGTATATGCTGCCCGGTTCCCTGAGACTATTGAATATTGCACGGCTCCAAGTCCTACCGGTCCATGGACATACAGAGGTGTGATTGAAGATCCGGTTAAAAACAGTACTACAACTCAGGCGGGAATTATCGATTACAAAGGTAAAACTTATTTCTTTTATCATAACGGAGCGCTGCCGACCGGAGGGAATTATAGACGATCGGTATGTGTCGATTATATGTATTATAACCCGGACGGCACTATACAAAAAGTTGTACAGACTACTAAAGGTGTAGACCCCGTTCAGTAATACGTTAAAAGTTAGAAGAAAGTGAATAGACATTTTATTATGTAAGGGAAAAGCATTTGGTAATTAAAATACAACACCCGGTTCTTACACTATTTATAGTTGCCGTGTTATTTAGTTGTGCATCAATCTTTGCTCAGTCGAATACAACTTTATGGTACAACCGTCCCGCGAAATATTTCGAAGAAACTCTTGTGCTGGGAAACGGTAAAGCAGGCGCTTCGGTTTTTGGAGGCGTGAAGACTGATAAGATTTATCTTAATGATGCGACGCTATGGTCGGGAGAACCGGTTGATCCATACATGAACCCGGATGTATATAAACATATCCCGGAAATCAGGGAAGCCCTCGCAAATGAAAATTACAGATTAGCCGATAAACTGAATAGAAAAATTCAAGGTAAGTTCTCAGAGTCTTATGCACCCCTCGGCACAATGTTTATTGAATTTAAACATCAAGACAAGTATGAAAATTATTACCGTGAACTTGACATCAGTAAAGCTATTGCAAAAGTAAGATATAAGATTGACGGCGTCACGTATACGCGTGAATATTTTATTTCACATCCCGACAAAATAATGGTCGTTAAACTATCCGCCGATAAAAAAGAAGCGCTAAACTTCAGCGTGAAATTTACAAGCTTGCTGAAATATTCCACTTCTGCTGATGACGGCATTTTCATGATTGATGGTTACGCTCCTTACCATGCAGAACCTGATTACCGTGGAAATATCCCAAACGCTGTCCTCTTTGACAAAGACCGGGGAACACGATTTTCAACATATATCAAAATTAAAAATGACGGCGGGCAGGTTGTTGTTTCGGATAGTTCAATTAAAGTTAGCAATGCAAATGAAGCTGTATTATTTGTTTCCATTGCGACCAGTTTTAACGGCTTCGATAAAGACCCTGCTAAAAATGGTTTGAATAATAAAGCGATTGCAAAAAAGCAATTACTGGATGCATATACAAAAAGTTTTGAAACGTTGGAAGAAAATCATGTGAAAGATTATCAAAAGTTTTTCAATCGTGTAAAGCTTGATCTTGATGCAAGCACGATTCCAAACTTACCCACCGACGTACGCTTAAAAAGATATACTCAGGGTGCCGATGATAAAAATCTTGAAATACTTTATTTCCAATATGGAAGATACTTATTGATTTCCAGCTCAAGAACCAATGGAGTCCCAGCTAATTTGCAGGGAATTTGGAACCCGTATTTGCGTCCGCCCTGGAGCAGTAATTATACAATGAATATTAATCTAGAAGAGAACTACTGGCTCGCCGAATGCGCTAACCTTTCAGAGATGCACATGCCTTTTTTAACTTTCATAGGAAATCTTGCACAAACAGGAAAAGTAACTGCAAAGACATTTTATGGGGTTAATAAAGGTTGGGCTGCTTGCCACAACTCCGACATTTGGGCAATGAGTAATCCTGTCGGTGACTTTGGGAAAGGTGATCCCGCATGGGCATGCTGGAATATGAGCGGTGCATGGTCTGTTACTCATCTTTGGGATCATTACTCGTATACAGGGGATAAAAAATTTTTGAAGAACTATGCCTATCCATTAATGAAGGGCGCTGCGGAGTTTTGTCTCGGCTGGCTTGTAAGAGATAAACATGGTTACCTTATAACTTCACCTTCAACATCACCGGAGAATAAGTATGTAACACCGGATGGTTTTATAGGGGCAACCCTTTACGGGTCTACCTCCGATCTTGCAATGATCAGGGAATGTTTCAATCAAACAATTAAAGCGTCGCAGGTACTAAAAACAGATGCGGGTTTTCGCGATAGCCTACAAAAGGCAGTAAGCCAATTGTATCCTTATCAAATAGGTAAAAAAGGAAATTTGCAGGAGTGGTATCATGACTGGGAAGATGCAGAGCCGCAGCATCGGCACCAGTCTCATTTGTACGGATTATATCCGGGTCATCAAATTACACCTGAAAAAACACCTAAGCTTGCAGAAGCTTGCAGAAAAACTCTTGAAATTAGAGGCGATGAAACAACCGGGTGGTCGATGGGGTGGCGCATTAATCTTTGGGCAAGACTTCATGATGGTAACCATGCATATAAATTATTCAGGAGATTGTTAACGTACGTAGAACCTGACGGTGCAAAAAAAATCGATTATACAGGCGGCGGCGGAACTTACCCAAACCTGTTTGACGCTCATCCTCCTTTCCAGATAGATGGAAATTTTGGAGGCGCTGCAGGTGTTGTTGAAATACTTTTGCAGTCAGATGATGAAGGTGTTTACCTTCTGCCTGCTTTGCCGGATGCGTGGCGTTCTGGAACCGTATCCGGAATTTGTGCGAGGGGAGGATTTGAAATTTCAATGAGCTGGAAAAACGGATCGCTCGTGAAAGTGAAAGTATTATCAAAGGCTGGAAACAAGTGCACTCTGCATTACAAAGGAAAGACGGTTACTTTTGAAACTAAAAAAGGAAACACCTATAAGCTGAATTCAAATCAACTAACCGGGTAATAATATATGAACAATCGAATTATGTGTATTTGGCTTTTCTTGATCAGCGTTGCTTTTCAATTTTATGCTCAAACTGCAAAGCGCGAAACGCTTTTTAACAATGGTTGGAAATTTCACCTGGGAGAAGACAAAGGTGCTCAGCAGCCTTTCTTCAATGATAAAACATGGAATGAAATTAATTTGCCGCATGACTGGAGCATTGAAGAAAATCCGCAAATAGGAGCTGATGAAAAAAGCGCGCCGGAGTTCGATGTTGTTAAAGGGAAATGGAAATTTAAAGAAGGCGACAACCTGAAGTGGAAAAATTCAGATTTAAACGACAGCGGCTGGCAGACCGTGGAGCTTCCCGCAACATGGAAAGAACATTCCAACTACGACAAAGAATATGCCTTCGGCTGGTACCGCCGCGAGTTCACTGTTCCTGCAAGTTTGAAAGGAAAGGATATTTTTATTGATGTCGGCAAGATTGATGATGCAGACGAGACTTATTTCAACGGAGTGAAAGTCGGCGGCATGGGTTCCGTCCCTCCCAATTACGTTTCTGCATGGGATATTTTCAGACGATATAAAGTCCCGCACAATATTATTCATTACGGAGGCAAGAACATTATAGCGGTACGGGATTATAACGGCATAATGGGTGCCGGAATTTATTATGATGGAAAGCGGGTTATTGACGGTCCTTTTGATTCTGGTTCTCCGGGCGGAAGCGGCGCGGGTTACTTAGACGGAGGTATCGGCTGGTACAGGAAAGAATTTAAACTGCCTGATAATATTAGAGGTAAACGGGTATTCATCGAGTTCGACGGCGTGTATATGAACAGCGACGTATGGATCAACGGTTTTTATCTCGGCAACAGACCATACGGCTATTCCAGCTTTGAGTATGAAATGACCGGACACTTAAAATTCGGCGGTGAGAAAAATGTTCTTGCAGTAAGGGTAGATGTAAAACAGCCGTGTTCCCGATGGTACTCAGGTGCGGGCATTTACCGGAAAGTACGATTAGTAATTACTGACCCGGTGCATGTTGCACATTGGGGAACGTACATCACTACAACGGATGTATCTGAAAAAGAAGCCGCCGTCAATATTGAAACTAATATCCGTGATCAATCCAATTCTTCCTATAAGGTAACGCTTGAAACTACTATTACAGATAAATCAGGAAATAAAGTCGGCAGCAGCAGTTCAACCCAAAAAGTTGAAGCAGACAGAACCGGCATTTTCAAACAGGTAATTAAGGTTCCAAATCCAAAATTATGGTCGCTTGAAGACCCAACGCTTTACAAAGTAGAATCCAGAGTTTTAGTGAACGGCAGCGTTGTAGATAATTACGATACTCCTTTCGGAATTCGTACCTTTAGGTTTACAACCTACAATGGATTTTTCTTAAACGGTAAACATGTGGAAATCAACGGCGTATGTCTTCACCATGACCTCGGCAGCCTGGGAACTGCGGTGAACAAAAGAGCAATCGAGCGTGAGCTTCAAATACTGAAGGACATGGGCTGCAATGCAATACGTACAAGCCACAATCCGCCTGCACCAGAACTCCTGGTTTTATGCGACCGTATGGGATTCCTTGTAATGGATGAGGCATTCGATGAATGGATACGGAACAAAACAATGTACGGCTATGGTCTTTATTTTAATAAGTGGAGCCGGAGAGATTTGACCGACATGATTCGTCGCGACAGAAATCATCCAAGCATAATCCTATGGAGTATAGGAAACGAAATTCCCGAACAGGATAATGCAAATGCTTACGAGATGTCCAAACGGCTTGTGGATATTTGCCATTCTGAAGACCCGACCAGACCCGTTACGTCGGCATGCAACACTCCGGGGGACGCGGTTAAAAGCGGTTTTTCAAAACCC
>JBJKRP010000332.1:0-26888 GCA_046704565.1 Ignavibacteriaceae bacterium | reverse complement strand
TCAATTCTTTTACTGCCTTATAGTTAGCTTAAAGAAGGCAGCTATTCGAAATATATAAAGGAGAAAGCCTGATATCACATCTAATTTTTTCAGAAAGCTTGCTCAAGTAAAGGCGGTATATCCAATTACTTGCATTGTAAGTGCCTATTGATATGTCTATATTTGTGGTCTCATTTTAAAATTAAGTTAGGTTAGATTTGAAAAAAGTAAGAAACGATATACGGAATATAGCTATTATTGCTCACGTTGACCATGGAAAGACAACTTTAGTAGATCACATGTTAAAACAGACAGGGGCTTGGCGTGCAAATCAGCATGTTGAAAAGCGGGTGATGGATTCGAATGCCCTTGAACGGGAGCGAGGGATTACTATCCTTGCAAAAAATTTGAGTGTAAAATATAAAGACATAAAGATCAATATTATTGATACGCCTGGTCACGCCGATTTTGGTGGTGAAGTAGAACGGACATTAAAGATGGTAGATGGCGTACTGCTTCTTGTTGATGCTGCCGAAGGTCCGCTGCCGCAGACAAAGTTTGTATTAAAGAAGTCTCTGGATTTAGGACTTAAACCGATTGTTGTTATAAATAAGATAGACCGAAAAGATGCCCGACCGAATGAGGTTCTAAACGAGGTATTTGATTTGTTTGTGTCCCTTGGAGCGTCTGAAGATCAGCTTGACTTTCCCTTTATTTTTGCAGTAGCAAAGGAAGGTGTTGCTAAAAATAATCTTGAGGATGAAGGTAAAAATCTTATTCCGCTTTTTGATACAATTATTAAGAATGTTCCGCCGCCGGAAGCTAATTCGGAAGATACCTTCAGGATGCTGATCTCGGCTATTGACTATAACGACTATCTTGGCAGGATTGGTATCGGACGCGTTCACAGCGGTGTGGTTCACATTGGCGACAGTGTGCTGCTTATTTCCAAAGAAGATGAAAAGATTAATACGAAAATTACCAGGCTTTATGCTTTCGAAAACATAAAGAGGACAGAAGTTGACGAGGTTAGTGCAGGTGATATTGCTGCGGTAGCAGGGTTCGATGATGTTGATATCGGCGATACAATTACCGATCCTTCATTACCGGAAAGGCTTCCCTTTGTAGCAATAGACGAGCCTACAATAACGATGAATTTTATTGTTAACAATTCTCCGTTTGCCGGTACGGAAGGGAAATATGTAACGACAAGAAATTTAAGCGAAAGACTTTCCAAAGAACTAAAATCCAATGTGAGCCTTAGAGTTGAAATGACGGATTCGCCGGACTCATTTAAAGTAAGCGGTAGAGGTGAGCTTCACCTTGCAATTTTAGTAGAGAATATGCGGCGTGAAGGATATGAGCTTCAGCTTAGCAAGCCGCAGGTAATAATGAAAAAGATAGACGATGTACTTTGCGAGCCGGTAGAGCACGTAATTATTGATGTGCCGGAAGAGTTTGTCGGCGTTGTCATTGAAAAGCTCGGTAAGAGAAAAGCCGAAATGAAAAATATGCTGACATTCAATGAAAATACCAGGCTTGAATTTATTATTCCTTCCAGAGGACTGATCGGTTACAGAGCGGAATTCATGACCGATACAAAGGGTACAGGAATTCTCCATCATAACTTCGAGGGATATGAGCCTTATAAAGGCGATATAGCTCACCGCCAGCGCGGAGCTATGGCGGCTATGGAAGGCGGCGTCGCTTCGTCCTATGCGATGTTTAAGCTACAGGAACGCTCCGTATTTTTTATAGAGCCGGGAACAAAAGTTTATGAGGGAATGGTCGTTGGTGAAAATTCCCGTGCGAATGACATGTATGTAAATGTTACAAAGACTAAACAGCTTACTAATATGCGCGCTTCGGGCGCAGATGAAGCAATCAGGCTTGAGCCGCCGACTCTACTTAATCTTGAACAGGCAATCGAGTGGATTACGGATGACGAGTATGTAGAAGTTACTCCCGAAAATATTAGGATCAGAAAAAAATATTTGACCGAGATGGATAGAAAGAATGCGCGGCTTGCAGCTAAACAGAAAGAGGCAGTGCAGGAATCGTAGCCTCAAAATTATGGCGTTAAGGAAATAGAAAAAATATATTCCTGACCGATTGGTTTAAGCTTATCCATAAATCGATTAAAATGTCTCTCAATATTTAATCATAAATCTTAGCGGAGGTTAAAATGTCTGAACAAGTTATTCAAGGATTAGAACCGGGGATTTTATGGCAAAGATTTTATGAGATTACAAGAGTGCCGCGTCCTTCAAAGAAGGAAGGTAAGATTCTCGAACACATTAAGAATCTTTGCGGGAGGCTTGATGTAAAGTTCAAACAGGATAAAGTCGGGAACATTTTAATTTTCATCCCTGCCACTAAAGGTTATGAGAACAGCCGGGTAACGGTACTTCAGGGACATGTTGATATGGTATGCGAAAAGAACAAAGTTGTTCAGCACGATTTTGACAATGACCCCATCAAATTAAAGCGCGAAGACGGCTGGATAACTGCCGACGGCACAACTCTCGGCAGTGATAACGGTATTGGGGTTGCCGCCGCACTTGCAATAATCAGCGATAAAGAAGTTATACATGGACCTGTTGAAATACTTTTAACAGTTGATGAAGAGACCGGTCTTACCGGAGCGGATAATCTGGAAGCCGGATTTATATCGGGGAAAATCTTATTGAATTTGGATTCAGAGGAAGACGGAACTTTCTATATCGGTTGTGCAGGCGGCGTTGATACAGCCGGCTTTTTCCATGTTGAGTACGGCGATGCTTTGCCGGGCAGAGAAGCTTTTGAATTAACTGTAACAGGATTGAAAGGCGGACATTCCGGGTCTGAAATTGATGCCGGAAGAGCAAATGCAATTAAGCTTCTTGCAAGATCGATTAAAGAATTAGAGACGGTTGAGTTTGACTTAGCAGCAATCTCGGGCGGAAGTAAAAGGAACGCTATACCGAGAGAAGCGGAGGCTATTCTTTTGATGAACTCAAAGTCATTTCCCGCAGCGGAAAAAATTATCAGGGAATTTGAACAAAGATTAATTAATGAATTCAAAGCTTCCGACGGCGGGATTAAAATCGGATTTAAAAAGTCTTTTTCCTCACCGGCTAAAATATTCTCGGATACCTTTAAAGAAAAAATTATCGACACTCTTTTGGCAGTTCCTCACGGAGTAATTTCCATGAGCAAAGAAATTGACGGACTTGTTGAAACATCAACTAATCTTGCGACTGTTGTTTTTGAGGATGAAATACTGACAGTAGGGACCAGTCAACGAAGCTCAATAGAAAGCGCTAAAAAATATATTGCAGCAAGCGCAGCTTCGGTTTTCAAATTAGCTGGTGCTGCTTTTGACCACACAGACGGCTATCCGGGCTGGAAGCCGGACCTGGACTCTGAAATTTTAAAGTTGTCTGAAAAAGTTTTTATGAATTTGTTCCGGCAAAAGCCTGAAATAAAGGCTATTCATGCCGGTCTCGAGTGCGGTATACTTGGGGAAAGAAACCCGGGGCTTGATATGATTTCTTTCGGACCGACTATTACCGGCGCGCATTCCCCGGATGAAAAAGTAGAAATTAAAACAGTGGTGAAGTTTTACGATCTTCTTAAAGGCATCTTAAAAGAAATTGCCGAAAGCAGGGAAGTCTAAATAACATTTACCGCAGCCGTATTTACTTACCGGAATTTTAAGCGCAGAGCGCACAGCGGCATTCTTTATAAATTTCTTCGTAGCCGTAGTCAATAGTAAGTTCTTCGCCTGCCGCAATATCTCTATATGCAACCAATCTTAAGCTATTGTCGACTCCATCAAGAACATCACAGTTAAAATCGCAATTGTGGTTTATGTATTTGATCTTATCAGTGTCGGTTGTATCTATATAGCTGTCTTCATTCCAAAAAATATAAACATTGCCCAATTCTTCCCGCCGGACGCATTCTTCTTCGGAAATGACTTCGCCGATTATCGGAAGTATTTCGCTTCCTTCGGGAATATCTGAGGTAGTAAAAATTCCGAAGCCGTGAATAGAGGAAGGTCTAACGATTACATATTTCTCAAAGTTTTCCATCATTCAGTTACACCGGATTCGGATGAAATTTTTTTCCTGATTTGCTCGATTATCTTTGTTAATATGTTATTATCATCAACAGGATAAGTATATTTCAGGCTGTCGGGGTAGTCATTTATCGGATAGTCGAAATTGTAAATCAGTTTGTTGTTTGTACCGTAATAATTTGCCTTCAGCATTCCGTACCTCATCATATTTAGGTTAACTGCGTATAGTATCTGCGAGCGGAAGACTCTTCCCTTTATTTCCTGGAACTCGAGCGGAGGGTCGTACATTTTAAGTATCCATACGTTGAATAGTCCTGTGTGAAGCGTATCCATAAATGATTCGTCATACCAAACTTTTATTTTCGCGTTATCGCTAACCGACTTCCACCGGTGGCTTTCAACCTGAGAGAATGCCGAACTGAAAAAGATTAAAAATATACCTGCAGCAGTTAAAATTAATTTCATAAAATAAAAACCGAAATTTTAGGTTCGAACTTAACTAAAATTATTGACATTTAAAAAGTAATTGACAATCTTCACCTGTACGGAAAAGTTATTCTTTGCTAATTTTAACTTTGAAGATTATTAAAAAGAAAACATGAATAGCGACAACCTCAATAAAATGTTTGCGGCGATTATCGAATCATCGGAGGATGCAATTTTAAGCAAGACTCTTGAGGGCATAATAACAAGCTGGAATAAGGCTGCCGAGAGACTGTATGGATATTCGTCCGGCGAGATGATTGGACAGTCAATAATAAAAATTTTTCCTCCCGAACGGAAAAACGAATTATCGGAAATATTAAAGAAACTAAGCAGCGGCGAGCGGATTGAGCGCTATGAAACGACGAGACTAAGAAAAGACGGCAAAATCGTAAACGTTTCTCTAACAATATCGCCGATACGTGATGAGAATGGAAAGGTTTCCGGTGCCTCCGCCATTGCGAGGGACATTACCAGGCAGAAATTACTTGAAGCCGAACGCATGCTGAAAGAGCAGCAGCTTACACTTGCGCAGCAGATTGCAAACCTTGGTTATTGGGAATGGGATTTAGTCTCCGGCAAGCTCGAATGGTCTGACGAGCTTTATAAAATTTACGGAAGAAAGAAATCTGAGTGGGAGGCAACATTTGAAAATTATTTCGAATGCATTTATCATGAAGACCGGAAGGACGTCCGCAAGATTATTGACGCTTCATTAATAAATTACCAGCCGTTCAGAGTTGATCATCGTATTATTCTGCCGAATAAAGTTATAAGATACATCCACGGCATAGGCGAATTTTTATTGGACTCAAACCGAAAACCTCTAAAAGTTAGGGGAGTGGCGCAGGATGTTTCCGAATTTAAAAGAATTGAACGGCGGCTGGCATCGCAGTTTGAAGTAACCCGTGTACTTGCTGAATCGAAAAGCCTGGCAGAGGCGGCTCCAAAAATCATTCAAGCCATTTGCGAAGGCGTTGACTGGCTTATCGGAGAGTTCTGGCTGGCTGATTATAAGACGAACCTTCTTCATCTTGAAGCGAACTGGCATAAGCAGGAAATCCAGGCAAAAGAATTTATCGAGATAAGCAGGAAGTGCAAGTTTGGTCCCGGTGTAAGCCTGCAAGGGCAGGTCTGGGAAAGCATGAAGCCGATCTGGAGTACTCAGGCGGTAAGCGATCAATTTTTTCCGAGGGCTGCTTTAGCCGCTAAATTAAGGCTCCATACTGCGCTGGCTTTCCCCGTCGTCTGTAAAAAGAAAGTAATTGGAGTAGTTGCATTTTATAAGGACGATATTACAGAGCCGGATAACGAACTGCTTGACATGCTTGATTCGTTAGGAAAACAAATCGGTGATTTTATTGAGCGCAAACAGTCAGAGCCTGCTCTTAGAGAAAGTGAAAGTCTTTACAGGACTCTTGTTGAAATCTCGCCTGACTCGATCTCATACACCGATTTAAGCGGCAAGATCATTTTCTGTAACCAGCAGACGGCTGAGCTTTTCGGCTTCGGCTCTATTGATGAGATGATAGGACACAATATGTATGCTTTTATTGCTGCCGAAGACCAGGAACATGCTATAGAAAATGAACACAATATAATTGAAACCGGAAGAACGAGGAATGTTGAATACACTTTAATTCAAAAGAACGGAGCTAAATTTCCTGCCGAGGTAAATACTTCTATAGGTCAGGATGCGGAAGGAAAGCCAAAGGCATTTATCGAGGTTATCAGAAATATTTCGAGCCGGAAAAAAATTGAGAAAGAACTGAATTCAAAAATATTGCAGCAGGCAGCAATTGCCGATTTTGGACTGGATGCGTTATCGGGAATGGAAATTAATAAACTGCTCAATAAGGCGGCGGAGATTGCAACCAAGACCCTTGACCTGGAGTTCTGCGAAGTCCTGGAACTGCTTCCGGATGGCGATTCATTTGTTTTAACTTCAGGAGTTGGATGGACGGAAGGTTCGGTCGGAAAAACTAAACTGAAAACGGGGCAGGATTCGCATGCGGGATTTACCCTGCTGTCCAGCCAGCCGGTTATTTGTGAAAACTATCTTACGGAAAAGAGATTTAATGCTTCCAAGCTTCTAAAGGAACATAATGTTATTTCGGGTATTACCGTTTTAATTCATGGTCGGAACAAACCATTTGGCGTACTCGGCGCTCATTCAGCAAAAGCAAAAACGTTTACCTGGGATGATTCACATTTCCTTCAGGCAATATCCAATATTATTGCCGCCGCTGTGGAGCGCAAGGCTGTCGAGAATGAACTTGCCGGCTCACTTAATCTGTCTCATAAAAATCAACTTCGGGCAGACGAGAGCCGGAAGAGACTTTCGTTCCTTGCCGAGGCAAGCGGTATTTTCAATTCTTCTTTGGATTATCATAAGACTTTATCTGCTGTAGCAAATCTGCTTACTCCTGAGTTAGCAGACTGGTGTGTAATCGATCTCCTCCAGGAAGACGGCAGCCTTAAGCATGCTGCAATTTCACATAAAGATCCTCAGAAAATTGAAATTGCCAACGAGCTTGAGAAAAAATATAAACACTATCTGGATTCGTTTAGAAGAGTTTACTATGTAGCAAGAACCGGCAGATCCGAATTTTATTCTTCGATAGAAGAATCTATAGTATCGGCTTCAATACACAAGGACGAGTATTTGCATTTCATAAAAGAATTCGGAGTTAAATCTGCAATGATTGTCCCGCTTAAGCTTAGAGAACAAGTGCTTGGAGTAATAAGTTTTATTTCAACAAAACCCGACTTCCATTATTCAAACCCGGATTTGCTATTTGCTGAAGACATTGCAGGTCGTGCTGCTTCGGCAATAGAGAACGCAAGGCTTTACCGCGAAGCAAATATTGCAAATATCAAACTTAATAGAAAGACTCATGAGCAGAAGGATGAGCTGAATGTTTCCAACACCGAGCTTGAAGTGGAAACAAAATTGAGAAGGAAGAAGAGCGAGGAACTTGAAGACTTGCATCAGCGGCAGACTTTACTGATGGACTTTAGTCTTGCAGCAATTAAGGAGAATGATATTGACAGGGCTCTACTGCTTGGCGTTAAGCTTGCAGCGACTATACCAGGCGCCCGGCGCAGCAATCTGTTTAAATTCGATGCCGTCAAGAATAAAATGATATTGATTGCTTCTTCTGATCAGGACAACAAGAGGGACGGAACATTGGAAGTAGATATGAAGTTAAATACCGTTGAGGGCTTTGCTCTTAAAAGCGATGAACAATTTTTCTGTGCTGATCTCAAAGGGGACCAAAAATTTTATTTCTACGATGAGATGAAGGATGAAATTGTAATTATGGTGCTTTGTGTACCTTTGAAAGTTAGACAAGCTAATTACGGGATAATAAGTGTATATCTTACACAATGTGAGTATTCCGAAGCAGATAAAAACTTTATAATTACTATTGCAAAAATTCTTTCGTCGGTAGTTGAAGCAAAGGATGCCTGAGATTTAGCTATATTTCCGTGCGAATATGAAAAACCTTCCTAAGGAGATTTAAATTGGAAATAGGGAGAAAACTTAATTTTCTGTAGCGTTAAATATGACTGCTTCACCAAAGGAATTACTACAGAAAATTTGGATTAAGAATCGTAAATTTTGATGCGGAATTCTAATAATAATTTTTACCATATAAGGAATAAACATTTTCTTTGTAAAAAGATTTATGCTTCTTTCAAGTTTCATTTATTTTAATGAGGAATAAATATGCGGATTTTAATTGCAGTAAACCATGAGTTAATTAAGGAGGGACTGCTAAAAGTATTCGATGAGCAAGCCGATTTTAACGTAGTTGAAATAACGGCTGCCACTGAGAATATATCGTCAATTCTGAAAAGGATGACCGTTGACATTATTATCTACAACATTTTTTATCCGAATAAAAACGACCTGGATTTAATATATGAACTACATTCCAAATATCCGCAGACTAAAATACTTGTGCTTGGGGCAATTTCTACCGAACGCTTTGCAATTAAAACTTTAAAAGCCGGTGCCTCGGCATTCCTGAGCGAGCAGACTTCCATAGAAGACCTGGTCATAGGGATAAATAAGATCATGAGCGGTACTAAATATATTGAATCGAAATTGTCCGAAAGAATTTCTCTTAGAGCGATAGACTCAAGCTATAATTCTCCACATGAGAGGCTATCGGAACGCGAATTTGAAGTAATGAAAATGATTGCGTCGGGAAAGAAAATAAGCGGCATTGCCTCGGAGCTTTCTCTAAGCATAAATACAGTATCAACATATCGTGCCAGGCTTTCTGAGAAGCTAAATATAAAATCCACAGCCGATATAGTCCGCTACGCTTTAGAGCATAACCTGATCTAAGAATTTATCTTACTATTTATCTGCCGGGCAGATTTGCCCAAATCCTTAAAATCCGGGAGGCAAAAATACTACAGTAAATAAATAAATATCCACCGGATTAATTTTTTTTAATCAAGAATTAATTTTTAATTTAAAATTATACTTGTGTATATTGTAATTAAGAATATCGGTTATCATATTATATAAATTTATCAGATAGGAAAAGTCTATAATAATTTGCTACTAACTTTCAATGAAAGACGATAAGGACATTAAATGGCTTAACGGGCAGCTTAAAAAGCTGCACGATGAAGTCACCATTCTTAGACAAGAGCAGGTCCAATTAAGGAAGCTGAAAGAATCATATTCCGAATTTGAATTAGAGCATAGGAGACTCTTCTATCAGCTCCCTTTTCCATTTGCTACATTCGATTCGAACGGCACTTTAGTCTCTATTAACAGAGCTTTCCTGGAAACATGCAGAATCCCTTCCGAAGAATTGATTGTCAA
This sequence comes from Ignavibacteriaceae bacterium, assembly GCA_046704565.1. Taxonomy (GTDB): domain Bacteria; phylum Bacteroidota; class Ignavibacteria; order Ignavibacteriales; family Ignavibacteriaceae; genus FEN-1297. The sequence goes on along the minus strand of JBJKRP010000332.1, from coordinate 17,514 downwards.
TAAGCTGAATATTTTGCACGACAGTTCGGTTATTATTCTTGACCCGGAAGAAATAAAAGCTGCTTTTGCGGGCGAAAGTATCTGCCTTCCAAACGTTGAAATAAATTTTAATAAATTCCCTAAGCAGTATGGAATTCAACGAAACGATTCCGGGACCTTTACTATTACGATGTTCCCTATTTATGACTCTGCAGGTAAAGTACGGCAGGTAGCCGCAGTTTGGAATGAAATTGTAAAAGAAAAATCGGGTGCCGATACTCTTCGAATGTTTAAGTCCGCCGTCGATGTTTCCCTAAACAGCATTATGATCACGAATCTTAGAGGCGAAATAATCTGGGTGAATAAAACGTTTTGCGACGTTACAGGGTATAAAAAAGATGAGACGGTTGGAAGAAATCCGAGGCTGCTTAACTCCGGGAAGAACAAAAATTCCTGTTATAAAAATTTATGGGAAACAATTTTACGCGGAGAAGTTTGGAAAGGCGAATTGATAGAAAGGAAAAAAGACGGGAGCCTTTATACCGTAATGGAGACGATTACACCAGTTAAAGATGAATTAGGAAAGATTGAATACTTTATAGCTGAGATTAGCGACAGCTCGGATAATAAGAAAAGTGAAATTGAATTGGGAAGGGTAAATAAAGCGCTTAAAACAATCAGCGACTGCAACGGTGCTCTTGTCCACTCAAATTCGGAAAAAGAATTACTTGACCAAATATGTGAATTTATAATTGAAACAGGCGGGTATTATTTTGTATGGGTCGGGCTTCTTGACATTAACGGGTGTATTCAACCAGTTTCATTTTACGGACATGAGCAAGGATATCTTGATATTATTTTGGGACGACAGGAAGCAGGTAGAAATATTATTCCGCCGCTGTCGAGTGTAATTAATGAAAAAGTACCGGTTACATTAAAGGATATTAAAAACGATGCCGGGTCTTCACCCTGGAAAGCAGAAGCTCTTAAACGCGGATTTAATTCGGCTGCACTAATGCCTTTGATTAATAACGAAAGTTTTCTTGGGGTAATAAGCATTTATAGCTGTACTGCCGATTCTTTTAATAAAGATGAACTCGAATTATTAAAAGAACTCTCAGATGATGTTTCGTATGGAATTTCTTCACTTAGGATGAAAGAAAATCACAAAGCCGCAGTTGATGCATTGAAAGAAAGTGAAGAGAAATACCGCCGCTTTTTTGAACAGGATCTGGCGGGCGATTATATTTCAACACCGGAAGGAAGGATTTTGGACTGCAACTCTTCTTTCCTTAGAATATTCGGCTTCCCTTCGGTAGAGGCTGTAAAAAGCTATAGCGCTGCAAACCTTCATTCTAATACCGAATCAAGATTTCTGTTCCTGGAGAAGATAAAAAAGGATAAAAGCGTACAAGGGATTGAATTGGAAATGAAGACATACGACGGGCGGTTGATTTATGTTATTGAGGATGCCTGGGGTACTTTTGACAACAACGGTGAACTTGTTGAAATTAATGGCTATTTTCAGGACATAACCAAGAGAAAGCTTGCTGAAATAGAGTTGAAAGAAGCGAAAGAAAGAGCTGAGGAGTCAGATCGCCTGAAGTCGGAATTCCTTGCTCAGATGTCTCATGAAATCCGTACTCCGGTAAATGTTATGTTGAGCTATAGTGCTTTGTTAAAAGAAGAACTCAATGATAAAATGCCCTATGAATGGAACTCGGCTTTTAAGTCGATTGAGTTAGCCGGAAGAAGACTTATCAGGACAATCGACTTAATACTTAACATGTCCATGATCCAAACAGGCAAAACGGGGATGAACACCGATGAAGTCGATCTTTATTTTTTGCTTTTAAATTTAGTCCACGAATACCAGAACAGTACAAACGGTAAGAATATAAAAATAGCGTTATCAAAAAAGTCGGATGAGCCGGTTTTATACTCTGATGAATTTGTGTTAACCCATGTATTCCGGAACTTGATTGACAACGCAATTAAATACACCACTGAAGGACAGGTTGATATTATTATTTATAACGATGCCTGCAAAAGCTTATGCGTAGATGTTCGAGATACCGGCATTGGAATATCGCCGGATTATCTTTTAAAAATGTTCAAGCCATTCAGTCAGGAAGATACTGGCTTCTCAAGAAAATATGAAGGCGTGGGGCTTGGGCTTGCCATTGTAAAAAAATATTTAGACTTGCTGGGCGCTTCTCTTAAAGTTACATCAGAAAAAGGGAAGGGATCCACGTTCACAATCATATTCTGATGCATCGCCTAAACTTAAATTCGAATAAGGGCTTTATTAACCGTTCACCGTTTATCTAAGCATACCAAGAGTAAAATAAAGAAATGATGTTGCAACGCTTAAAACCTTTTTTAGGAGAAGCAGTGAATCAGATTTGAACTTCCATTCTTATATTCTGGAAAATTAAAATCAATACTTCTCATAGCTGCAAATTAAACTTCCCGGAATACACTATTATAATGTCTCTAACAATATGGTATGCATATTGCCTTTTTAAATAAGAATTTTTTCATAAAAATAGGATGGGGCAGAAATGTTCTGGATAAGAGTTAAATCGTTCTTCATCGACTATGACGTTGTATTGTTTTTGGGACTTATCACTCTCGGTTGGGTTGTCCTGTACACGTTTTTTATTCTCTTGTCAATGCTTTTCTTTGCTGTGGGGTAACGAATTCTGGCTGCTGATAGGAATTGCGTTAAGAGTAATAAAAATAAAAAAGCCCAGTGATCGGGCGACCACGGGCTTTAACTCTTTTAGCTCAAAAGGCAGGGGAGAACCTTTTGAAAGAGTCAGAGTAAATTTATATTATTCTTATTAAGATTGCAAATTTAAAATTTAAGAAATTTTTTTTATGTGATTGTTAAGCTACCGATTTATTCTTTGAAATCAAGATCCAATCAAACTCCGGAATTTTTATGTAGGCTTAATAAAGGACGAAGATTTTGTAACATAAATTCTTTGTATGTTTAATTCGATATGGTGACTGCAGCCTTAATTTTAGTAACAGACTCCCGTCAGTAAAAGCACCGCCTTTCAAAAACTTTTTCTTTTCCGTTTAATGAAGTTCCCATTAAATCTTTTAAACGATTAATAATCCATTTTAACTAGTTGAGGTTTCTGATAATTATAAACCTATCTCTGTTCTTCAACTATTTTTTTTACTTTCGGATATGTGTCTTACCGTGAGGACTTGCCGTCATGTTTTAGCCTTCAACAACTTCAATGCATCTCGCGATGTAAATAAAGCATCGTTTGATACACATCAACTCTTCATTAAATAGCAATAATTTTTTGCCTAAATTATTGCTATTTACAGACCATACTTATAGTTTATGAGTGACATTATTGTTATGCTTAGAAACTCATGATGTTGCCGGTTGGGGCGTGAAATGTATTTGTTAAAATACTTTCCATTTATCGATGATTTTTTACCTTTGGTCGTTTTTATTTGCTTAGTATAGAATTCTTATAAAGTAAACGGTTACATTTTAGCAAATTTAAACGGTTAATTAAGCAAAAATTAAATTTCTATTTTTAATTCTATCAAAAAAGCGTTCATATTTAATTAGGACACTGCTTATGCTAATACTATTTGTTTTCCTAATCCATATTGATAGAGAACATCTCGAAAATTTTTTATTCGCGGACAAAAATAAATTTTAATAAATACAGAGGCTGATTAAAAGTACTTTGAGTGCAGGTATAGATAATAGCAAGAATGTTTTTGTACTTCATTCTGATTTTGATTGAACAAAACAGACTTATACTTAGGTCTTATATCGGCGTAAATCATTGTTGGTCGGCTTCCGTTAACTTTTTATTCACTTATATTTGTGAGGGCTAAAATGAAAGTAAAGTTCTACCTTTCGACCTTGTTGCTTGCAGTTTTTATAGGGATATTCCTAACAGTTCCTGTAAAAGCTCAGAGTTTACAAGCTCCGTGGCTGTTATCTCCAAACTTTAATCCTTTGGTAAGTACAAGCCCGGTTGAACTAACCTGGGAGTATGCTTTAGGCGATACCTCCTTACCTCCTGCAGGAGAAACTTACCATTTACAGGTTTCTACAAGTTCAACATTTGCAACAACTATGCTCGACGTTTCCGGTTTGGGCGCAGAAAATTACAGCGGCTTTGTAGTCTCTGCTTCCACTACATATTACTGGAGGGTCAGGCTCGAATCAGGATCTGATTCATCAGCATGGTCATCGGGTTGGTTTGGCACCGCGTCAAGCATAACTTCTACTGTAACGTATGATACTGTTTTTGTAACATCAGGCGCTCATGGAAACATAGCACCGGCTGGTACCGTATTAGTCAGCAGCGGCAGTTCCCAACAGTTTACGATTACTCCAAATAACGGGTATCGTACAGATAGCGTTCTCGTAGACGGTGCCAAAGTTGATTCTTTGACGACGTATACGTTTGTAAACGTTTCAGCTAATCATACAATTTCAGCCTATTTCAGTATAAATACTTTTACAATTACGGTAACGCCAGCAGTTACAAATGGCACCGTAACTGCGAGCGGAATTGTTGGAAATGTTTTAACCGTCAACTATGGAGATACCCCAACTTTTACCATTACGCCGAATGGAGGCTATCAAATTTCTTCCATAACTATTAACGGCTCTACTAATATCCCCGTTACTGATTCGTCGGGACAAAGCTACCAATTCGCAAGTGTAAGCTCCAACCAGACTATTACTGCTGCGTTTAGCGTAAGTAATAATTATTACGTCGATGGCACATTAGGAACCGATGATCCTTCACATGGATCTTCGAAAGGAGCAGGCGCATGGAAAACAATTCAATATGCAATTAGTCAGGTCGGTGCCGGTAAAACAATAAATGTAGCTACGGGTACTTACGATAGCTTTTCTATATACAAAAAATCGAATTTAACTATAAAAGGCAGCGGAGCCGATAGCGTAATCATAGATCCATCAACTCTCATTGCAACAGGTATAGCGCATAAATATGTCCAACATACTTTAGCTGCTGCTTTTGTTGATAGTTCTTCAACTATTGTAATAGAAGATTTAACTATTAAGAGCGGCTCAACTGCTGTTGGAAGCGGCGGAGCAGATGCTATTATTTTCTGGAATTCATCAACGGGTTCGATTGCAAATTGTAAGATTATGGGAACCTACACAATTAATGGAATACAATCTGGACAAGGTATTGCCGTTGATGCCGGAACCGGTGATACAACTAATTTGTCTGTTTCTAGCACTGTAATAAGCGGTTTTCAGAAAAACGGTATTGATGCAGAAGACGGTAACTGTTATAACAATACTGGCATTGTTTCTACAAGTGGTCCGGGAGTTATTTATTTAACCGTTAACGGATGTGCAATTAATGGTGCAGGCGCTACTACAGCTATTGCACAAAATGGATTATTGACATGGAACGAAGGAGGAGGTAAAGTAATTGGCACTGTAAATAGTACTTCATTTTCAGGTTTTGACTTAGATACAGCTACAACCGTGGATAACTATTCATGTGCAATTCTTACCTACGGAACAACAGACGCAAATATTTCAGCAATTTCAAACTGTACCTTCGGGTCCAATATCCAATTGTATATTTCGGCGGTAAGCGGCGCTAATATTAATGCTTCCAGCAATAATACTTTCAACGGCGTTAATCCTGCCAGCGCAACTCTTTCACAGCTATTTTCAATAGAGAATAAGATTGATCATAAGATGGATAATACAAGCGAAGGGCTTGTTACATTTAAGCAAAATAACCTGTACGTAAGTAACAGCGGAACCAACACATCCATTCAAAATGGAATTAACGCAGCCATTGCCGGTGATACCGTAAATGTTGACACCGGTAAAAATGTAGAGAATTTAACTATATCGAAAGCGATAACACTTTTCTCACCTTCAAATGCCGACACAATAAACGGCATGGTCGGGGTTACAAGCGATGGAGTGACAATCAACGGTTTTACAATAATGAATCCTTCGGCAAATACAGGGATTTATGCTAATGCTGTGAACAATCTGACTATAGAAAATAATATTATAGACAGTATTGGAACTACTTTATCCAGCGGCTCTGCACAAGCTATATCAATTATAAGTTCTTCAACAAACATTTCGACAATTACACTCTCTGGTAATACAATAAGAAATATCGGCAGCACAAGCTTAGGATATGGAGCCGGGAACAGCGGCAGCAGTGCTAAAGGTATTTACATTGGTAATAGCTCTGGAAGCGGAAAAATAAGTTACGTTACTATTGAGAATAACAATATAAGTAAGGTGTATGCTTCAGTAGCACCTTGGGCTCCTGCTAGTAATGGCGGCGCGGGTGCTTACGGTATACTCGTCAATCATGTATCTCCGTATCTTACTGTAACGGGTAATACCATAAGTAAGCTTGAAGGGTTGTGGGCTCACGGTATAGGATTGGAAGGAAATACTTATAAAGCTTCCGTTCAGAAAAATACTATTAGCTATTTAACGGATCATAAGAGCCCTTCTGATGCAGTCGGAGTAAATGTTGATAATACTAATATATCTGCAGGTACCCTGCACATAAATAACAACAGCTTTGAACATATGGTTTACGGCGTAGTAAATACAGATACCGCTAACACCGTAGATGCAACCGAAAACTGGTGGGGGGACGCAACCGGTCCGAGCATTTCTACAAACCCTGGCGGTCTCGGTGATTCTGTAAGCTTCTATGTTAATTATAATCCCTGGAATACCGGCACAGCGGGCTTGTATTTTACAAATGTTGTCTCGGTAACCGGTGCTACTTTTACAATGCCATTTTATATCAGCAGTAACGGGAACAGCTTTAACACCTTCCAGGGTAAGTTTTCGTATGATACGACAAAGTTGTCATTCCAGAATGCAACTTACGGCTTAGGCACTTTAATTAATGACGAAGGATGGACGATCTTCTTTAGCGAAACTTCACCCGGTACAATTAGCTTTGCCGGTATTGGCTTAACTCCTATCGATTCCAGCGGTTTGTTGTTTAATTTAGTCTTTACAATTAAGGATAATAACGCAGGCTCTACATCGATAACCGGTAATTATGCCGACTTCCTGGCGGGCAGTAGTCCAATCTTCGGCAGTTCGGGCTCCTTTGCGGGAACTGTTACCTATACGCATATCAATACCACTTACATGCGAGGTGATGTAAATCTTGACGGAGCGGTTACAATTGATGATGCATTCCTCTTACAGAATAAGATTACCGGAGGAACTCTCAGTACGTTATCCAATTTAGCAAGACAGAATGCAGATGCTGATTTGAGCAGCGGCGATCCTTCTACTACGGTGCCGGATACCTCTCAACTTACAGCAAATGATATTCTTTATATATTACAATACGTAACTACCGGTTCCTGGCCATCATCGCCGTCTCCGAATATTGTTACTGCTGCATTGCATTTCTCAAATGCATCGGTCGGAGACAATCAGTTGTTGTACCTGCCTATTCAGGTAAATAATGCAACCGGAGTTCAGACCCTTGATGTAACCTTGAGATATAATTCGGCAGAATTAAATTATCAAACATTCGCACGCCTTAAGCTGAATAACGGAGATATGCTGGATGCCCAAAAAGTTTCCAACGGAGTTGTCAGGTTTGTCTACGTTACCAAAACTCAGGCAAGCGGAAATATTCTACCTGGCGAAATAGTTCTTCGCTTTACCAACGGAGTTCCGCAGTCCGGTGGCATTACTACTTCTTACAGTATTAACGGAGGAAAGGAACAAGCAGGACCTTCGTATAATTTTGGCGTGACTTCAGTTGAATCGAGTAATGTTGTTCCTAAGGAATTTTCCGTGGCACAGAATTATCCGAATCCTTTTAACCCAAGTACAATAATTAACTACAATATTCCAAAATCGTCCTTTGTTTCAATTAAGATATACGATATGCTCGGCAGGGAAGTAAAGACACTGGTTAGTTCGGAAAAATCTGCAGGGTCGTACGATGTACAATGGAACGGAGATAATAATTTTGGCGAACATGTTGCCAGCGGTGCCTATATCTACAGGGTTATTGCCGGAAGCCATGTTGCAGTTAAGAAGATGCTCTTACTCAAATAACACTAACTCCTGTCCGCTCTCAACCCGACGATTAGGATTGAGAGCGGATGACCCTTTGCTAAATAATTTTTTTTGCTGGAGATTAAGATGAGTTTACAAACAATTGTTCTCAGTTCGGTAGCAATGTTTAGTTTTTCGGCAGGGGCAGTAGTAGTCGGTTCCTATATTGCTTATGTTATTCGAAAATCAAAAAGGTCATAATCTTATTTGATTGAATAGCCTCCGTCTATAACTATATTTGAGCCTGTAATCCACTTGGCTTCATCACTAAGCAGGAACATAGCCAGGTTAGAGACGTCCTCAACGCTTCCAATTCCGAGAGGATGTTCAAGCTTTATAGTATCGATATGTCCGGGATAGCGTGCGTCTATCCGGTCGGTTAGTTCCGTTGGTATCCAACCGGGAGTGATGGCATTTACTCTGATGTCTTTGATCGCAAGTTCAAGAGCCATTGTACGTACTGCTCCTATAACTGCACTCTTTGCAGCGGAATAAGCAGTAAAGCCCGTCTCTCCTTTTAAACCTGCAACCGATGCTATTAAAACATGCGATCCCTTTTCTGCGGAAATCTTTTTGGAAGATATAATCTTTGTCATCTCAATTCCGGCAAACAGGCTTGTTTTAATTATGTGCTCTGCATCTTTCCAGTTAAAGGCTCTGAGCGGAGTAAATTTGTTAACGCCTGCGCAATGTACGCTGCCGTGTATCTTTCCTTCTGCGGCAAAGTCTTCTATTGCCTTTTTAAGTGCGTCAAAGTCATTTACATCAAGCGGTGCAGAAATGATTTTATCTTTATAAATTTCTTTTAGCTCGTTTAGTCTTTCTTCACGTCTGCCGATAGCAAGGATAACTCCGCCTGAGTTTATTAAATCTTCAGCTATCTTTTTACCTATGCCGGAGGTTGCACCGGTTACTACAAATCTTCTGCCTGTAAATTCAAATTTTATATTCATGGATTGAACTTTGTTATGAATTATCCTACTTTATCTATGAAAAATTGCTAAAGATTTCTCTGTTAATTTGTGGAACAACAAAAAAATGATTCAGTTTTGATTGAGTGAAATTGTTAGAAGCAAAATAGTTTTATATACATAAACTGTCAAGTTTAGTCATCAAACTAAATTGAAAAAATCTTAAAATGATATAGGATTCTCAATATTTTACCTCCCTGAGAAGATCTTTACTTAGTTTACCGTGGTTTATAAAATGGTATAATAATTGAAGTTTCATGCCGGATTTGAAGTCTTCGACAAAGCGACCAAAAAATAATTTTTGTGTTTTGTTGCTATTTAATTTTAAAGCTCACATTTTTTGCGGTAAATTATTACACAACCTGGAAGGACATTCTGATAATGCAAGAGAACCAAATAAATAAACCCGTTCTATTAATTGGGCTCACGATTTTATTTGTAATTATATTATCACATTTTATTAATGGCGTAACAATTTTCGGCTATACTGTAAAACCGATCGATTTGTTTATGGACATTAAACCGGACTCGCTCCTAAGTTATAACTCGCCAGGCATGATTGAAGACAACTCATTAAGTCTCAAATTCTTTTCGCATAAGCTTAAGGCTGAAAGTGCCTCACTTACCGCAAATATTTCAATTGATTTGTTAGGTAAAGCATTTTCTTCTAAGAGGAGCAGCGGCTTTGAGGATAATCCCAATCCGCCTGCTGGATACAGCGATCCTAAATTTAATAACGTCCCAATTTCAGGAAACCTTGCGCAGATGAAATATTTTTTTGATGCCTTAAAGAATTCCGGCAGCGAAAAAATCAGGGTTGCGCACTACGGAGATTCGGGCGTTGAGGGTGATGCTATAACCGCAAATATAAGACAGGACTTGCAGAAGGAATTCGGCGGTACAGGCGTCGGATTTTTATCAATTACTTCACAGGATATTACTTTGTGAACGACATCCTAAATTTCTTTCTCTAATAACTGGCAGACTATTTCTGTCTTGACCTGCAACCCGCAAAACATACCTCTTGGTATAAGCGGCTTTGTCTGTCTGCCTCAGGCAGGAAGCTGGGTAAGCTATGCAACTACAAACTGGATGCCCTATTTAAAAACATTTACGGAAGCAAAATTATTTTACGGTAATGCTAAGAGTTCTTCAATTAAATATTCGTTTAACAACGGCGGAGATCAAACTGCCAGCCTAAAATCGGGCGGCGGCGTAAAAGAGCTTACGTTGATGCCGCAGGGAGGGAGCGCGAGTTCAATAAAAATTACAGCTACCATGGCGGACCAGGCATACTTTTACGGTGTAAGCCTTGAATCCGGCAACGGAGTTTACGTTGATAATTTTCCATGGAGAGGCAACACAGGTCTTGGGTTCCAGGATATTGCCGAATCGTCTTTCAAGCAGTTCAGCAAACTGATGAACTACAAGCTTATTATTTTGTCATTCGGTGCAAACGAAACAAGCTTCGGTTCATCGGAGAATAACTGGTACGCAAACCAGATGGTAAAAGTAATTAATAATTTGAAACAAGCGTTCCCGCAAACAAGCATTCTTGTAATAGGCGTTGGAGATAGAAGCATCAAGAGAGGTACCCGTTTTGTAACCGATCCTGCCATTCCTAAATTACTTAAAGTTCAGCAGGAGATAGCCTCGCGTACCGGTGTGGCTTTCTGGAGCCTGTTCGATGCAATGGGAGGATATAATTCCATGGAATCATGGGTAAATGCTAATCCGCCGTTGGCGCTTATGGATTACACGCATCCCTCATGGCAGGGCGCTGCAAAGATCGGCAATATGATTGCCCGCGCTTTAATAGATGCTTATAATAATTCAAAGTAATTCTTACAAATTAATTAGAGGAAAAAATGATCTCTGAAAGACTAAAGAAAATTATTCTTAAGGAATTGAACCTTGACGACTTTGATATAAAGGATGAAACAACCGCGAACCAGGTTCCAGGCTGGGATTCCTTTAACCATATAAATGTTATATTGGCTATTGAAAAAGATTACAACATCCATTTCAAGGGATTAGAAATCCTGCGCGTAAAAAATATAGGTGAACTCCAAAGACTTATTGATTCGAAAGTCCAGAGCTAAGGGAAAACTTAATGTTTTCAAGCATAGACTTTCAAAAATTTTGGCAGTTGTTTATCTACGATCCGAATGACCACCTTTACTTCGGATCGAGCTTTTTTCTCTTCCTTATTTTTGGTCTCTTGTTGGTTTACAGGTTAGCCGGGCGAAATAAGAGTCTGAAAATTTATTTTCTGATATTTTTCTCCATATTCTTTTATTATAAAAACTCCGGATACTTTTTCCTGCTGCTCTTCTTTTCTACTTTTATAAATTTTTACTTTGGAAGTTTTATCTTCAACGCAAAGAAGCCCTGGTTTAGAAGATTATTGTTCATTCTTGTTCTCGTGATTAATCTTGGGCTGCTGGTTTACTTTAAGTACACAAACTTCTTCCTTCAGATACTGAATGATATTCATGCAGGCAATTTTCAGCCGCTCGATATATTGCTGCCGGTCGGCATTTCCTTTTATACATTTAAGGCGATGAGCTACGTTATTGATTTGTATATCGGGACAATAGAGGAACCGACTAAGAGTCTAAGAGATTTTTGCCTCTACATGTTTTTCTTTCCGAATATACTTGCCGGTCCTATTGACCGTGCGGCTGCATTTCTGCCGCAGGTAAAGGATGGTCCGAGGGTCTCTAAAGAAGATATTGGTCGCGCAATTTTTTTAATTATGTGCGGCTTGTTCAAGAAGAATGTAATTGCAGATTATATCGGATTGAACTTTGTTGACCGCGTTTTCCAAGTGCCGCTTCATTTTACCGGTGTTGAAAATCTTATGGCAACTTATGCCTATGCTCTCCAGATTTACTGTGACTTTTCAGGTTACACAGATATGGCGCTCGGTATTGCTCTCTTATTCGGCTACAAGCTTATGGACAACTTCGATATTCCGTTCATTGCAACAAGCGTTGCAGATTACTGGAGAAGATGGCACATCTCTTTGTCCACCTGGCTTCTCGATTACATGTTTAAGCCGCTCCAGATGAAGTTTAGAAGAATTAGAGTTTGGGGGAGTGCCTCGGCTATTTTCCTTACATTCCTTGCCGTAGGTCTATGGCATGGCGCTAACTGGACATTTGTCGTTTTCGGTCTCGTTCACAGCACTTATCTTGCCGTCTCGATTCTTACCATAAAATACCGGAAGGCAATTTACGATAAGCTCCATCTTTCGGGCACTAAGTTTCTAAAAGTATTTCAGATTTTTATTACCTTCCACCTTCTCCTGGTAGGTGCAGTTATCTTCCGTGCCGATTCTCTAAATACCGCTATGAATGTCTTCCATCAGATATTTACTTTTTTCCATGGTGCGGTATTCTTCCAATGGATAGGCGGGTACACAAAGGTTTTTGTCATGATATTGATAGGATACGCGATGCACTTTGTGCCGAAGTCAATTGATAACAAAATCCAGCGAGCGATTACGGTACAGCCTGTTTATGTACAGGCGCTTCTGCTTGCATTGATGATTATAATCGTCGTCCAGGTTGAATCAGCCCAGCTCCAGCCGGTTATTTATTTTAATTTCTAAATAATAACTATCTTTTCTTTTGTCTGCCCGGTGATTGTTTTCCCCGGGTCTTCTTTCTTTCTTTTACTACTTTATTCTTTGACGCAATTCCGGCTGCAGCCTTTTTCAAATTTGATTCAAGTTCCTTAAGACTGTAGCCTGCTGCGATCGAAGCGTTCTTTATTCCCTCGAAAAACAATAGAAGCTTTTCAAATTTCTTTTGGAGCGAAATCCTTTCTCCTGGCGTTTTAGTTATGCCGGTCTTAATGCCGTTACCGCTTCCCGCTAATAAAATAGAACCGATAGTGTAGAGCCAATTGCAAAGATTTTCCATCCTCTCTTTGTTGAAATATATCTTGCTGCCGAACTCATTTAACATTACAAACTCGCAGGCTTCTTTGCCGCTTATCAGTTCTGTTATAAATTTATGAGGCGGATATTTATCCGTAAATAACTCATCGGCTAAAAGCTGTTCTTTTATTATAAGTACTTTTATAAGAAGTATGTTCTGATGGATTATTTCTACGTTGCAGCCGGAAGATTTCAAAATTTCGCCGAGTACTTTTTCCAGATGTAAGCTGCTAAAGAAATTATTTACCTGGTTTTCGCTGCTGTCGAGAAAAGATTTTATAAAAGCGTAGAGGAGTAAAATGATTATGTTTTCCCGGTCGCCGGCTGATGAATATAATGTTAAGGCGCTCTTAATTTTCTCAAGACTTTTTGCGCCCGTCTTTTTAATCTGAAGACTTCTAAGCTTATCGTCAAAGTTTTTAACTGCGTAAAACTGGTTATTAATCTGATTAATGATCTCATCGTTTCCAATTGATATCGATGCAGTTCTGTTTGCCTCATAAATGAATGCTGTTATTCTTGATTCAATGGACGGATCAACGAATGGAGGCATTACTTTCTCCCGCGGGGATTTTTTTCCTTGATTTCCCGCGAAGCAATAATTCATCGCAGTTTCAAAGAAGTCATAGTTGAATAATCCTTGTAGTCTGTCATGGACAGGTGAGAGCTTCATTTCTATTAAAGCTTCGTCTATTGAAGGTACGCCCGCGCCGTATAGGTCTTGACACAGGTTGCGGTATTCATCATTCTCGTCGTAAACTTCTCTAAAGTCTATGAAAGCCTTATACTCGTAGCCTTCCAGAGAAACGCGGAAGCCGTTTTCAAATATATCCGTACTTGAGACGATGTGTTCAAGCTTAGTGCGGTGGTCCTTAAAGATGTAATAATTTTTGTAATGATAATTGAAACCAAGCGCTTCTGCAGCCTTACGGACTTTTATATTCCTGTTGCCCTCTCTCTCGACTTTGCCTGAAGAATAATTTATTGAGCCGCTTGTATGCTGGTAAGCATTATTATAAATAACAAGGACATGTTCCTCGCCGGACTTATTTGCATATGCAAAAACATTTTCGTTGCGGCTGCCAAACTCATCGGTAAATTCGAAGAACTCAAAGTCTCGGACCTGGCTGAATAAATATCTTTTTTGCAGCAGCGGGAAGATTTCTGTTTCGTGCCTGTGTACCAGGTATCCATCGGGATATTCGCCGTAATATGCCCGCTTATATTCCATGCCGTATTTTTCCGAGTAGCCTTCTATCTGTCCGTGAGCAAACATTGGAAGTCCAGGCAGCGTAACCATCATAACCGCAATGCCGAAGTACTTATCTCCTTTGCCGAATTGGTTGACAGCCGTTTCTTCGTCGGGATTACTCATAAAGTTTACATATCTCTTCAAAATTTCCGGGTTGAATTCAAGAGTGTTCCTGATCAGTTCATGATACTTGCTGTTTTCTTCTTTCATCAGCATGTGCATGAATGCGCTGTTGTAAACGCGATGCATGCCGAGCGTTCTTACAAAGTATCCTTCCATAAGCCAGAATGCTTCTGCAAGAAGAAGAGTATCCGGCATTTCGGAATTAATACGATCAACTACTTCCCGCCAGAATTCATCCGGCATAGCAGTGTCAAAAGCCTCGCGCGTCATCGAATAGTCCGATCTTGAAGGGATTGCGCCGCCGGTTCCGGGCTGCGGATACCATAACCGCTGGTAATGCTTTTTTGCAAGCGTCATTGCCGCATCAAAACGGATTATTGGAAACTTACGTGCCACATGCATTATTGTCTGGATCAAAGCCTCTCGGGTTTCAGGATTCAACAGATTAAGCTGCGAAGTATCATTCCACGGCATATGAGTACCGTCGTTGCCGTGATAAAAATATTTTATGTCACCGGTATATGCATCCCTTCTCTGGAAGACAACCGCTGCATCTTCTCTTGTGTAATATTTATCTTCAATTCTAACTTCAACTCTCAGATCATCGGAAAGGTTAGGACCGTTAAATGTATAGCCTGGATATGGCGGAAAATCCGATTGTAAAAAATAATCCGGCTTCTCAACAACCCACTTTGAATAAATGCCGGTATGATTCGGGACCATATCGCTGGCAAGCCTAATTCCCCTCTGCCATGCACGCGCTTTAAGATTTTGAAAAGCATCTTCGCCGCCGAGCTCATCTGCAATAACATAATCATAAAGAGAATACGCGGATGGAGCCGCATCCGGATTCCCTGTAAGCTGCTTGATTTTTTTTGATGCGCTGCTTCTTTCCCAGATGCCGATCAGCCAGAGAGCAGTAAAATTCCAGCGGGCAAGCGCGTCGAGCTCTTCGTCGGGAATTTGATCAAGCCGGGTAACTGGTCTGCCGTATTTTTTAGAAAGCTGATCGAGCCAGACGAATACGTTTTTTGCGATCATTACAACTTTCGGCATCCAATCGATGTCTTCGGTAAACTTTTCAATTTCCGAATAATAGAAACGGCTTTCATCATCAGTAAGCATTTCGCCGCGAGCCAGCTTCTCCTTAAGCAGCCGAAGGTATTCTTCATCAACTTCGTATGTAGGGACAGGCGGTGTAGGCTTTCCGCCGCCAAACTGCAGGAATAATTTTAGTTCTTCGAGAATTAAATCTTTGCCTCTTAAAAGCTTGTCAAGAAGTTCTTGCGGAATATAAATTCCCCAGTTAGTCCTGATAAACTCAAGCTGTCCGTCAATGCTGTGCGGGCTGCTTAAGATAGGCTTCTTCAAGAAAGCGAGAAGGGAAAGATTTTCTTTCCCGATAGTCTTTTCCTTCATAAAGAAATCATTTGCAGCGACGAGCAAGCTTGAATACGGAACAGCGGCGGATAAATACTTGTCGGTGTATAATTCTTCAATCTGACTTGCCGCAGGATTTATATTTTCAAGATGGAGCAAAAGCAATTCCTCTAGAATAACTTCCCGGTTCGGCTTACTGCCTGTAAATCCATTTAGATAATCATGAGCGGATATCTTGCCGTTAAAAACATCAAGAGGGGGGAACTCATCAAGAAAAGATGTGCAGATATTATCTAACTTATCGCTGTCGATGGAATTTCTTAAATAATCGATTCCGCGCGAAAACACGCCGGGATTTTCTTTCTCTTCATAGTACCTGACCAGGTAATGAAAAATTTCATGCATTAGCCCGAACGCATTTATTTGCCCGGCAGACGTTTGCTGATCGTTTTTTCCTTCGGCTTTCTTAATGCGGTTTATTTTGTCTGCAAGTGTTCTTGCAAGTCGAAAGTTCGCAATAACAAGATCGCCTGAAATAGAAAACAGATTTTGATCAAGCTGATATTTTGACCTTGAGTATTTCCTAACATGAAATTCGAACATCATAATTATCCCGGTAATTTAATTCCCAGAGTAAGTTTAAAAGATTTCCAGCTTTTGACATTCAAAATAAAATCATATTAAGAGGGAATCAAGTAAAAGAAAGCAATAACGAAGGCGAAAATACCTTAGCCGGTCAGCTTATTCTTAGAATTTGTCCGGGAAGCATCTTTTCCCTGTTATACTTATTCCTATATTCGAGCGGGGAAAGCCCGGTTATCTTTCTGAAAGTCGTGCGGAATGCTTTGAAATCGGAGTAGCCTACATCGAACATGACCTCCTTTATACTTTTCCTTGTTGATTCAAAGCTTTTCTTAGCTGCTTCAATCTTTACTCTCTGGAGATATTCTACAGGTGTGTTACCCGTAGCTTTCTTAAAGCGCCTGTCAAAGTTGCGCCTGCCAACGGCATAGCCGGTAGCCAAACGTTCTATGTTTATCTTCTTGTCAAAATTATTTTCGAGGTAAAGCTGGGCTTTTTTTACTTCTTCATCGTCATGCCTTTTTTGTCCTCCGAATATTTCGAAGGGAGATTGACTTATCCGGTCCATATCAATCTCAAAAAGTTTTGAGCATGTTACGGCAGTCTGACGGTCATAATATTTTTCTACCATGACTAAAAGAAAATTCAGAAATGAAAAAGCGCCGCCGCTGGTGTATATCCCGTTTTCTTCGGTGATAATTTTTTCAGTCATTAATTTAACTTTGGGGAATCTCTTCCTAAAATTATCCGCAAGAGCCCAGTGGGTTGAGCAGCTTTTACCGTCTAATAAGCCGGTCGCGGCAAGTAAAAACGCACCCGTGCATAAGCTAATAATCTCTGATCCGCCTTTATATTGGTCGCTAATCCAAGATATAATTTGCTCATTCTTTCTTATCGATTCTGAAAAATTAGTTGCGGGTCCCAATGCAGGTATTATCACAACATCTGTTTTTTTAATATCGTTTATATTTGTCTCCGGGCGAACAGAAAATATACCTTTGTGCAAAGAGATTTCTTTTGATATACCTGCTATCTCGATATTAAAGACCGGTTCCTTCCCGCTCTCAATGAATAACTGATTTGCACGCTTGAATAAAATATAAGTACCGACAATACTGTCAAGCACAGTCTGTCCCTCAGGTACGATGATAGTTAAATGTTTCATGTT
>JBJKRP010000331.1:0-2853 GCA_046704565.1 Ignavibacteriaceae bacterium | reverse complement strand
ACTTTCTATACTTTTCTTCGGGCAAAAAAAATAATACACGGGTGGACGCTTTCATATTGGTGCCTTATACAATTATCCCGTTAATGAAACAGGATAGCACTTTAGTAGGCAGCTATATGGCTACCATTTCGGTATTTGATAAGGATAAAGAAAAGCTTATAGAGGAAAAAAGCTGGAACGAGAATGTAACGGCAAAAGATTTTAATGAAACAACCAACAAAGAAAATTATAGTTTAAGTCTTAAGTCGTTTTATTTGCCCCCGGGAAGTTATGTCGTTAGGTCTTCTGTTGAAGATAAAGAATCAGGCGCCGGATATCCGAAAGAGATTAAGCTGATTATAAGGAATCTTTCCGGTGCTTTGACAATAAGCGATATTATGCTTCTTGATAAGCGCGTGAAGGAAGAAGGCAAGGATAAAATTTCTCCGAACGTTACGGGCAACGTGGCTTTACAAAAAAACGGTCTTCCTATTTTTTATGAAATTTATTCGGACCAACCGCAAAAAATGAATATTGATTATGTGGTGCTGGACAGGAAGAAAGATCCGATCTTCAAGGCTTCGGAAGTTAAAGACATTGATACCGGGCGGACTCAAATTTTTTATACGATCAAAGACAGCAGTTTCAGCCTTGGGCTTTATAGCCTTGAGATTCAGCTAAAGAATAACGACGATAAAATACTTGCCTCAGTGAGCATGCCTTTTTATTCCCGCTTGGCTGGTATTCCGGCTTCAATAAACGATCTTGATAAGGCGATAGAAGAGATGGTTTATATTGCATCTCCGGGCGATATTACACAAATAAAATCCGCTAAGACACAGGATGAAAAACAAAAAAGATTTTTATCTTACTGGGAGAGGATGTACCCTGCACCCCATTTGAGAGAAAATGAACTCCTTAGTGAATACTACCAAAGAGTTGCTTATGCTAACGAGCATTTTTCTCATTACCTGCCCGGCTGGAGATCGGACCAGGGAATGGTGTTCATTCTTTTAGGACCGCCGGACAATATAGACCGTCACCCGTTCGATATGGATTCTAAGCCGTATCAGATCTGGCAATATTACAACCTTAACCGCAGCTTCGTTTTTGTAGATGCAAACGGCTTTGGAGATTACAGACTTGTTACTCCTCTTACGGGAGATCTTTATAGGTTCAGAAGATAATTATGGTTGTTACTGTAACAATAAACCCCTTGCTTGAAAGAAGGCTTCTTTATAAGAGTGTCTTGTTCGGTTCAGAAAATCGAAACGGAAAGGAAGAATTAAAGGCAGGCGGTAAAGGTATTAATGTCAGCAGACAGTTAAACCATCTTGGAGTAGATAATTTAGCATACACTTTTTCAGGAAGCATGAACGGCAGACTGCTGAACCAGGTATTGACCGAAGAAAAGATTAAACACGTGTCAGTTCACACTTCCTGTGAGACGCGTGATGCTGCCGTTATAATCGATGAATCATCCGGAAACGTTTCAACTTTTTTTAGCATTAACTCGGCGTTGAGTGCCGGAGAAGTTGAAGAGTTCTTATCCAAGCTCGAAAAGATGATTAAGAACTGTGAAGCCGTAGTTTTTTCCGGAAGCTCTCCTTGCGCGGAAGCGGACGTCATTTTTCCTGCCGGTATAGAATTGGCTAACAGGTTTGACAAAGTATCAGTCTGCGATACTTATGGGAAGCATCTGAAAAAATGCATTGAGAAATCTCCGACAATAATCCATAACAATATTTCAGAGGTGGAAAGCTCTTTAGGAATTTCCCTCGGATCGGAAGAAGAAAAGTTCCGGTTTCTTGATAGCCTGTACGAGCATGGAATTAAACAGGCTTATCTTACAAACGGAGGAGATAGTACTTATGCCGCCAACTTTGATTATCACTACAAGGTAATGTCCCCCCAGATTAAGACTGTTGATTCCACCGGCAGCGGAGACGCCTTTGTTGCGGGTATTGTCTACTCATGGCATAATTCGCTTACATTTGAAAACGGTTTAGCTCTTGCAGCTTCTCTCGGCACATTAAATGCGTCAAAACTTGATGTCTGCAATATTCAATTAAATGAAGCTATGGAGCTTCAGGAACAGATACTGATTTCTCCGGTCGGTAAAAAAATGAAAATATTATCGCAAAGCGATCAATTTTGAGATGTCACTCCGAGATAGTCTTTTCTTTATTTTACTGCTTATTCTTACTTCAAAAATATCCGCTCAAACAATAAAGTCGATAAAAGTTGAAGGAGAAAAGAACTTCAGCGAAGATGAAATAGTCAAGTGGTGCGGGGTAAAACCAGGTGATAAACTATTTCCGGGATTGGTAGACTCGGTTAAATCGAACCTTGCTCTTCACTTAGGAAATCGCGGTTATCTTCATTCTAACTTTCAAAATACCAGGCTCGAAAAGATAGATTCCGTCAGCTTTCAGTTAAACATTGAACTGAATGAAGGAGAGCCGACTTATGTAAAAAAAATTTTTGTAGCTGGACTCGACTCTGCTTCCGAATTGAAAATCCTTCCCTCCTTCGACTATATGAAAGGGCAGATTTTCGATAAGTACACACTTGAAGATAATATTAATAATTCTCTTACTTACTTCGAAAACAATGGTTATCCCTTTGCAAAGATTGTAGTGTCTTCGATCTATTTTTACAGTGATTCTTCTTCGGGAAATAAACTGGCAAACATATACCTTAAAGTTGAAAAAGAAATTCACTGTAAGATAGACCGTATCGACATTGAAGGAAATGCATCGACAAAGGATTATGTAATCCTGAGAGAGCTAAGGTTAAGCCCGGGAGAGGAATATTCTCAGAAAATAATTGACGGAATTCCGGCTAAGCTGAACCGGCTCGGATTTTTTGAGC
>JBJKRP010000330.1:0-7022 GCA_046704565.1 Ignavibacteriaceae bacterium | reverse complement strand
AGATCTTCAACCGAGAGATTCGGCTTAAGATACGGCTTCTCGTCTTTCATGAATAAAGTTAATTTTTGGATGATGGCTTTACTCTCAGCGAGCTTTAGGCGTGAGGTAATGTACTTGGGAAACTCCTTGATGCCTGAAAAGCTTTCCGATTGCAGCAATCCTCTGT
This sequence comes from Ignavibacteriaceae bacterium, assembly GCA_046704565.1. Taxonomy (GTDB): domain Bacteria; phylum Bacteroidota; class Ignavibacteria; order Ignavibacteriales; family Ignavibacteriaceae; genus FEN-1297. Next base: position 6,856 of record JBJKRP010000330.1, on the reverse strand, counting down.
AAGCTACAACAATCGTAAACGAAAGATTTATTAGCAGAGAAGAAAAGAAGAGCCAGTGTTGCCCGGTAAGTGAAATAATTTTTAAACTCATCAGAAGCCATGATATAACATCCAGTGACCACATCCCGGTAAAAGCAGCCAAAAAAAGATTGCACCAGCCGAGATCAATTTTCTCCATCGATGAATACATTTCCTTGAGCCGTTTGCGATAGGAAACCAGCGCTATTATTGAAGCCGCCAGGTAAGAAAATATCTGAAGATGAATAACAATTCTGCGAATCAAGAACTCGCTATCGGCCAGATCTTTTCCTGTTAAGTTTATTAAGCCCGGTATCCTCATTCCGTTATTAAGCGAGTTCAAAATAAAAGATAATAGCCCTACGGCTAAAAACGGCATGAAGTGCAAAAGATGGACCCGCTTAAGCTTGAAATCGCTGTAGCAAAGAGACAAGATGTAAAGATACAAGAAAGGCATCAGCAATAAGTAGGAAGCTGTTCCCATGCTGAAGATTAACGTAAGCCTGGCTCTGCCTATTAGTTGAAAATGGGACAACAGGTATTGAAAGATCAGGGCTGCATTGGAGACCATAAACCCGGCGAGAATGCGGTTGCTTAATAATTTTCCCTTCTTATAGTTTAAGCTTACTGCGGTTAAAAACAATAATTGAATTGCCGCATACAGGGCTACGATATCCGTTAAATTGAATTTCACCTGGAATATCTTTCTTCAAAACCCTATTCAAATAATTCTGTGTTCCGGTTTAATTATCGATCAGCGATTGAGTTTTGCTGCCGGACATCGTGAATGTCTGCTGCTGCTACTTAAGTATTAGATGTCCGAGCTTATCGCGCTTTGTCTTCAAATACTTTTCATTGTTTTCGTTCGGAGGAATTTCAATCGGAACCCGTTCAACTATTTCCAATCCGTAACCTTCAAGCCCGATTACCTTTTTAGGATTATTCGTGAGCAGGCGAATTTTATTTATTCCCAGGTCAAGAAGAATCTGCGCACCTATTCCGTAATCTCTTAAATCCGGCTTGAAGCCGAGTGCCTCATTTGCCTCAACGGTATCCTTGCCTTCGTCCTGCAGCTTGTATGCGCGGATTTTATTTGTCAGTCCGATGCCCCTTCCTTCCTGGCGCATGTAAACTACTACTCCGGCTTCTTCTTTAGAGATCATATCAAGCGATGTATTTAACTGATCGTGACAGTCGCATCTTAGCGAATGGAAGACGTCTCCTGTTAGGCATTCCGAATGCATTCTTACTAAGACGGGCTTTTCTTGATTGACTTTCCCTTTGATCAGAGCGAGGTGCTCCTTGTTATCGACAAAGCTTTTGTACAATCTTACCTTGAAGTTCCCATGCTTTGTAGGCAGCTTCGCCTCTGCAACCTTTTCAATTAATCTTTCTTTCTGAAGTCTGTATTTAATCAAATCTTTTACGGTAAGAATTTTCAAGTCAAACTTCTTTGCAATCTTTACAAGGTCTGGTACACGAGCCATCTCTCCGTTGTCGTGAAGAATCTCGCACAGAACACCCGCTGCCTTCAGCTTTGAAAGCCTGCAGATATCCACAGCAGCCTCGGTATGACCTGCGCGTCTGAGGACGCCTTCATCAAAGGCGCGGAGAGGGAAGATATGCCCGGGACGTGCAAAGTCTTCGGCTTTAGTAGAGTCATCGATAAGCTTTTTTATGGTAAGTGCTCTATCGGCGGCGGAGATACCGGTAGTCGTTCCTTCCTTTGAATCAATTGTAACTGTAAACTGTGTACCGTGAAGGGCAGAATTTGAATCAACCATAAGCGGCAAGCCGATTTCATCAAGCCTCTTGCCGCTTACCGCCACGCAGAGCATTCCTCTTCCGTATTTGGTCATAAAATTTACAATTTCGGGAGTAACATACTCGGCGGCGCAAATAAAATCTCCCTCGTTTTCGCGGTCCTCGTCATCAACTATAATAATGACTTTCCCGTTCTTAATGTCTTCAACAGCTTCTTCAACAGAGCAAAACATCTTCTTAGTCCTTTTAATCGTCATTTCGGAAAATATGTAATACCAAAAGCCTGCTTAAAACAGCTCTGGAATACCGGAGTAATGTCCAAAGGGTTACCTTGGCGAGATAGCGTTGTTCTTCTTTATGTTCCGTTATCCCGATTTATATTACTCCGGCTATTTATTAAATATTGTATATCTTTTACATATCTTCCAGTAAAGAGTATAATAATCTTAATTGCCGTCTTTGCCGGAAGGCAGGATGTTGGCAATAGCCGTCCTTTCGTATTTCAACTTAACGTTATCCGATACTTGAAGCAAAACGGTTTTCTCATCAATGTGAACAATTGTTCCGTGCAGACCGCCGCTGGTTATAATCTTGTCGCCTTTCTGCATGTTGGAAAGCATTTTCTCTCTTTCCTTAGAGCGCTTTTGCTGCGGTCTTATTATCATGAAATAAAAAATAAGAAATATGGCACCGAACATTACAATAGTGCTGATTAAACTTGAACCGCCGCCTCCGTTTGGCGGGGGAGCCATAGCTAATAAAGATTCCAATTAATCCTCCGGATTATTATTAATGTTAATTGATATTTTGTTTATAATACTTTCTTTCCACTCTAAAAAATTTCCTTCTTTTATTTGATGACGGGCTTCTTCAACCAGCTTCAAATAAAAGTGAAGGTTGTGAATGCTTGCTAATTCCAGCGCTAAGATTTCACCGGCTATAAACAGGTGCCGCAAATAGGCACGGGTAAAATTTTTGCAGGTGTAGCAATCGCAGCTTTCATCAACAGTACTGAAATCGCTTTTATACCTTGCATTACGCATCGACAGTACGCCTGCAGAAGTAAACAGGTTTGAATTGCGTGCATTCCGTGTCGGCATTACGCAGTCAAACATGTCTATGCCGCGCTCAATTGCCTCGAGAATATTTTCCGGTCTGCCGACGCCCATCAAATATCTTGGTCTGTCTTCCGGCATAAAGCCGGTTGTAAAATCAACAAGCTCGTACATAATTTCGGTCGGCTCGCCGACTGCCAATCCGCCGATTGCGTAGCCGTCAAAATCAAGCTTCAACAAGTCGGCAGCAGATTTTTCACGCAAATCTTTGTAAGTGCTTCCTTGAATTATCCCAAATAAGAATTGTTGATGACCATAAAGAGGAGCCGACTTCTCAAACGCTTCCTTATTTAAGATTGCCCACTCCGAAGTAAGTCTTGCGGACTTCTTTGCATAGTCATAATCGCAGGGATACGGCGTGCATTCATCCAGTGCCATCATAATATCCGAGCCAATGCTTCTCTGGATTCCGATTACCTTCTCCGGCGAGAAGAAATGCTTTGAGCCGTCTATATGCGAGCGGAATTCAACGCCGTCCGGCTTTAACTTTCTTAATTCAGAAAGGCTGAAAACCTGGTAACCGCCGCTGTCTGTAAGTACCGGCTTATTCCAACTCATAAATTTATGTAGCCCGCCGGCTTGTTCAAGAACTTCCGTGCCCGGTCTTAAATAAAGATGATAAGTATTTGAAAGAACAATCTGAGCTTTAATATCAGATTCTAAATAAAATTGATTTACTGCTTTGACCGTTCCTTGTGTTCCGACCGGCATAAAATTAGGCGTTTCTACTATTCCGTTTGCAGTCTCAAAATAACCTGTCCTTGCCTTTGAACGCCTGTCTTTTGCCGTTACATTTAGCTTTAGCAAATTTACCTGTAATGACTTATCGAATCAATTTCATTCTAGGATACAAATTTACATTTATTTGGCGTCAAGAACCAAAATTCAGTTATAATAATTTCATATTTATTCTTATCTTTGCCCGTAATTTTTCAATTACGTATTACAGTTAGAATAGATAATAAATCAAGGATAAAGAATGTCAGATAAAATACGGCGTGTAGTAATTACCGGCATGGGCGCATTAACTCCAATCGGATTAACAGTTAACGAATTCTGGGAAGGCATACTGGAAGGTAAGAGCGGCTGCGCTGCAATTACAAGCTTCGATACTTCAAGATTAGATACAAAGTTCGGCTGCGAGCTGAAAGGCTTCGATGTTCTCAAATACATGGATAGAAAGAGTGCCCGTCGCCTTGATAAATATGCTCAGTACGCTGCCGCGGCTGCTGCACAGGCAGTAGAAGACAGCAATCTGAAGCCCGAAACTTTATCTGAAGAGGAAAAATCAAGGATTGGAGTGATTTTTGGAAGCGGAATCGGGGGCATAGAGACTTTTTACAACCAGTCCGTAATAAATTATACCGAAGGACCCCAGCGAATATCGCCGTTCTTTATCCCGATGCTTATACCTGATATTGCCAGCGGATATATTTCAATCCGCTATGGTTTCAGGGGACCTAATTACTGCATAGTTTCGGCATGTGCGACTGCAAATAACAATATGATCGACGGCTTTATGCTTATAAGAAACGGATTTGCGGATGTTATTGTCACCGGCGGAAGCGAGGCTGCAATAAATGAAATAAGCCTCGGCGGGTTTAATTCTGCCGGAGCGCTGTCAAAGAGAAACGATTCACCTGAAACAGCAAGCCGTCCTTTTGATGCTACCCGCGACGGATTTGTCATGGGCGAAGGCGGCGGCGTGCTGGTATTCGAAGAGCTGCAGCATGCATTAAACAGAGGCGCAGAGATTTATGCCGAAGTAATCGGTATGGGTCTTTCGGCTGATGCTCACCATATTACCCAGCCGCATCCCGAAGGGACAGGTGCAGTGCTGGCTATGGAAATGGCGGTATCTAATGCAGGGATTAAGAAAGAAGACGTAGATTACATTAACATGCACGGTACTTCAACTCCTCCCGGAGACATCGCGGAGACAATGGCAATTAAAAAAGTTTTCGGTGATCATGCTTATAAGATGAACGTCTCTTCAACCAAAAGCATGACGGGACATCTGCTTGGCGCTGCCGGTGCGGTGGAGGCTATTGCCTCGATACTTGCAATTAAAAACGATATTGTTCCCCCTACAATAAACTTCGCGAACCCCGATCCTAAATGCGATTTGAATTATACGTTCAACAAGCCGCAGGAAAGAAAGGTGAATATCGCCATGAGCAACGCATTCGGATTCGGCGGGCATAATACGTCGGTTATCTTTAAGAAATATTCTGAATAACATTGCTTTCTTTTTTGACAATTGATTATAGGAGGAATGCCGCCATTTCTGCGTTCTAAAATTTACATTTGTTTGATCTATTTCCTTTAATCTTTGTAAAAAAAGTATTTATTATTTTACAACTGTTAATGATGTTAAGGAGCAAGGTCCTTTTGAAATGTTCGGAACTGATATGGAAGCAATTAAAATTAAAAAGAAAATTGACTCTTCAAGGATAGTTATAGATAAACTGGAGAAGTTTAGGGGAAAAGAAGTAGAAATAATTATTGTCCTCAATCAGATAAGATTCAGCAGGAAGATTCTCAATCAAATACTAAATCCTTGAAAAATGCCGGTGGTATGCTTATAAATATAAAAACCTTAAACTGATTGCTAAAAGAAAGAAGCTTCGACTTTAGGCGTGTGGAACAGCTATGGAAATAGCTGATGCTAATCTTGTGTTGTGAGGTATCCTCTTAAAGATATTCAGATAGATAAATAAAGATTTTCATTTTTCAACCATCCTCAATATTGTCGGAAGTACAATCAGCAGCAGCGGCAGCGCAATAACAAACCCGCCGATGATTGCGATAGCAAGCGGCTGGTGCATCTGTGCGCCGGTCCCGATTCCAAGTGCCAGCGGCAGAAGTGCAATGATTGCGCCGAACGCCGTCATAAGTTTGGGTCTCAAACGGGTTGATATAGAATAAACAATTGCATCTTCGGTGCTATGATTCTTGTTCTTAAACTCCCTGTATTGAAGATAAGTAAAGATGGAATTCTCTCCGATAATTCCGACTATCATTATAATTCCCGTATAGCTTCCAACATCAAGCGGAGTCCCCGTTACAAAGAGAGCCAGCAGACTTCCTGCCATTCCAAGAATTGCAATACAAATAATTATAATAGAGATTTTGATTTTTCTAAACAAAAACAAAATAACGGTAAAGACAAGAAGTATTGCAAGAATCAAAATCATCATCAGGTCGCTGAAAGCCTTCTGCTGCTGGGCATAAGCTCCACCGTAAACAATTTCATAACCTGCCGGAAGGGTAATCTCGCGGTTAATTTTCTTTTGAATTTCGGCAATTGTACTTCCAAGGTCGCGGTTATTTAATCTCGCCACCACGTCGTATTCCTGTTTTAAATTCTCGCGGTCAATTTCCGAAACACCGCTGATAAAATTGAGTGAGGCAAATTCGTTCAGGGGCTTTATTGAGCCGTCTTTAAGAAAAACGAAGCTGTGCTTTATATCGTCAAGAGAATTTACCAGCTTGCCGTTAAACATCCTGATATTTATTAGCTGATTTGTTCCCAGGACATTTCCGATTACAGTTCCTTTAATATCAGTATTTAATTGATATTGTAATTCACTCGGTGTTAATCCGTATTGAGCTAGCATAGCATTCTTTGGCTTGAAGATAATGTTAGGACCTGCAACAGTAATTCCGTCGAATACATCGGCGGTGCCTCTCGTATTTTCCACAATGTCGGCAATCTGTTCGGCATATCCTTTAAGCTTTGCCTGGTCGTCTCCAAAAATCTTTATAGAGATCGGCTGTTTTGTACTTATTAAATCTCCAAGCATATCTTCAATTATTTGTCCGAAGTCTACTTGCAGCGAGGGCAACTTAGCCTCGATGCGTTTCCTGATGTCATCGGAAACTTCATCGGTAGTTTTGTCTCTGTTCTTTTTTAATTGGATTGTATAATCGCCGGTATTCGGCTCTGTAATAAAAAA
>JBJKRP010000329.1:0-10731 GCA_046704565.1 Ignavibacteriaceae bacterium | reverse complement strand
CGCTCAACCTGACTCCGTGCGTTTATCCTCTTATACCTATAACCGTCGGCTTTTTCGGAGGACAAAGCGAAGGCAGTACTAAAAAGCTTTTTTTAATGGGAACACTGTTTGTCGTCGGGATGGCTTTAACATATTCCATCATCGGGGTTGTAACAGCCTTAAGCGGAGCTGTGTTCGGGTCGCTTCTTCAAAATACATACGTAATAATTTTTATTGCTGCTGTGTTCGTGGCGCTTTCTCTCAGCATGTTCGGAGTTTATGAATTCCAGCTTCCTAATTCAATAGTTGCCAAAGCCGGCGGAGCTAAGAGCGGTTATTTCGGCGCATTCTTTATGGGATTAACAATGGGGATTGTTGCTGCGCCGTGCATTGGTCCTTTTGTTTTAGGACTCGTTACTTTCGTAGCCGCCAAAGCCGATCCTTATTACGGGTTCTTAATGTTCTTTGTACTTGCCGTTGGTTTAGGGCTGCCGTATTTAATACTCGCTGTCTTTTCAGGAAAGATAAAAAAGCTGCCGAAGTCCGGTGAATGGATGGAAGCGGTAAAGCATATCTTTGGTTTTATTCTTTTAGGCATGGCAATCTATTTCCTTTTGCCGCTATTGCCGAAGAGCTTTTCCGGCTATCTGCTGCCGGCGTTCATGATAATTACGGGACTCTATCTATTATTGTTTGAAAAGTTCGGTAACAAGATAAAAGGATTCAGAATTTTCAAGATTGCATTCTCGATAATAATCCTGGCTGTTGCGTTATATTCACTCATTCCTTCGCAGTCAAATGAAATTAATTGGAAACCATATACTGCAAATACATCCATTGCAAAACTTAGCGGCAGCAAGGGGATGATTATAGATTTCTACGCCGACTGGTGTATTCCATGCAAGGAACTTGATGCCTCAACTTTCAGAGATCCCAAGGTGATTAATACGGCAAAAGATTTTCTAACTTTTAAAGCTAATATGACAAAATCTCTTTCACCGGAAGTAGAAGCGCTTCGGAAAAAATACGACATACTTGGCGTTCCAACCGTCTTAATTGTCAATTCACGAGGCAAGGAAGTTAAAAGAATTACCGGCTTTGTAGATGCAAACGTATTCCTAAAGATTATCAACAACGTAGAATAATTGTTTTGGCTGAAGTCAGAACTGAATTAGAACTTTATCCTTCATGTGAAAAAAATTCCTACCAAGTAAAATTATTTCGCTCTCATCGTAAATTATCAAGCTAATGGGTTTGCTTAAATGGCAATCTCACAATCATTCCTGAATTGCAAAAAAGATATTTTATAGTTTCAAAAGCACTATTTCTAAATCTTTATTATTACCCGGGCTTTTTTTTGATATTACAGGAAGAATATGGAAATTCTAAAAACTTTATGGCACGGGATATGCGGTTTTTCTTTAAGCAACAATTTAGTGACGGAGATGAAACAGAACTTTAGTATTTACACGGTGAGTAAAATGAAATCATTAAAAATAATATTTATGTTTCTGCTTACAGCTACTGTAGCGGTTTTGATAATTCTTTTTAACGGCTGTTCCGACGGAGTTGCTCCTCAATCCGGTAATTTCCAGATGAGCGTTCAATCTCAAAAGACGATGGCAAAGACAACAGCGGACAGCCTCCAAATTACTTCTGCAAAGATTTTATTGAAGAATCTAAGGCTTAAAGGCGTAGCGTCTTCCGACTCTGCAAGCATGAACGATTCCTCCATCGTATTTAATGATGATGATGAAAGTGATGAAGTAGAATTAAAGATGGGACCGTTTGTGGTATCATTAAGTTTATCCGGTTCAGTTAACCCGGTTACGGTTAATAATGTTGCTGCGGGAACCTACGTAGGCGCTAAGTTTGATATTCACAGGCTGGAAGAAGGCGAGGCTGTGCCAGACTCTGCTTTCATTGATACGACAAACGGAATGGATACGTATTCTGTAGTTGTTAAAGGTTTTTATAATAATGTGCCCTTCGTTTTTAAATCAAGAGTATCCGCACATCAGGATGTTTACTTTGCGCAGCCTGTTGTAGTTACTAAAACAGGATTTGTTAATGTTACTCTTACAGTTGATCCCTATTCATGGTTTGTATTAAACGGACAAACCATAGACCCGGCTAACCCGGCGAACAGGGAAATGATCGACATGCAAATCAGACATTCTTTTAGGGAGGGATTTGAAGATGATCATGAAGACGGACATATTGATGTGAAACATGATTGAAACGATGACTGATACGACGAGCTAATAAACTCCCTAAAGATAAGTCCCGCTGTAGGCGGGACTTTTTATTTTAAAACATCAGCCGTTTTCAAATTCAATTTGGATAATTTGAAATAAGTACTTAACTTATTCTCAGCCAATAGTAATATTTTTAAGTCCCGGTTCGAAATTTATTGAGGGAAAAAAGGAAAGGGTATTTGTTGAAGGGCAGAATTAAAAATGATTTATCTTCGCTGTAAAACGGTAAATGATTTTACTCCAATTATTGAATGTCCGGAGTTGACTAAAAATTTAGCCGCAAAATCTCCGAGCAACTCATTAACCGACACTGCAAAAAAAATATCACTATCCTTTGTCTCCGCGCATCATGCGGATATCTGTATACTGAATAGCGGACAATGATATATCGGGGTTTTTATCTTACTCTTTTATTTGCAGTTTGCTTTACCGGACAAATTAGCTTAGCCTCTAATGTAAACAAAATGCCCGAGATTGAATTAAAAAACTGGGAATATCGGTGGGAGAATCCTTCCGGAGATAAAGAGGGAAAGCCTATCTGGGTTGACAGTGCCGGGAAAGAGTCAATTTTTTCAGACAGTCTAACAGGCTGGATAAAGATAAGCCGGGTTAATGATGTCCTGCTGCCTAATACAAGTTCTGTGGAAAGTTCAAACGAGAGGAAGGTACTGTGGCTTAAGTCTAAGATTCCCGGTGGGCTATCCGTATGGAAGCGATTTAGTCCGGTAATTTTTATCCCGTTTGTAAAAGGAATAATGGAAATTTACCTGGATGGTAAAAAGATTTATTCTCCAAATGAAGGCTTCCCCCAAAAAAATAATTCTCGCCTAAGCAAAAGCATTTATACTTCCGGCTTCGGGTGGCATATGATAAACCTTCCTGCGGACTTCATAAATAAAACAATTTTTTTCAGGATATATTCCAACCAAAGCGGCACAGGCTTATCGCCGCCTGTATATATAGGGTCTGCAAATGATATTACACGCCGGATCATCTTGAATGATATCGATAATATTTTAGTCGGCATGGTAATAATTGTTATCGGCATTATGTCTTTAATTATCTTAATATTTTTCCAGAGGAATAGAATTTTCCTCGGGATGACGATGTTCTTTTTAGCATCCGGAATCTTTATCTGCGTTAATACTTCTTTCATCTATCTTATAATTAAGGATGAAAAACTGCTCCTATATGTTAATGCCTTTTCGATGTTCGCAATCCCGTCGCTTTATCTTTTTATTGCCGAGCTGATTAATGCAAAGCATAAAAAGATGATGCGGCTTCCGTGGGGAATTCATTTATCATTTATTATCCTTTCCATTGTGTTGCTTCAAATACGGGGCATAACTGTTATAGACCTGGTAAATCCTTTTTTTATTGTTTTTACCTTTACCGTTATATATACAATCATCATGTTTATAACTATAAGAAAGTCAATCAAATGGAATTCAGTCTCCTTTATCCTTTTAGCAGGAACCATCGTGTATTTAATCTGTACCTTTGTTGAAATAGGAATATTTTATATACAATATAATAACAATTTATGGCGGTCCGATTTATACGTCTTTCATTGGGGAGTTCTGGCTTTCGTATTTTCATTGATAGCCGTACTCATTTACCGTTATATCGATATGATGAAAGAAAAGGACCTTGTACAAAGGAATATGCTTCAGAATCAGAAGGTGGCGTTGGAATCGGTAATTAAGGAGAAAGAAATTCAGAAAATGTTTCTAAGACAGTTAATAATAACCCAGGAGAGCGAAAGGCAAAGAATCGCCGGTGAACTGCATGATAGTATTGGTCAGGACTTATTAATAGCTAAGAATAAGCTTATATTAAATACCGGAGCTATCGATGAAAATATTGATGACGTTACCCGGAACCTGACTCATTCGATTAATGAGATAAGCAAAATTTCTCATAATATGCATCCATCCGAATTGGACGACCTTGGTATTACCCTGGCAATTGAGGCTATGGTCGATAGAGCAGCCGATTCTTCCGGTATAAAATTTTGCTTTGAGATGGAAAACATTGACAAACTGATTAGGAACGATGACAGGATTAATCTCTTTAGGATTGTACAGGAAGCTGTTAATAATATACTGAAGCACTCGAATGCGACTGAGGCTGTTATTAGAGGTAATGTTGAAGGGAATTTTCTTTTTATCGAGATATATGATAACGGTAAAGGTATAGCTGCAACACAAAGCGACTGCAGCCGCCCTCACTTTGGAATTGCCGGGATGAAAGATAGAGCTGAACTGCTGAACGGCGAGCTTAGTATTTCATCCTTAAATAAAGGGACGATGGTTCAGGTAAAAATAGATTTAAGAAGGACATAAAATTTTTATGAACGTGAAAATATTATTGGCAGACGATCATCCCTTATTTAGGGCGGGAGTAAGGCAAATTCTTGAACGATGTCCGGGAAACTTGGTTATTGAGGAAACAGGGGATGGAGACAAAGCTCTTGAAAAGATCATCGAACTTAAACCCGGCATTGCCGTCCTAGACATTCGCATGCCAAACAAATCGGGACTGGAGGTACTTGAGTATTTATATGAACGCAGCGTTCCAACTAAAGTTATATTATTAACCATGTATAAGAATCTCAATTATCTTTACCAGGCAATATCGCTGGGCGTAAAGGGATACCTGTCGAAGGATGATGCGGTCGCTGAAATTGTTGAAGCAGTAAAGGAAATATCCGAGGGCAGAAGCTATGTTAGTACATCGCAGGCGAGGCTAATGGCTGTAAAGAAAAAATCCGAGAAAGAAATTAAAGATACCGTTACCGCAATTTCAACTTTAACTCATATGGAAAGGGAAGTACTAAAACTTGTGGGGAATTGGAAAACTAACAATGAAATAGGCGAGACTTTATTTATCAGCTCAAGGACTGCCGGGAACCATAGAACAAATATTTCAAGTAAGCTCAATCTTCACGGAACACACAGCCTGATCAAGTTTGCACTGGAGAACAGGGAACTTTTCTAATAACAGATTTTATTCCTTTATCATAAATCCGTCTTCAATTCCTGCAAAACGCATATAAGACCTCCGACTAAATTTAATAATTAAAAATGAGCTCTATAGCTCATGCTTTTTCCATTTCTATTCACAAAGTTAGTGCCGGTAAATCGAGGCTTGATCTTAATGAAGATTATGGTAGTTGATGATAATAAGGACATGAGAAAAATGATAGCGGACTTAATACATGCCGGCTCAAATGAAATTTATGAATTAGAGGATGGCGATGAGGCTGTTGCGATGTTCGGCAAAATAAGACCCGATTGGGTTCTAATGGATATTAAGATGAAGAGGATGAACGGTCTTGAAGCTGCCAAGAGGATAAAGGAAAGGTATCATGATGCGAGGATTGTTATAGTTTCAAAATATGACGATAAATTTTTTAGAATATTTGCTGCGAAGGTAGGTGCAGAAAAATTTGTCTCGAAGCAAAATTTACTTGAATTAAGAAGCATACTTAATTAATGATTTAAACGGAGACCGGACATCTCCGGCAGAAAAATGTAAAAACAAATCAGGCTGGGCTGTGATCAAAAAATACAGGCTGCTTATAATTTCAGCCTTCATTCTCTTTATCTTTAATAACCGGTTACTCGCATCGGGAAACGGATGGCAGGCGGAAACTTATTACGTATCCGGTATAATGATAAACCTGTATCAGGCTCCTTACGACAGTTCAACAGTTGTTGATCATCTGTATTATTTAAATAAGCTTATAATACTAAACAACCCTTCGAGCCCCGTCAAGTACGGCTGGAAGCATGTAATTTATCCTGCAAAAGGCTATGTTAAAGCCGACTCTATAATTACCGCGCGGGAAGGGCTAAAAGTCTTCGGAAGTTTCTGGCACCAAAATGAAGTTGAAAAATATTCCTGGGATTGGGAAACTAAAACCTGTGAGAATCAGTTTTCGTTCATAAGAGAATTCCCTGATTATCAATCGAAAATAACCGGTGTAGTAAATAGCGATGAGAGGATTCTTGTTATAAAAAGAATCGACGGCAATAAATTCTGGACCAAAATAATTTACCCGGAGGAGGGATTTCTTCCTACTAAAGAATTAGAAACCGGCGGAGGCAATTATGCTTTAAGTATTGGCGGTACCTACGGCGTTCAGAATATTCCAATCGAAAAAAATCTTACAAATCTTAAGAGCCCATACGGCGGCTTTTTAGAATTATCAAGAACTAACTGGAATTTTAGCTTAAGAATAGGCTACAGCCATATAGAATCGAACGTTGACAAGTATTATATGAAGACGCAGCTTATCTATGCAATTATTCGCTACGAATTTATTAGACTCTTTAGCAATCATTTAAGTCCGTATGTATTTGCCGGCGGTTGTTACTGGATGTCTAATTTCCAGAATACAAAATACCCGTCTCTTATGTCTACATACTATCCGCTTGAAAAGGATAAGGGACCCGGTTATGCTGCGGGAGGAGGATTAATATTCAGCATGTATAATTTCTTTGTCGATGCTCAATATTTCTTTTTCAATTCAAGGCAGGCTGTATTCGGTGAGGTACCTAAGACGGGGCAGTTTACAAACCAGTACAAGCTTTACCCGGGTTCTAACATCGTCAACATAATGTTCGGATATAAATTTATTTTTTAGAAGAATATGAGAATCTTTACTAAAGACATAAAAAAATCATGGATGTATTTCCTGATCCTTCTGGTAACACTATGGCTCGGATGCAGGAAGGCAAACTTTGTAGAGCCGCCCGATCCCTTTGCACCGCAGCAGCTTGAAGCAAACCCGGATATTGTTACGCTGGGGCAGGGACCTAATGCTCTCGTCGTGAAGACGAACCATGCAAATATCTTGCAGACTCAAAACGGAATAAGAGTAAAGGGAACTTTGTTCATTCAAAATAATAAATACGGGGACATGCCTTTAACTTCCGGCGATTTTGAGCTGGTGAAAGATACCGCCGGAATGGGTAAAGGCTTAATCACCAACGATTATTCAGATATAAGCGGGATGGCTTTAGCCGATATTCCGCATGAAGGCTTGCTGAAGACTTTCCAGATGACCGGCATGTCGGCGCTGCACTTCGGCTTTAAGAAGGGAAGCGACTTTGATCTCGGCGCTTTTCAATGGCCCGTAAATAAGGACAGGTATTACTTCTACTTTGAAAACAGCGGCGGTCCATTGCAGGCAACTCTTGACGGTTCGTCGTTTAATCTTATACAAAAGATAGCAATTGATCCCACCGACCCGTTTGTCTTTTTCCAGTGTAACCTTGATGGTACAAGCCTTGGAGAAACATTAAGCGATATCGGGTTTGCGGTATCTGTTCAAGGGTTCATACCTTTTACGCCTGCAGTCGATCTCGGCGGTATTAAAGGCTTTAACGGTAACCTTTATATCGAAGGAACAATTCCGATAAAGGATTACGACATCGCATTAACCGGCGAGGCATGTGTAGGTTTCAACTCCGGAGATCCCGACGGTATCAAAAACTTCTTCTCCGGCAAAATGAAGAGCTTTAACCTCGGCATAAACGGAAAATGTACTCTTAACAACGATGTATTGGACTTTCTTAATGTCGAAGTTGTTCTCGGTAAGGCAACTGTTACTCTTAGCTATGATAAAGGCGGTAAAGCAGAACTGAAATTTGCCGGTGAGAGGGATTTGCCCTCTGAGACAGTAAGCGATTTTTTAGCTCAGATGATCGGGCATGACTGGAATTTCCTCGACTATTTAATCCCGGTTTCACAAAAAGAAACATTCTATGGAACCGTAGGCAACGTGATCTCCGATTGGCAGCTCGGATATAAAATGCAGACTACATTAAAGCTGCCCGGCGTTGATCCGCTGGATATGGGAACATCCCAATTAGAAGTTTCTACCTCTCATATGTATTTCTTCGGCGAAGCTGTTGTAGGCGGTTTTGTCAGAATCGGAGTTGAGGGCGAAGCACAAAAGTCAGGCGATTTTAAGTTAACCGGTTTTGCAAAGAGCGGCTTTAAATATTCTTCCGGTATATTATCCATCGGTTACGATCTCGGGATGAGTGTAACGCTTCAGCTTCAGGAAGTAAGCGGCAAAAGAGTTTTTACATTCAACGGTCAGTTTCATTTTGATGGGCGTGCCTGCGTAAATGTGGGCAAAATTCACATCTGTGCAAGCGTACATTTCAAAGGCTCGGCAACTATTTCTTCGGACGGCTCATATAAATTCTGCTTCTCAATTGGCGTCGGTAAGTACGGGTTTGATGTTTGTATAAGTCAGAAAAGATCCAACAGTTCTGTCCGCGGCAAACCTGAATTTATCGGGACTATGACTTCAACGGAAATACCGCTTAAGCTGGTGCCGGAAAATATGAGGTTCCCGGCTGAAGAATGTGCGGTTCCAATAAAATAATAAGATAGCTGCAGGAGATTAAGGTGTTCAAGAAAATTTGTTTAATTGTCTTCATTCCATTGATTTTCTTTTTTGACTCATGTAAAAAGATCGAAGAAGAAAATCGTACTTACTCTATTGATAAAGTCTGGTGGTCCGATAGTATAGATACCAACCAGGACGGGTATGCTCAATACAGGAAGTTGAATTTTGATCTGCTTCTTGTTGAAAAGACAACAGCTACAGTTGATGCACGTGTTTACTATAAGCTTGATGATGCATCGAGTTATACATTTTACGCTTACATGGGTGAGCAAAACGCGCAAGGAGGAAGTACCGATAATAATTTCTTCATTCCTATAGGTAAGCCGAACAAAGAACTGCCGAGGGGTTCTTATGATTTTAAGATTGAAGTTTTTGAGCCTAAATCAGGCAAGGTTGTCGCTGTTACCGGTTCAAAAGATAGTACTGCTCTTACGATGCGGCAATTTGAGCAATCGACAGATGACAAGAGTTACTCTATAAAAACATCGTGGTCGGATCAGCGTGACAAAAACGGCAACGGTTTCCTGGCTTACGCAAGGCTCAATATTACGGTTAACATAGATACGACTCTGAAAAAAAATGTTTATGCAAAATTGCTGTACAAGAATAGTCTTGATAATACCTACCAATTGTATTATCAATTCCCGGCGTTTACAATTTTTGATCACGATCCAGGCGATACTGTTTCTTATATTGTCGGTTCTCCGACGATTGAGCTTCAAACCGGATCATATGATTTTAGAATTGAAGTCTATGAAGCAAACAGCAATCTTTTGGTTGCTTTAGCCGACGAATCTACATCCGATTTAAAGGATGTTAAATTCGAGCCTGAAGACAGCGATTCTTACCACTACACAATATCTAAGGTCTGGTGGTCGGATCAAAAAGATAATGACGGCGACGGGTATACTCAATTCCGGAACCTGCATTTTCAGACCGACGTCGATCAGAATGCGAACAGGACTGTTTATGCAAAGGTATTTTTTCAGCCGCCTGATTCTACCAATTATTCTTTATATGATTCAACGGCAAATTTTAATATCAGCGGTACTTCGCAAAATAATAATTATGTGGTCGGGATCGGAGGTCCTTCAACTCAGTTAGACAGCGCAAAATATAATTTTTTAATCTCAATCTATGAGCCTACAACGGATACGGTTGAGGCTTTCCAGACTTCAATAAGCGCTGCCGACGACAGCGTTCTTGCAAATCAGAAATTTGAACCGGATACTAGCGACGTAAAATGATGAAGTACTTTCAATCCAACATGAAACTTTTCTTGTCATTGCTGCTTGCTTGCTGTTCTACGGTAATGCATGCCCAAGTAGAAAATTCAAAGTTATTTAATGACATTGCCGACTCATTAAACTCGATGAATATGAGGTCTGCCGGCATCCTTTTTCCTTCGCAATATGATGAAGCAGTGAGGTTTTATAATAATGCCAAGACGTTTCACGAAGAAAAGAAATCATCTATTGATGTTACTTCGGAATTAGAGAAATCAAATGCCAGGCTGTCATATATTTATGATAATTTTTCGCGGAGGTCGCAGGTCTTTTCCGCAGCGTTGGACGCCAGAGATTCTGCGATAAGTTCAGGCGCCGAAGCTTATTCCATAAAAAGCTGGCTTAATGCGGAAACCCAGCTTAAAGATGCTGTCGGATATTATTTAGACAATAACAGCAGTTCAATGAGCAGGAAGCTTCAAGAGTCCATTCAAAATTATACTGCCGCAAAACGGTATGCTGAATATGAAGATTATTTATTAACGGAATGGAAACCGTTGAGAGATGCTGATACTGCGCTGGCAAAACTTTTGTCCTCTGATAATTATGAAAAAGGAACTTCATATCTTAACGAAGCATTAGACGGCATAAATAACGGTGATGACATTAATCAGGTAAGGCAGAAAGAGTATAAGGCAGGCAGTTTATTTAATGAGGCTGCTTTCGCATCAAATAAATTTATCCGGCAGTATCCCGGTTTAATTCAGGTAAGAAAAGATGCGGTAGATGCCGGGGCAGAAATTAATGCTGCGGAAATATGGCGTAATGCAGAAGATGA
>JBJKRP010000328.1:0-33485 GCA_046704565.1 Ignavibacteriaceae bacterium | reverse complement strand
ATTATCCCGCAAATAAATGTTCTACCAGTTTACCGTGTACCAGCCTATCTCGTTATCTTTTAACTGATCTATGAGCTTAAGAAGCGGACGGATCCCTTCCAGCATCGGCTCATCCGGTTTATCTTCCAGCCATTTTATTTTATCGACCTGGTAACCCGGACAAAACGTGCCTTCAACGAACCTGGCTTCTACAATATATTCTATGTGGCACTTATCGTCCGAGTTGCCGATCAATAACAGCTTGTTTGACTCAACAACCAAACCTGTCTCTTCCTTGACTTCTCTTACTATGGTCTGCATCGGCGTTTCGCCTTTTTTAGACCAGCCCGAAGGCAGCGCCCAGCTATTTGATCTATATGTATGATGAAGCAATAGAATTCTATTTTCCGAATCCCTCACAATTCCCATTGCACTCACCAAATACGGATCGGCATATACACGCGCAGCGATCCACCATACTCTCGGTCTGTCAAACATAAACCTGATTACAAACAGGATAACTTTATTTATTATCCTTACGATTTCCAATTTTATATACTCCTATAGTTTTTTTTATCGCTTTATATATATCCTTTTCAGCTTTAACCGGAAAGCTCATCCTGGGATAGCTTACAAATACAATTGAATTCCCCGCCGCCCCTGCATCGGTTCCAATTGCATCAATTATCAGGCTGTCCTTTATTGTAATATTAATATTCAGCTTATAATCTTCCGGTCTTTCTTCACGGATAATATTTATCCCGTTATCCTTAAAGATATTTTCTATCCTCGATTTAATTTCGCTCTGAGATGCGGCATCCTTAAACATTGCCTGACTCTCAAATGATATTGCAAGGTAAGCTGACGTACTGTCTTTTGCGGCATTGTATGCAAATGAATTCCGGACCAATGCCGCTGACAAGAATAGTAGGATGAAAATATTTGTTTTACGTATCATGTTTATTTTTCTTTTATACTATAAAAATTTTCTTAATAATTTAACTTGTTAACTTTGTCTTTAATTGTTAGTAACAAAACGACTATTATTCCAATGCCGGTATGTAAATATTTTAGCGGTGTATTTTGCTGCCCGGAATATTTTCCTTCATTATCTTAAGTATGCATCTTATTATTTTATTAACCGGACAGTTCTTTAATTCTTAAATGCAGCCCTTAATAAATTTCACCCGGAGTAGAGGCTGTTCAAAAAGAAGTCTTCCATGCAGGCTCAATAGCAGTTCAAAGCTTATCGAAATCATGTTGGAGCCTGTACATGCCATAGATTATGCATCCCGGCAAATTCGAAAAACTAACTGGCAGCTTTACGCCCTCATTACCAACTTTTTGAACAGCCCCTACCCTTTATTACTTATCTCTCAGCTGCTTTATCTATATTTGGAGCAGTATGATTTACAGCTAAGAACGGATGAAAAATTTTTATCTCCGTTTTGCCTCTCCCGCACAGGGTTTACCTTGGGCAAAGGCGTTATCGGACAATCTTCGATCTTCATAAGTCATTAATCGGTACTCTAAAATCAATTTGATCTTAATTCACCTACCAACTAATGCTGATTTATGAAGTGCCCTTTAATCGATACATATTAATAGGGCAAAAACGACCAACTTCGGAAAATATTTTAAAAAAATTTTACATCTGTGTAATAAAGTTTTTATATGACTAATCCAAAAAATAATTTCTAATGCCTGCTAACCACAAAACCTGCTTTGGTAAGCCAATCGCCTATTGCGCCGGCAGTGTTGTTCTGTTGTTACTGCTTCTGCCGCCTCCTTCCATAGGAATAGATTCAAAGGATCAACTTTTTAAGGATATATAGAACATCTTTAAATGTATTTTCAATAATTTTTTTTCGTATCTAATGGGAAAGATCCCTCAATTGGGAAGAACTAATTGCCCCTATACATGCACATCAAAATAAAAAAAAATAAAAGCATGCAATTAGTTCTAAATCTAATCGAACTTATTATTGCAGCAGGTAATCATTAAGTGAACGTACATTTTTAATCTCCTTCCGCTTTTTTATCGAATTAAAGTTCGCTAATAAATAATTAAAATGCAAGCAGTTAAGCAGAGTTGAATGTAGAATTATTTTGAAAAATTCCTGCCCATATACCGGTTCATTCTTTATAGATAAACCGTAAAATTTTTGGCTTCATAATTGAGTGTAATTAGTCAAAAATATATAAGATTTTGCAATAATGACGCTAAATATAAGTTCTCAGCGCTCATCAAAACTGCAGGATGTAACATTTTATAAATGTTTCTAAGAACGAAACAAATAATTTACTGAGAGGAATATCCGGGTTAATCATAAAAAACACCGCAAATGCTGGCATGAAAAAACTTTTTACAATAATCTTTCTGATAATATTCAATATTGCAACTCTGTCTGCGTCGGGTAACGGGAAAATTAGTCCGAAGAGCCGGCAAAACAACCCGTCATACAACAAGAATACCTTGCAGTCGGTCTACGGAAATGTCTCGGTAAAAAAATGGGCTAATAATAAGAAGTCCGCCTTTTCTTTCACTTTTGATGATTCATTCATGAGCCAGTATACTTATGCTCTGCCTATTTTGGATAAGTATGGGTTTAAGGCAACTTTTTTTGTTATCGCCGGAACCGTTACAGACGGCGCTCCGCAGAACTGGAGATACGGCTACTGGTGGCAGTTTAGAGATATGGCTGCCGAAGGTCATGAAATAGGCGCTCACACAATGACTCACCCTGATTTGACTAAATTAAATGTCGGAGATATCAATACTCCTAACACGATCACTTATGAATTATACCACTCTCAACAGATTATCGAGCAAAAGATACCGGGTTACAAGTGCATCTCTTTCGCTTATCCTTATTGCGCCAATAATAGCACCGTAGAAAATGTTGCGTCCGAGTTTTTTAATTCGGCGCGTACGTGCGGCTCCTATTCGGAACCGGCAAATATAGACGGGCTTAATTGGTACAGCGTCCAGAGCGTTTCTCCCCGATTTGATCTTCCGCGTAATACAGCCTCTGACGATGAAGATGAGTTTGATACGTACACTTACAACGTCCAGACACAATCAATCAATACAGGAAACTGGTCGGTCTTCTTTACACACGAGGTTGTGCCAATGTCTGAAATAGCCGCAGGAGGAGATACAACTATGTATTACCCGGTTTCAACTGATTGGCTTAATCAGCTTTGTCAATGGGTAAAGGAGAAATCCGACAGCGGTCTTGTTTGGGAGGCGACGTATGGAAACGTTGTCAGGTACATCAAAGAAAGACAAAGCTTTAATTACAATATTGTTTCATCTACAAATAATCAAATCGAAATTTCAACAGCTACCGGGCTGGATACTTCAATTTATAATTACCCGTTAACAGTTGATATCACCGTTCCTGATAGCTGGAAAGAAGTTATAGTTTCTCAAGGAGATTCCAGTGAGGAAGATTCATGCTTTTATAACGGCAGCGATTATGTTGTTCGTGCTCATATTGTTCCCGGCAAGGATAATGTCGTCATAAGCAGCGGCAGCTCTAATGCCGTAAGCGGCAAGGTAAGCTATGATAACCCGGAGGGCACCGCACTTCCTAATGTTGAAGTATTTCTAACTTCGGCGGAAGTGACCGATTCAACGGTAACAGACAGTACCGGTCAATATACATTTACCAGCCTGCCTCCGGGAAGCTATGATATTTCTTTAGAGTACAACTATCCTTTAAGCGGAGTAAATTCTACCGATGCTATGCTGATTGCAAAGTATTTCTTAAAGCAGGTAGATTTTGATTCCTTGCAGGCAGAAGCGGCAGACGTAAACAACGACGGTAAAATTAACAGCACCGATGCGTTAATGGTCTGCAAGAGATTTGTCCATACGATCAATTCATTTAACCTTCCGGATTGGATTTTCTCAGGTCCTCCTGTTATTACAATTTCCAATTCAGATGTAACGCAAAACTTTGTCGGGATAGAAGCAGGAGACGTGAATGAGTCTTATATTTCGCCGAGCCAAGGTACCACAACGTTAATGTCGCGTATTTTTGCAAAATAATTTTTTTAACCTGTTATATACTTTACTTTTCTCCGGCTTCTTTTTAGCTATTATCGCGTTTCTATGGATAAAGTATCTTTGCTATCCGGGCTATATGCTATCTCATTCTCAACTGCTTTGTAAAGCTTGAAAAGGATTGCAGACTTATAACGGCAACAATTAAAACAAATATTGACAAAACTATACTGCCGTCAAATCCTTTTATACTTAATATTATCAGCATCAAAGATAATGTCAGCAGCATTATAGATATAAATATTAAAAATGAAGGCGCCAGCAGATAGCCCAATGATTTTTTCCTTCTGAGCATCAGCGCCGAAATAAAAATTGCAGGTAAGAAGAAAGAAAGATCGAGTACGTAAACAGGGTTTGTAGGTATGCCGGCTTCCGATATACTCTGCGGTATTCTCCCGCTGAAAGCCGCGGGGACTATCTGTCCGATCCAGATCAAAGAAAACAGGATTGAAAGTATAAATAGTAAATAAATAAGAAAACTTTCAGGCTTGCTGCGTTTCAACGTCTCTTCAATATTAAACCATTCCTTCAACAGGTTGAAGTTAAACGTGGCTGTAAAATAAATCAAAGAATATATTGAAAGCCCGAAGACTGCGCAATAAACGATAAACAATTGATTAAAATGGACAGAGAAGCAATAGATCGCAAATGTATAAACCGTATACAAGAGTGCCCCCAGTAATATTAAAATTGAAGTCCGGCTGCCTCGAATAGACATTATAGCAGAAAATAAAATTACCGGGAACAGGATGAACAGATCGACAATATCCTGCCCGAGTGCCTGAGCCTGCCAGTTTGGCGTTTCCTTAAAATAGATATTGGTAAATAAGCCGGTTACACTTGTAAAAAATAACAATGCTTCCAGAGGTATAATTAAGCTTATAATCCTTTTATCCATTTACATTCTTTCCTTTTAATTCGGCACTTCCTTTTTTAATCTATACCTACCTTTCCCGCACAGGAAGTATTAATTGTTCCGGCTTATTGTTTTTTCACCGGTAGGTTTATCATTTGCCTGTTCTTCCATCTTTTTATTCGCTTTATATTCAACAATCATTTCAATCGCCTTTTTTTTATCTTTATTATAGAACTCATAGGTTGAGCCAAAGAGAGTGGTCACCAGGCTCCCTCCATTTTTTCTAAGCCTGATGGCAACTCTTATAAAAATTGTAATAAGAAGAATTATTAGAACCGGAACAAGCACCAGGCTGAGTGTTTCAGAATTCATAACATTCTTCTATTCATACCTGAGAGCTTCGATCGGATCCAGGTTAGCCGCTTTGTAAGCCGGGTAAGTTCCGAAGATAACTCCGACGATTACGCATAACGTTAATCCGATTGCGACCCAATCGTATGGCACTACCGTCGTATCCGTAAGATAGGAGCCGGCAAGGTTTCCTATGCCGACGCCGAGGATAATACCCAGCACACCTCCAATCAAGCAAAGCACAACTGCCTCAATCAAAAACTGCGAGAGGATATTTTTCTTTTTAGCACCTACAGCCTTCCGGATACCGATCTCACGGGTCCTTTCCGTTACAGAGACAAGCATAATATTCATAATGCCTACCCCGGCGGCAATTAATGCAATTATAGATACTACCACAGCACCGATCTTTACTCCGTTTGTAATGTCGTTTATCTGGTTCATTACAGACTCATTGCTGAAAATTTCAAAATCATTATCCCGCCCCGGCATAATCTTCCTGATTGATCTCATATATCCGATCGCTCTTTCAATTGTAGCTTCATAATTTTCTTTTGAGGTTGCCATAACTGTAATGTCAACGTCTGAATGAGTCCTTCCGTACACCGATTGGTAAGTTGTAATCGGTACAACAATATAGTTATCCTGCGTCTCTCCGAATATGTCCGGCTTCTTTTTAAGTGTACCTATTACGGTGTACGGCTTGCCATCTACTCTCACTTCCTTCCCAAGGGGATCAACATTATAGAAAATCTTTTCAACCACATAATCGCCAAGAACGCAGACGTGGTTGCCGTACTGGATATCATAATCTCTAAATTCTCTGCCGTTATTAATCTCAAGATTAAGCGTCTGATAGACTTGCTGTGTAACTCCGACAATATTGCAGTTGGGGTTTGTTTCCCTGCTTCCGAATTTAACTACCTTACCACCGGCACCCAAATATGCACCCAAAGCCTTTACGCCCGTCATCATTCCTTCAAACCGGTAAAAGTCTTCGAGATTAATATCCTTCCGGTTCCTGTATTTCTCCCACTCGCCGTGAGTCATAATTGCCGGGTACTTTCTTATTTCAAATGTATTTTTACTTAAGAATTGCATCCCATCTTCAATTGTTGTCTGCAGCATTGTTATAATCGTCATAATGACGATAATTGAAAATATGCCTACTACTACACCGAGGATAGTAAGAAAGGTCCTTAGCTTGTTTGTTCTAAGAGATTCGAATGAAACAGAAAATATTTGGTTGAAGTTCATAAAGCTTCCCCCTTTCAATATTATTTTTTAAAATGATCTATTTCAAAATCACTGCCGGATATAGAAACAGCCGGCAAGAGCATGACCGGTATTCAGTCATGCTTTCATGCAATACTATTATTCGTATCTTAGCGCTTCAATCGGATCAAGGTTGGAAGCCTTGTAAGCCGGGTACGTCCCGAAAATTACTCCAACCAGGATACAAAGTGTAAATCCAATAATTATCCAATCTATCGGTATAGCCATCTGCGCGTTTAACGCGCTGCCCGCAATGTTTCCGACACCAACTCCAAGCATTATCCCGATTACCCCGCCTACGAGACAAAGCGTTACTGCCTCTATCAGGAACTGTGAAAGGATACTTGACTTTCTTGCACCTATTGCCTTTCTTATCCCTATTTCTCTGGTTCTTTCAGTAACAGAAACGAGCATGATATTCATAATTCCAACTCCCGCTGCAATCAGGGCTATAATAGAAACAACCATAGCGCCTATCTTTACGCCGCCGGTAATTCCGTTAATTTGTGAAATAAGGGACTCGTTACTGAAAATATCGAAGTCGTTATCCTTCCCGGGCTCTACCTTACGTACTGTTCTCATATAACCGATAGCTGTTTCTATCGTGGATTCGTAAGCTTCTTTTGAGGGTGCCATAACGGTAATATTTAAGCTTCTATGCAGCTTGCCGAATATTTCTTCCAGTAAGGTTATAGGCATTATTACCCTGTTATCCCTGCTTTCGCCAAACAACTCGGGAGACTTTTCGAGAACGCCAATTACTCTTACAGGGTAGCCGTTTACTTTTATTATTTGACCGATAGGATCAATACTCGGGAAAAGCTTACTTACTACATCAACACCTATGTCGCAGACGTCATTAGTATATTGAACATCGAGATCACGGATATCCCTGCCTTCAGTAACTGACCAATTATTTGTTTTCATGGCATCTGCAGTAATTCCGGCAACGGAAATATTCGGGTTCGATTCAATCTTATCGTATTTTACTACAATTCCCTGTTCCCATGATTCTGCGCCGACATACTTGGCATGAGGTATCATCATCCCTCTGAATCTGTTGAACTCCTCCAGTGTTATGTCAGGTCTATTACGGTATTTAAGACGTGCGCCCGGTCCACCTGTCATTATTGCAGGAAATTTTTGAATCTGAAACGTATCCTGACCAAGCTGCGATAAGCCGTTTTCAATACTGTTCTGCAGCATAGTAATAACCGTCATAATAACAATTATTGAAAAAATGCCTACTACAATACCAAGCATGGTAAGCATGGTTCGTAATTTATTTCCCTTAATTGATTGAAACGATATGGATACTATTTCTCCGATTCTCATCTATTCAAACCTCAATGCTTCTACAGGATCCATCTTGGCAGCGGTATATGCTGGCGCAAACCCTGAAGCTAATCCCGTAATTAATGAAACAACTATTGCAATTACTACCGCACTATAATCAACCGACGTGGCAATAAACTGATTTACCAAAAAGCTCAAAAGCACGGCGGCAATAAGTCCGACAATTCCGCCAACCATACATATAAAGGAAGATTCCATAAGGAACTGGGATAATATACTTCGTCTCTTAGCACCGATTGCCTTACGAAGACCAATCTCCTTGGTCCTTTCTTTTACCGAAACAAACATTATATTCATAATTCCGATAGCACCGACGAACAATGATAGACCAGTAATGAACAATCCGGCAATTTTAATTACACCGGTTACCCTGTTAAAGTTATCAATTAAACCTTCCTGCTGGTTAATTCCGAAGTCATCCGGCTGGTCGTAAGACAAACCTCGGATTTTTCGCATTATTCCTTCAGCCTCTGCTTTTGTATCGGGTATCATTGCAGTATTAGCTGCTCGCACATCAATAGTAATTGATTGGTGCGCTCTATTTGCAAAGCTTCTGAAGATACAGCCTAGTGGTATGTATGCTCTTTCATCCGGGTTGAAAGAACCAAGGATGAAGCTGCCCTGCTCCGATAAAACTCCAATTACCTTAAATGGTTCATCTCCTATTTTGACTTCCTTATCAAGGGCATTTCCCAGAGGAAATAGTTTTTTTGCTATATCGTTACCGAGCACAACCACATTCCTTGCGCTCTTGCTTTCAATATCGGAAAAAAACCTTCCCTGATCAAAGCTAAAATTAGTGGTTCTAACATACTCGGCAGTTGATCCGAGAATAGAGACACTCTCAACAGTATTATCCTGATATTTAAGCGTTTGTCTTGAATCAACCTCCGGGGCGATTGCGATAGGCAGTTTAGCCATCTGTTTAAACTTATCATAATCTTCCATAGTCAGGTTTCTGCGGTTTCTCATCTTCCACCATTCATCGTTAGTAAACCAGGTCCACTTGTCAATATAAAGATCATCCGAACCAAGCGCACTTATTCCTTTCTGAAATGAATTATCGATTCCCTTAATTGCCGTTGTCATCAAAACGACAACGGTAATACCGATAAAAATTCCCAGCATAGTCAATGCCGATCTCACCTTGTTAGCTCTGATTGCTCTCAGGGCAATCAGCATACTTTCTTTGAACTCGAAAGATAATAGCGCAAATCTTGACATAACTTATTCCTATCTATTCCGGTTTAATAATCTACTAAGCTTAACCGACGGCAACACGCGGCTTGGGAATATACCTGTTTGCAACCGGTAAATCCGATTCAATCAGTCCGTCTTTAATCCTGATTATTCTTGCCGCATGCTCTGCTATATACTCTTCGTGTGTTACTAAAATAATCGTATTGCCTTTTTCATATATCTCGTTAAACAGGATCATTATTTCCTCACCGGTTTTTGAATCAAGGTTTCCGGTAGGTTCATCAGCTAAAATTATCGATGGTTTTGTAACCAAAGCGCGGGCAACAGCAACTCTCTGTCTTTGTCCGCCCGAAAGTTCGTTCGGCTTGTGGTGCATTCTTTCCTTAAGACCAACATCAACCAGAGCCTGCTCTGCTCTCTCCTTTCTTTCAAATGCCGGTATGCCTGCATAAATTAGAGGTAACTCTACATTATGCAACGCATCCGACCTTGATAGGAGGTTAAAAGTCTGGAACACAAAGCCTATTTCTTTATTCCTGATCTTGGCAAGATCGTTATCAGACATTTCGCTTACACTTACGCCATTAAAATCATACTTTCCCGATGTCGGCGTATCCAGACAGCCAAGCATATTCATTAAAGTAGATTTGCCGGAGCCGGACGGACCCATTATGGCTACATATTCATTTTTATCAATTCTAATTGAAATATCTCTAATTGCATGAACTTCTTCCGAGCCTACCTGGTAGACTTTTGAAATGTGTTCTATGTTTATAATATTCATTTTATTCCCGTGCAAATTTATTGATTTATCGTAAATGCCTTAGCCTTCTCTATCTTTACATTTGCCCCGTCATGCAATTCCCGCGATATAGCCCGGTAACTACCACTTACGACCTGCTCGCCGCCGCTAAGTCCGGTCATAACCTGAATATAATTATCGTCACTGATTCCAGTTGTGACCGGCACAGATGAAGCCTTCCCGTTCTTAACAATAAATACAATCTCTTTTACCTTATCGTTGCTGTTTTCCTTCTTCTTTGTCGTCGTCGGATTTGAATTATCGGAGTTTTCCGAGTTATCTGCCTGCATCATATTATTACTTCTGGCAGTAACACTTTGAATCGGGACACTAAGTACATTGTGCAGCGTCTTGGTTTCAATCTTTGCGTTGCATGACATACCGGGTCTAAATCCGGGATCGAAATCGATGAATTTCAGCTTTACTTCAAAATTAACAACTTGCTGCTGAGTACCGGCACCGGTTGTTACGGCAGTATTGCCTATCTGATAAACTATTCCTCTAAATTGTTTGTCGCCGAAAGCATCAATACTTACAATTGCAGTGTCGCCTTTCGAAACTAAAACTACGTCATTTTCATCAACATCAACAACCGCCAGCATGCTCTGTAAATCAGAAACGGTCATCATATTTGTTCCCTGGCTATAGAAGCTTCCCAACACTCTATCACCAAGCTGTACGTTCAATTGGCTGACCACTCCGTCCATCGGCGCATAGATTGTACATTTGCTTAATTGATCAGTCTGAACCTTCAACGACGCTTCCATTTGTTGAATTTGGGCTTGTGCCCCCTGATAAGCAGCCAAAGCAGACAAATAAGAACTCTTAGCGGTTTCAAGATCCGCATCGCTCGCAAGATTCTTCGCATGGAGTTCTTTTGTCCTATTATAATCAGAAGTTACTTTATCTAACTGAGCCTTGTTGTTAGCTAATCCGGCTTTGGCGCTTTGAAGGCCTGCCTCGGACTGCTCTACCTGAGCCTTGTACGTATCAGACCTTATTTGTACAAGCAGATCTCCCTTCTTAACAATCTGTCCTTCTTTAACGGGAAGCTTTACAATCTCTCCGGTAACTTCCGGCGTAATTCCTACTTTAAATTCCGGGTCAAGCGTACCGGTTGCCGTTACGGTCTGCGTAATGGTGCGGTTTACTACCTTTTCAACCTGAACAGGAATAATTTCGTCTCTGCTTCCGCCAAGGATTGCAATAAGAATTAATGCAACAACAAGCACTCCAATGCCGGAAAATATCATTACTTTCTTTTTCGATTTCTTATTCTTCCCGTTAGCCATTTTAACTATTCTCCTATAATATATATTTATTCGTAATTCTTGTAGCTAAGCACTCCGAGGTAATATTTCAATTGTTCGTTAAGAACGATGTATTGAAACTCGGAGTTAATAAAATTTGTACGCGCAGTTGTATAATTTGTGTTAGCATATAAAACATCTAATAAAGTACCAGATCCAAGCGTGTATTTTTCCTGCGCAATCTTAAGATTTTCTTCCGCAGCCTGCACATTTCTTCTGTTAACATCCAAACTCGCCTTCGATGCCTGGGCATTTAAATAAGTCTGCTGCAGATTCTGTTTAATTGTTCTTGCTAAATCGTCAAGGTCAACCTTTTGGTTCATCGCATTAACCTTTGCCACTTCAACCCTGTTATCAACACTAAATCCGGAAAAGATCGGGAAGCTTAGATTGAGACTTGCAGAATAAGTACGTGATGTGTTTAAATCCTGCAGTCTGTTAGTATACGTATTGTAGCCAAAGTTGCTGCTTAACCTGGGGAAATAACCGCCTTCAGCAATTGTAATACCATTCTGTGCGCTTTCATAAGCAAGAAGTGAGCTCTTATAATCCGCCCTATTGGCAAGTGCTTCCTTAACCATCGATTCCAATCCTGCGTACTCGTCTGTAACATTCGTATTTAAAATATTTTCTTCGTGCGAGGTCAGTGAATCACTAAAAGTATAATTCTGAAAAACATCCAGACCTAAGTAGTATAATAATTGACTCTTTGAAGTTTCCAGTTGATTCTTCGCCTGGATTAAATCAGCCTCGGCTTGTCCTTCCTGCACCTGCGCAGAATAGACGTCGGCTAATGTAACGGCACCAAGCTTATTCTTTTCTGTAACCGTTTCAACATTCCTTTTGTTCCATGCAACGTTATCTTCTTTTACCTTAACAAGTTGTTGATTATCAATGACGGTATAATAGTCGCTCATTGTCTGGAACACGGTATTCTGTTTCAGGTTTTCAAGCTGAAGTTTTGCCGACTCCAGATTGTTCTTGGACTGCGATAGAGTAGCAAACTCAGCAAGCCCATCAAACAACGTCAAGGAAGCATTAGCTCCTAAAGAATAATTGTAGGAGTCGGTGGTTGAAGCCGGCGTTGGAGGCGCCGTATATGTAAAGCCACCGATAGTGTATGTTCTTCCGCCTGAACCGGGTTGTATTGAGCGGTTCCAGCCATATCCGGCAGATGCAGACAGACTTGGGAAAAGAGCTCCCCACGCTGCCTTCACATTGGATTCAGATGATTTTATACTATTTGTAGATTTTTGTAAAGATGTATTTCTATGCAGCGCAATATTTATTGCATCATTCAAAGTAAGAACTTTTTGCCCGTAAGAAAAAACCGACAACATTAAAACAATTAGGAACCCCATAAAAACTCGCATTATCAACTCCGATTTTAATTTATAAGTATTTGGATTTTCTGTTAGACAATTCAAAATTGAAAAAGTTAATTTACATCTAATAATTTCTTATGCAAAAATATGGAATCTGAAGATAAATAAGCCAACTTATTTACGAGCGGCATAATAATTAAATAAACGGCAATATCAATAAAACGGCTGCTCGTTTAAATATTTATCCTTAATCTCAATCAAATATTCGTAAGCTTCTTCATGATTGTTTCCAATCTTCCCATCAAGAATTGCCTCCTCTATCGCCGATTTTATTTCCCCAACTTTTCTGGAAGGAGGTATATTGCACACTTTCATAATTTCATCTCCTCTCACCGGCGACTGGAAAGCCCGCAGCTTATCCTTCTCCTCCACTTCCCAGACTTTCTTCATTACAATTTCATAATTCTCAAGATATCTGTTTACCTTGTCCTGGTTCTTACTCGTAATGTCTGCCCGGCATAAAGTAATTAAATCTTCAAGGTCTTCTCCGGCAGAGACAATTAGTCTTCTAATTGCCGAATCGGTAACTTCGTCTTTGGCAAGCGCAATTGGTCTAAGATGAAGTCTGACAAGCTTTTCAATGTAGTCCTGTTTGCTTAAAGGAAGCTTTAATTTCTTGAAGATTGATTTCATCATCCTAGCACCAATCTCTTCATGACCGTGAAAGGTCCAGCCGGTTCCTTCAACAAAATTCTTTGTAAGCGGTTTTGCTATATCATGCATCAGCGCCGCAAACCGTAGCCAAATATTATCCGAGACTTTCGCTACGTTATCAACAACCTGGCAGGTATGAAGAAAGACATCTTTATGATGGAAGTCCTTCCTCTGATCCACACCGTAAAGATTTGCTACTTCCGGAAAAATAGTTTCCATTATCCCGGCATTAAAAAGCAGCTTCAAACCAACCGATGGTTTGGGGGATGATAAGATTTTTAGGAACTCATCCGTTATTCTTTCCTGCGAAACAATCTTCAGCCTTTCCCGAAGTTTTTTAGCGGCAGCATTTATTGTCTCGTCCACATTAAAATCAAGCTGCGAAGCAAACCGGTAAGCCCTCATTATTCTCAGCGGGTCATCATTAAAAGTAACAATAGGATCAAGCGGAGTTCTTAGTATCCGGCTTTCAATATCCTGTACTCCATTATATCTGTCAATCAACTCCCCGAAACTCTTTTTATTCAAGGAAACGGCAAGAGTGTTGATGGTAAAATCTCTTCTTGAAATATCCTCATCAAAGCTTGCAGCTTCAACCTCCGGCTTGCGGCTGCCGGAATCATAAGATTCTTTTCTTGCGCCGACAAACTCAAGATCAAAATCCCGGTACTTGAAATGCGCGGTTCCGAAGTTTTTAAATATCGAGATTTGCTTTACGCCTAAATTATCCGCTAACCGTTGGGCAAAGTCTGTACCGCTTCCGGTTATAAGGAAGTCTATTTCGTTTCTGCTTCTTCCTAAAATAATATCTCTAATAAAACCTCCGACAGCATAAAGCTCTACCCCCATCTCATCCGCCGCGGCAGAAGCAGCTTTAATGAAGCCGTACTTTCCAAATTCTTCTTTGAAATTTATTTCCATCTAAACTTATTCAATATATCCTGATGAAGGTAAAACCAATTCGTCCTGTAATAATTTTCCTGGAGTAAGCCTTCGTAATTCCGGTCTCCCTTAAATCGCATCGCAAGTGCAGCCATCTTCCTGGCGTTAAAAAAATCAAGGTGAGCCAGCATATAGCCGGACAGCCTGTATATTGCATAGCTGCCGGCAAAATCGGCAACTTCAATTTTCTTGTGGAAATTTGAGATGAACAAGTTATAATTTTCATCAAAAGAATCCGCCAGGTCTAAAAATACCGGGATTGAATAGTAATCATATCTACCAGAATTAAGTTTCTGCAAAATATGAAACTTGTCAAAGTCATTGCCCTTTAGATACAGGACGAGCAATGAATCCGGCTCCATTAGATCCTTCCGCAAGTTTGCCAGATAAAAATAGGTCCGGCTTGGATCCTGCTGGATCAAATTTCCATAAATAGAATCGGCAGCCGGAAAATTTCCGGCTAATGAATACAAATCTCCAAGATTTAATTCCAGACTATAAAAATACGCAGAATTCCTGAATTGATTTATGTTTTTATTCAAGAATTTCACGGCTTTTTTTAATGAATCAAGCTCCCTGAGACAGCTTGCATATCCGATTACAGCCGAATAATTGTTGGAGGCTTTCAACGCCTCGCCGAAAAGTCTCTTTGATTCTTCGTAATTTTTATTGTTGAAATGATCCCAGGCTTTATGGATCCGGTCTTCAACATAGCGCGGGCACTTTTTATAAAATATAGAGCTCCTGCCGAAGAAATAAATTGCTTCGTCCTTTTTATCTTTCAAGGAAGTATCTGTTAGAGTTGAATAATATTTTTTCAGCACTCCATTCAAAGAGTTTCCGTAGGTGCTCTTAAAATCGCCGCTTTGATAAAAACTTTCGAATTTATTAATACCAAAGGATCTTATTAAGAAGCTCGTAAACGATCCGGCATAAATGTACGATGAAGTTGAGGCTTGAGAATAAAAGCTTAGGCTGTTGAAAAGGTTATTAAGATCCGGCTTGTACCCGTTGTTGAAAGCCAGAGACGCCAGATAATTTACATTATCCCCGTCGAAATAAGGGCTGGCAGCAACTGCAATGCCTTCGGTTAGATAAGGATTCATCCACGACGCTACTTTGAACAGTCCGGTTCCGAAGCGTGAAGAATAGCAATGAGCCAGTTCATGCTTTAACGAGACATTATAATCCGTATAGGTTATGAATATACAATTCATCCAGGGTTTAGCCATATCGGCATTAGCAGTACCGAATAAATTCTTTTTCTGGGCGTCGTCCCTGAACAAGTATGAATTTATCTTTATTGGATAATCATAGCCGAAAAATTTTTTCAATTCGGAGTAGTCAAACTCATGATAGATCGCAATAGCCTGCACCAGCTTTTTATCAAGCTCTGGAGGATAATGAATAATGAAATGTTCTGTTTGAACCATGCCGGATAAATTTGATTTCAGTTTCCCAAATGTTGTTGCGTAGCCAAAATCAGGTGAAAGATAAACGAACTCTACCGCAACAATTATAATTGATAGGATTGAGATCAACTTAATCTTGCGGCTCTTCTTCAGTACTGTTAAAAGTAAATAAGAGATGGAGGCAAAATAAATTATATTCAGAAGTCTGTATCCTGCAAGCTTAAGCGTAACGCTCAATCCCTCGTCGTAAATTGTTCCAGGGTAAAAACCAAAGACCGGATTATAGAAATATATCTGCGGATTGAAATAAAACTCAAAAAATGGAATTGATAGTACAGCTATGAAAATCAGAATTAAAATAGCCCTATTAAATCTTCGCGAAAGGCAGACACTGATAACTGCAAAAGCAAATCCTACAAGCACAGACGGAACCGTAATTACTATATAAAATAACAATCCGTCACTAATTGAGCAGGCATACGTAAGCAATGAATGCGTTAATGAAACAAGCAAAGGAACAATTAGAAATGCTACGGCTGCTGCGTAAAAGTACTGGTAATAATTTGAGGCAAGTTTAGTATCGGCTTTTATCTTTTTTAATAAAGGAATAAAATACCATCCAGATAGAAGCACAATCAAAATAGAATTTGCCGCAGAGAACTCGTAGCCGAATACTTTAAATAGAGGCAGTTGGAGGAAAATTATATTGAAGAGAAAAATCAGTATTAAATAAATTGGTAAGAAGCTGTAGTATCCGAATATTTTCTTTAACAAGGACACAATTAATATTCTTTCCCTTCAACTCTTTCAATATCGGCACCAAGGAATCTGAGCTTTTCTTCTATCCGTTGGTAGCCGCGGTCAAGATGATACACACGAAGGACCTCGGTAGTGCCTTCTGCTGCTAGCCCGGCAAGCACGAGACAGGCGCTCGCCCGCAGATCGGTTGACATTACCTTGGCACCAAATAATTTTTTTGTCCCTTTTATTACAGCAATATTTTCATTTACATTGATGTTCGCACCAAGTCTTACAAGCTCCGGCACATGTTTGAAACGGTCCAAATAAATTGTGTCCGTAACTGTTGAAGCTCCGTCGGCTATTGCCATGTAGGCAGTCCATTGAGCCTGCATATCTGTAGGAAATCCCGGATATATGGCAGTAGTTATGTCCACAGGAAGGATTTCGTTGCCGGCACGTTTTAATTGAATTTTATTCTCTTCAATTGAAATATTACACCCGCTCAACTCAAGTTTGGACAGCACTGCCTCGCAATATTTTGAAGAAAAATTATTCAGAGTAACTTCTCCCCCTGTAATAGCGGCGGCGATTAAAAGCGTACAGGCTTCTATCCTATCGGGGATAGTATTTATTTCTGCAGGATATAGTAAGTCGACTCCTTCAATTTCAAGTGTCGATGTATTTATGCCTTCTATCTTGGCTCCCATTTTTTTTAGGAACTCTGCAAGATTGGTAATCTCCGGTTCCATGGCGGCATTGTTAATTATAGTAGTTCCTTTTGCCAAAGCGGCTGCCATTAAAATATTTCCGGTAGCCCCGACAGATGAAACGTCAAAGTTAATCTTTGTGCCTGATAGCCGTTTCGATTTTGCAACTATGTAACCTTCTTCCAGGTCTATTTCCGCACCCATTTTTTTCAAACCATCAAGGTGGAGATTTATCGGGCGCGGTCCCCAAGCGCATCCTCCGGGCAAAGAAACTTTTGCCATGCCAAACCTCGTAAGCAAAGGACCAAGTACGTAAACCGACGCACGCATCTTTTTTACATGCTCATACGGCGCATCCTGGCTATTAATGTTTTCTGTATTAATCCTTAAAACATGATTCTGAAAATCTGTCTCAACTCCAAGATGGTTAAGCAGCTTCATCATTGTATGTACGTCGTTCAACTCGGGAGTATTAAGAAGACCCGATGTACCGGATGCAAGCATAGAAGCCGGCATTAGGGCAAGCGAAGCATTCTTCGCGCCGCTCACTTCAACTGAACCGGAAATCTTTTTTCCGCCGTGTATTACAAACTTATCCAATCATTCCTCAAACAAAAATAAAAGTTTAACTTATCTTCCAAAAGAAAATTAAAGATTAGGTATAGTAAAATCAATTTGTCAGAATTATACCGTTGTAACCGGCAACAAAGATTTTTTTAGACGGCAATTCGGAAACGGAAGTAAGCGATGCGTAAACACCGCTTTTTGTCAGCTTCCAGCTCTTGCCCGAATCTGTAGAGATCCAGATTTCCCCTTTGTTCCCGAGAATAAATCCGCGATTATCATCCGTGAAATATACAGAGTAAAGTCCTGAATAAGTATTTAGGTCTATCTTTGACCAATCCTACCCGGAATTCTCTGTCCGTAAAACTTCGCCCGTACCGCCAACAATTATGCCCGTATTATTTTTCGTAAAGGCAACATCTTTTAGATACCTGTCTGTTATAGATTACTCTGTCGTCCAGGTTTTCCCCTGATCTGACGTAATTAAAATTGTTCCGTCCCAGCCGACAACGACTCCGTTATTATCATCAGAAAACGCAACACTGTATAACAGCTCTTTTGACGGCGTATTTACCTGGTACCAGGTTTTGCCGCTGTCGTCTGTCTTTAGAATCGTTCCTTTGGCGCCTACTATAAATCCCGTAGTATTGTCTTTCAAAAAATATATTTGAAAGAATGCAACAGTAGTATCCCAAACTGTTTTTTGCCAGTCTCTCCCCGAATCAGTCGTAAGCAGAATCGTTCCTTTTTCGCCAACGATAAATCCGCGCTGGTAATCGAGGAACTTAATATTATATAAATTGATAGCAGAAGAATCGCTTAAAATAGCCCAGGAGTTCCCTCCGTTGTCCGTCTTAATTACGGTTCCCTGGCTTCCGCAAGCATAGCCGGTCGTATCATTAATAAAATAAATTGAGTTTAATGAATTTTGGGTCGGCGAAGGCATAATCTTCCAGTGATAATTCAATTCCTTTTGGGATCCTGAAGAAAATAGTTCGTGGCTGCTTCCGGGGGTTTGCCAGAATTCTGAAACCGTAGTGTAAACAAAATAGAAGAGAAGCCCAAAGAGACAGACAAATAAAAATGCAAAGGAATAAAAGCGTAATTTTGATTTTAAAGAAGCCTTATCCTCAATCTGAATACCGGTAGTTTCAAAAGATTTAGTTCTTCTCTTTCTTTTTTGAAGTATCGGCTGCGTAACTTGCTGGTATAAATTTTCTATGTCGAATAAAAATTCTTCGCAGGTTTTATATCTCTTCTCTCTCGACTTATTCAGAGCCTTTCCAAGAATAACATCAACTTCGGGCGGTATGTTCTCTATTTTGCCGCACAGCTTTGCAGGATTCTTTTTCAGATGCGCTTCCATTATTTCGTATTCAGTCGCTGCATCGAATGGGGTCTTTCCGTTAAGCATTTCATAAAAGGTGATCCCCAGTGAGTAAATGTCGCTCTGGTTGGTCGGCTCCATAGCTTTTATTTGCTCCGGGCTCATGTATAAGATTGTCCCTATCTTAGTGCCGGTCTTAGTGATTCCCTTCGATTCGTTGAGCGATTTGGAAATACCGAAGTCCATAATTTTCGTCGCACCCTCTGTCGATATAATTATGTTTGAGGGCTTCAGATCCCTGTGAACAAAGCCTTTTGAATGAGCATAGCCGGCACCGTTCAATACTTGTTTCAGTATAGAAAGCGACTCTACCAGATCGAGTCTGCTTTTCCGCTTGATAATATTTTCAAGCGTTTCTCCCTCGACATATTCCATCACAATTCCGATTGTGCCGCTGTCTTCGGTAAAGCCGTAAACCGGAACGATGTTCTGATGAATTAATTTTGCCTGGTTCTTTGCTTCCCTCTTGAACCTTGCTATGAACTGAGGGTTCATTAAGGCATGAGGCGAAAGAATTTTTATTGCGACAAATCTCTCTAACTTTAGATCGAAAGCCTTGTAAACAATCCCCATTCCCCCTTCTCCAAGGATTGAAACAACTTTATAATTTTCAATAATACTCCCGATCATTTACATTGACTTTGCAATTATTATAAAAGTGTAGTTATCCGGTGCGCCTCTTTCTTCTATCATATCCGAAAGGATGCTTGAAATGGAATCCAGATCATCATTCTTTAGAATCTCCTGCAGCTCACTGTCCTGGATAACAGAAGTAACACCGTCCGAGCAGATAAAAAATTTCACGTCGTCTTTTGAGTGCAGCTTTTGTTTGCTTAGGTCAATGTCGATGGTAGAACTGTCCCCGAGAGCTCTCATAATAACATTTTTATTCGGATGATTCTCGGCTTCTTTAAGTGTAAGAAATCCCTCATCAACCAGCTTTTGAACAAGAGAATGATCCTTTGTAATCTGTTTCAGTTTGCCGTTTCTAAGCAGGTAGATTCTAGAATCGCCCACATGAGCCCAATATACGTTATCGTCCTTCAGGTACAGTGCTTCTGCGGTTGTAGCCATTCCGTTAAGTTCCGGCTCGCTGGAAGATTTCTCATGGACTAAATTATTTGCCTCGCTTACGGCTTGTTTCAGACTTTCCAAACAATCAATGCTTTTTTCCTCGCGGAAAATGCGCTCGATAGTTTCAACTGTCAATTGAGATGCTACCTCACCCGCCTTGTTCCCGCCCAGACCGTCGCATAATATTGCAAGCAGACCGGCATCAACATTATATATACCGCAGGCATCCTCATTATCAAGTCTCCTCTGACCCGTTTTAGATAACGAAGTATATATGTATTTCATCTAAACTCAAGATTAAATTTTTTACAACTGAAAATTAATTTCAACACAGCTTATGTAAAAATAAAAACAATTCTTTTTAAAAGCTTTAACTTTAGCAAAATAAGAATAATTAATGAAACTCAAGTCCAACTGTTGCATACCGGCTTATTATCCTTTAAAATTCCAGCGGTTATAATAATTTTATTTTTATCCTACTATTGAAATAAAAAAAAGAATATCATACTTTTCAAGCGGTAAAAATAAAATTTCAAAGAGGACCTTTGAATTTACCCGTTTAGATAAATTTGAAATAAAATTTCCTCGCCGGGTTTTAATTATTTTTCCTTATAAAAAAGAAAGCTTAACTAATTTTAAAATATTTTATTTGTGGGGCATACTATGACAAAGCTTAATCATCTTGATTACTATCGCCTACCGTGGAACCTTGCCGATAATTCTATCTCGTGGCTTGAACCTACCGCTAAATGTAACTTAGCCTGCGATGGATGCTATCGCCAGAATGAAAACAACAGCCATAAATCCATTGAAGTTATCCGCCAGGAACTTGACGTCTTTACCAGGTTAAGAAAAGTTGACGGCGTTTCAATTGCCGGAGGAGACCCGCTTACCCACCCGGATGTAGTTGAGATTGTCCGCGAGGTAAAGAAGAGAAATTTAAAACCTATTTTGAACACCAACGGTCTGGCCCTTACAAAGGAGCTTTTAACAGAGCTTAAGAAGGCTGGCGTCTACGGGTTTACGTTCCATATAGACAGCAAGCAAGGCAGACCCGGCTGGAAAAATGCAAACGAGATTGAGCTCAACGAGCTTAGATACCAGTATGCCCGCATGCTTGACGACGCCGGCAATATATCATGTTCGTTTAATTCGACAGTCTATGAAGATACAATGAAGTACATTCCCGAAATGGCTAAATGGGCGGCAGACAACATCGACATTGTTCAGGTAATGGTATTTATTCTTTACCGCGCTGTTAATAATAACCTGATGGATTTCTACGTCGGTCCTAGAAAGATCGATATGAATCAACTTGTATACAATGAGGAAATTGAAGAGCGTACCGACATAAAAGCCGATGAGATAGTCGAGTTATTAAGGACGGTTGATCCCGAGTTCGATCCCTGCGCCTATCTGAACGGATCAGAAAAGCCCGATTCGTTTAAGTGGCTGTTAACCGGTCGCTTAGGTGTTAAGGGAAAAGTATATGGTTACATGGGCAGGAAGTCGATGGAGATTATTCAAGCCGGGCACCATATGCTGTTTGACCGTTACCTTGCTTATTCAGAGCCAAGGATGACAAAGAAAGGTAAGTCAATGCTGCTTCTAAGTCCGTTCGATAAGAAATTGAGGAAGACTGCTAAGAACTTCTTAAAGAATCCTCTCAACATTTTTAAGAAGCTACATTATCAATCTGTTATGATTATTCAACCTGTAGATTTCCTTGAGGACGGAAGGCAGAATATGTGCGACGGCTGCCCGGACATTACAGTATGGAACGGCAAGCTCGTTTGGTCCTGCCGGATGGAAGAGCTGCTAAAGTATGGGCATAACGTCCGCAGCTATCCAAAAGGCTTTACCGGACAGAACTGATTCTTGTTTCTTCGCGTCTTTGAGGTGAATATCTGTCGAAAAGGCTTTTAGAATAAGTTTATTTTTCGCCCGGCAATTTATTTTTTTAGCATACCCGGTTGAGCAGCGGCAATAACCGCTTGCTTAACCGGTGCCTGCATTTTTGTTACCCTTAGCCAGGATCGTTGCATTCATCTTATTCATGCTGCTATTTGCGGAGGTCGAACCTGTCAAGATTCATAA
The DNA here is from genome assembly GCA_046704565.1 of Ignavibacteriaceae bacterium. Classification (GTDB taxonomy): domain Bacteria; phylum Bacteroidota; class Ignavibacteria; order Ignavibacteriales; family Ignavibacteriaceae; genus FEN-1297. The sequence continues at coordinate 11,321 of JBJKRP010000328.1, read as the reverse complement.
CTTTGTTCCATACGGCAGCAAAGTCATGCACGAATTTCTCATTCGAGTCATTACATCCGTAGACTTCCGCTATTGCCCTGAGCTGTGAATTGGAACCGAAAATCAGGTCAACACGCGTTGCTGTCCATTTCAACTCACCTGTCTTTCTGTCGCGTCCCTGAAACACCTCATGATCTTCAGATGCAGCTTCCCAAACTGTACCCATATCGAGTAAGTTAACAAAGAAATCATTGGTCAAGGCTTCCGTGCGTTTAGTAAATACTCCATGTCGTTCCTGTTTGAAGTTCGTATTTAATACACGCATTCCGCCCAAAAGAACCGTCATCTCGGGTGCTGTCAGAGTCAGCAATTGTGCCCTGTCGACAAGCAGTTCTTCAGCCGATACTGCAAACTTTCTTTTCAGGTAGTTCCTGAATCCATCAGCCTTAGGTTCTAAAACTGCAAACGACTCGGCATCAGTTTGCTCCTGCGAAGCATCCATCCGCCCTGGAGTAAACGGAGCCTTCACTGTATGCCCTGCATTCTTTGCTGCTTTTTCTACGCCTGCGCATCCGGCGAGAATAATTAAATCAGCCAGAGATACTTTCTTTCCACCGGACTGAGAGTTGTTAAAATTATTCCTTATGCTCTCTAATATGCTGAGTACCTTTGTTAATTGTGCGGGCTGATTAACTTCCCAATCCTTTTGAGGCGCCAAACGAATACGCGCGCCGTTTGCGCCGCCTCTTTTGTCCGAACCGCGGAATGTGGATGCAGATGCCCACGCTGTCGAAACAAGCTCTGAAACCGACAAGCCTCCTGCCAATACTTTGGTCTTTAAGCTCTCGATGTCATGCTCATCGATCAGTTTATGATTGACAGCAGGTATGGGGTCCTGCCAGATGAGATCTTCTTTTGGTACTTCCGGACCAAGATATCGCGCTCGCGGTCCCATATCACGGTGCGTTAGCTTGAACCATGCACGTGCAAATGCATCTGCAAATTGATCGGGATTTTCCATAAAGCGGCGGGAAATCTTTTCATACGCGGGGTCAAATTTTAAGGAGAGATCGGTTGTCAGCATAGAAGGCGCAATATGCTTTGCGGGTTCGTGCGCTGCCGGAACAGTTCCGGCTCCTGCGTCACCCTTAGGTTTCCATTGGTATGCGCCTGCAGGGCTCTTCGTCAGTTCCCACTCAAACTCAAATAGGTTTTTGAAAAAGTTGTTACTCCACTTTGTTGGTGTTTTAGTCCAGGTAACTTCTAATCCGCTGGTGATAGTATCAGCACCTTTGCCAGTACCGAAGCTGCTTCTCCAGCCGAGCCCCTGCTCTTCTATATCCGCAGCTTCAGGCTCCGGTCCAACATTTTTCACTTCTCCTGCGCCATGCGTTTTGCCAAAAGTATGACCACCAGCAATTAATGCAACCGTCTCTTCATCGTTCATTGCCATTCGTGCGAATGTCTCGCGGATATCCCTGGCTGCTGCAATAGGGTCAGGTTTACCGTTCGGTCCTTCCGGATTCACATAAATCAGTCCCATCTGAACTGCGGCAAGAGGATTTTCCAAATCTCTGTCTCCCGAGTAGCGCTTGTCATCCAGCCATTTATTTTCGACACCCCAGTAAGTATCCAGTTCCGGTTCCCAGATGTCCTCACGTCCACCGCCGAAGCCGAAGGTTTTAAAACCCATAGATTCCAGTGCCACGTTCCCTGCCAGTATCATCAAATCACCCCAGGAAATTTTCCTTCCGTATTTTTGTTTTATCTGCCAAAGCAGTCTGCGTGCCTTATCTAGGTTTACATTATCGGGCCAACTATTGATTGGGGCAAAGCGCTGGTTGCCGTGCCCGCCGCCGCCGCGTCCGTCGCCGGTTCGGTAAGTTCCTGCACTATGCCAAGCCATGCGAATGAATAAAGGTCCGTAATGACCGAAGTCCGCGGGCCACCAGTCCTGTGAGTTTGTCATTAGCGCAAGAATGTCTTTCTTTACAGCAGCCAGGTCGAGACTCTCGAACTCTTCTGCATAGTTAAAATCTTCGCCCATAGGATTTGATTTGGATGAATGTTGATGCAGGATATCGAGCTGTAATTGGTTGGGCCACCAGTCACGGTTTGATGTTCCTCTACCCGCCTTGCCATTATCAGCCGAACCCGCTACCGGGCATTTGCTTTCTTCACTCATGATTTATTTTCCTTTCTTCTTTTTTATTTTTTAATCTCATACATATGCTAAAAGTTTTTCGCCGTCAATCAGCGCTTAAATATTAAAGCCGTTTATTAAGCAGTTCGTTCGGCATGTTAACCGGTCTTGATTCCAAGTTAAGATGCCTTTAATAGCTTTAATTAGGTTCTGTGATTAGTTTGTGCATCCATAATATAACATTTTATCTTATAAATTAAGATGCTGGAAGCCTCAATTAGATATGAAAAATGGTCGGGATAAAAAAAAAGAGATGAACGTTGGTTCATCTCTTTATGATTTTGTAATTATATAGTCAATATTATGGAAGCATACTTCCGTTCTCGCCTTTTACTTCTTTTACCTGGATTCCGCTGACAGGCTTGTGTGCATCGTTAGTCTCATCCGCTGCAAGCCTGATATTTCCTTCCTTCAGGTTTTTATAGAGCAGATCATCTTCCATAAGATAATAGAATTGGCTTCTGAATTCATCCAGTGAAATACCACAGGTTGCAGCGTACTTAGCCAGCTCATGCGGGTCCTCAAAATCAGCCTGGTTCAATCTAAGCATATACCTTCGCGCAATGTAAAAAGATTCGGAAGAAGGATCAACCATTCTTACCTTGGTTTTCTTTGTTACAGGATCAAGTATATCCTTGAAATACATTGGTACAAAATGCCCGTTCTGTATTGAAACCATTGCTCCTGAGCCGCCGTTTAAGATAAACTGGGCTGCAGCAAAGCCGAGATCCCGCGTATATTCCATATCAAAAGGAATAGGATCTGCGCAGCGAAGCTCATAACCGATATTCTTTGCAACTATAGTTGCCTTAACGCCGAATTCCTTTAAGCGTTCCTGGACTTTATATTTCAGGATTTCTCCAAAGTTTACTTCTGCAAGCCTTATATTATCATGAGCGTCTCTTTCAACGTTTACAAGAGGTGCAAGGTCATCTATCTTTAGATGTTCAACCAAGCCTTCTGCAAGTATTGCAACGCCGTCTTTTCTGCCATAGCTTAATCTTTTAATTATGGCTCCGACAAGAATATCGACTATATGCTTAAGCCTTATTTCCGTTCCGGGGAATTCTTCCGGGATTAAAGTTAAGGTTGCACCGGTAGCTTTGCCGATTCCTAATGCAAGATGCCCGGCTTTTCTGCCCATCGAAACGACAAAGTACCATCTGGAAGTTGTCTGAGCATCCACCATAAGATTTTTTACAACTTCTACGCCGATGTGTCTTGCAGTCTGGAACCCGAAAGTAGGTATACCATGAGGCAAGTCTAAATCGTTATCAATAGTTTTGGGAACATGAACCACCTTGATTCTTCCATCAGCCATCTCATCTACTTTAAGTGCGCTGAACGCGGTATCGTCCCCGCCGATTGTTATAAGCTTATCAACGTTTAACCTGAGTAACGAAGTAACAGTATTTTCAAGATGCTTTTTATCTTTTGTCGGATTATTTCTTGCAATACCGATATAAGAACCGCCTCTGAAATGGATGCGGCTGACGTTTTCAATAGTCAGCTCTTTTACATGCGAGATATCGCCTTCCATTATCCATTTGAAGCCGTCTCTAATTCCCTGAACTTCTACGCCTTCCAGCGCAGCACGAATAGTTGCAGCTCCAATTACACTGTTAATTCCCGGTGCCGGTCCGCCTCCAACTAATATCGCTAATTTTTTAGGCGCGATAGACATTGTCTCAACTCCTTAGTTTTATATTTTGATTATGTGCACAATATTTTTTACGAATTACTTTCAGTAAAAATATTCTTGATTAGTTTTTAAAATTAATTGTTTAACTGCTAAATTGTTTCATTGCTGAAGACAATTTGACAATTAAACAATTTCTGATTACAGAACTTTCAGTTTCGCAAATTTAAGCATTAATTGCTTCACATTGTTGCCTTCAAAAACAACAGTAGCTTTCTGCATATCGCCGGCACCTACTACCTGTGTTACCTTGCCTAATCCGAACTTCTCATGCATTACCCTGCTGCCGGGTCTTAGCGTCTTATTATCCTGATCAAAATCTTCATAATCAACCGACTCAAAATACTCGTAGTACATTTCTTTCTTCGACTTACGCAGAGAAGACTTTCTTCCAATACCGCCGTTTATTTCGCTGTAAGTTGAGGGATCAAGCTCATCAATAAATCTTGACCTGCTTTGATAAGCAACTTCCCCGAAGCGGTAACGCGAACGCGCATGAGATACATAGACTTTGTTCTGCGCCCTTGTAATTGCTACGTAAAACAATCTTCTTTCTTCCTCAACAGTAGCATCCGTACTAAACCGGTTTGACAGCGGAAAAATGTCTTCTTCACACCCGGAAATAAAAACTACCGGAAATTCCAGTCCCTTCGAAGCGTGAACAGTTAAGAACGTTATCGTGTTCTTCTCGCCTTCAAAAGAATCCACATCAGACATAAGCGAAACATCTTCAAGGAACTGTTCAAGTTTAGCATCTTTGTTTGAATTTGAAAAGTCACTTAACGCAGAAAGGAGTTCATTTATATTTTCCCAGCGTGAAAGAGATTCGGGTGTGTTTTCCTCCTTAAACATCCTCATTACACCGAGTTCGTCGACAAGTGCCCTCGCCAACTCGCCAACGGAAAGCTTATCTTTAAGACCGATATATTTATCCAACAGAACTTTAAACCCTTTAACATTCTTCTGGATTCTTTCCTTTATATCAATTACCTCAAAGACTCTCGACATAGTCTCAAACAAGCTAAGGTTAAGTTTACGTGCAAATGCTATCATCCTCTTTATAGTAGTTGAACCAATACCGCGTTGGGGAAAGTTCATTACACGAAGCAGACTTTCCTCATCGTTTGGATTTACAATAATGCGAAGATAGGCAACAATATCCTTTACTTCTTTCCTCTTATAGAATTCCAAGCCGCCGATAATTGTGTAAGGAATCTTTTCCCGCCTGAAGATATCTTCAAGAGCCCTTGACTGCGCATTTGTCCTATATAAAACCGCAAAATCCTTTAAAGACAATTTCTTCTTTGATATTTCCTGCTTGATAAATTTGGCGATTTGAAAAGCCTCATCCTTTTCATCCGAACATTTAATAAGAGTAACCTGATCGCCGTCTTTATTTTCAGTCCAGAGGGTTTTTATAATCTGTCCCTTATTATTTTTTATAACCGAATCAGCCGCCATTAAAATATTCTTTGTTGAACGGTAGTTCTGTTCAAGTTTAAAAACTTTATGCTTCGTGAAGTCTTTCTCAAAGTCAAGCATATTTGCAAGGTTAGCTCCGCGGAAGCTGTAAATGCTCTGCGCATCGTCGCCCACCACGCAAATTTTTCCCGCAGTTACCAGCAGCTTTAGCAGTTCATACTGAGCCTTGTTCGTATCCTGGAACTCGTCTACGAGAATATATGCAAATTTCTTTTTGTACTTCTGAAGCAGCTTAGGATTTTCCCTCAGCATGTCAATCGGTTTCAAAAGGAGATCATCGAAATCCATTGCATTATTTTCTACCAGTCTTTTTTGGTATTCTTCAAAGATTTCTGCAAACTTTTCATCAATAAAGGATTTTACATGATGTTTTTTGAATTCCTTAGGAAGTATCATGTGGTTTTTATTATTACTAATCCTATGTCGGATTGAGTTCGGCGTTAACCCTTCAATATTTATATCGAAGTTGGTTAAAATATTTGAAACCAGCGAGGTAGAATCTTCAGTATCATAAATCGTAAAGTTGCTTCTGTAATTAAGATTCTTGGCTTCCGTCCTTAATATCCTTGCAAAGATGGAATGGAAAGTTCCCATCCATATTCCCGCAGCTTTCTGCCCGACCAAATCTTTGATCCGCTCTTTCATTTCATTAGCGGCTTTGTTGGTAAAAGTTAAAGCGAGAATAGACTCCGGCTCATAACCTATATCAATAAGGTAAGCAACCTTGTACGTTAAAACTCTCGTCTTTCCCGACCCTGCACCGGCTACAATCATTTCGGAACCGTTGAGATACTCAACGGCTTTCCGTTGTTCGCTGTTAAGAGATTTTAGGTTGATCATAGACCCATTTTTTGTTACTGAAATGATTTGATTTTTTTAAAGTGCAAATATATGGAAACTCGTAAAGAATAAAAAGGAAAGAAAAAAGTTGAAAGTATAATTTCTTCTCTAAGTTAAGCCAGTAATCTCGAAATACGGAGCTTTTGGTCGGTATGATTAAAGGTTTTGATAATTTCCGGAATTAAGGCTTAGTTTAATAGAGATTAATTCGGAAGGTATTTTTCAATTTCATTCAGGAGTATATCTTTCATAACCGGTTTCGGCAGATAATCGTTTGCACCTATGCTCAAGAACTTTTCTTTGTCTCCCTTAAGCGCATAAGCGGTTACAACAATTACAGGCAGGCTTTGTAGTTTCATCTTATCTCTTATCTCGTTAAGAACATCAACTCCGCTCAGCTCACCGGGGAGATTTATGTCAAGTAAAACAAGATCAAAATTATTGTTCCTGACGAACTCAATCCCCTCTTCTGCAGTACCGGCAATATCAATCAAATATTTATGCCGGAGGTACACTTTAAAAATCAATTGACTTTCAATATTGTCCTCAACAATTAATATCCTTTTTTTAACACCGGAAGGCTCTGTACTAATAGGTTTTGAATCCATTAAAAATCCCTTTTGATCAATTCAATTATTTATAGATCGGATCGGTCTGGCTGTCTTCTTTAGCCCTCGGGAAATCTGTACCGATAATTTTATCCCAGACCGGGGAACTAACGCCGTAGCCTTTTTCCGGATCCATATAATGATGCCTCATGTGATGCTTTTTTAGCGCAAGCCAGAACTTGTTATGAATATTAAAATGATGGACAGCATAATGGGTCATATCGTAAAAAAGATAACCGGTTAAGAACCCGATAAAGAACGGCGCCAAAAAAACTTTGCCAAGTATTATCAGGAATAAAAAATAAAACAACACTGCAAGCGGAACGCTTACCGACGGCGGCATTACAAGCCTGCGTGAATCGCTTGGGTAATCGTGGTGAACTCCGTGAAAGATAAAATGAATACGCTCTCCCAGCCTGGAGTTGGGCTTGTAATGAAATATAAACCGGTGCAGCATATATTCTGTAAATGACCAAACTATTATTCCCAGAACAACTAGGGTTATGATGTTAGCAAAAGAAATCGAGAAAACATCTATAGCTCTGTAAAGGAAAAATAATATAACCGGAGTATAAATTATTACCGGAACAGCTGGATGAACTTTTGAGCAAGCTTCTAAGAAATCATTTTCGAACATCCTTACAGTTACATCTTTATTCGAAACAAAATTTTTGGGCATAATAGTTCCCTCTGAAATTTCAAAGGCAAATTTAGGACATTTTTGACATCAAAAACAAAAGTGTGTTGGCTGCATCATATTATAAAATTATAAGATTGAGAGCGCAATATTACGCCTTCCCCTAAAACGAAAAAGTTTATTATACAGACTGGTTCAAGCAAATTAAAACGGAGAATTTACAACCACATACATTCTTACGGCAGGCGAGAACCGATAATAAATGCCGCCGAAGAAATAATATCTCAGCCTTTTATGATAAACTACCTTATATCCCGAAGGCAGGTAGGTAATTCTTATTCCAATGGGAGGAGTAACAGCAAAGTAAGCTTGATTTCTAAATTCATAAAACCTTCCGCCCCGGAAAAAATAATCACGGTCATTATATCTTACTCTTCTATACACAACCTTACTGTCCCGTTCAACACCAATAGCTTTGTCTTTATGAACTGATCTCTCTTCCTTTTTGTACAACCCTTCATGCCTTCCGTTATCATGACGATGTTCATGTCTCTTTTCCTGCGCACAGATATTTCCTGAGAATAAAATGATTAAAAATAAAATCAATAAAGATGCATACGAAATGTGCTTTACTATTCTCTTCATGTTCTTTCCTGCAAATTAAAATATACTTTAATAAAGTAGACATCGAATAATACTTTTTCGTTTAATGAAAACAAAACAGTGTGATCACCCGACGGCTTATCTCTGTACCCGGATTGTGATATGTAATTCAAAAATCATCTCTTAAAGCAGTTATTTTTGATTTCAATTTTATTAGGAAATTTATGAAATATGCAGTAAGGGTTTTAATAGTTGTTGCGGTTGTAATAGTTGCTTTTTTCTTATTCCTCGAATCCGGCGTATATAATATCAGTGCAATGGTTCCTCACAACAAGGTGACTTTATGGGTAATCAATACTTTGAAGGATAATTCAATTGAGCATCATTCAAAAGATATAAAAGTACCCTCTAATCTTGATGATTCCTCACTTGTTAATTTGGGTTTCCGGCATTATCACGAGATGTGCCAGGGATGCCATGGCGCTCCGGGAATCCAGAAAAGCGAAATTGCACAAGGGCTATACCCTCATCCCCCAAACCTTGCACATTCAGCCAGGGAAATGCCGCCTTCTCAATTATTCTGGATTACCAAGAACGGAATCAAAATGACCGGTATGCCGGCTTTTGGCAAGACACACAGCGACAAAAAGATTTGGGCTATAGTTGCATTTATTGAAAAGCTGCCGGCAATGACAAATGAACAATACGGCAACCTGGTAAAGGCAAATAAAAATAATCCAGAAGAATGACGAAAAATGATTTTGAGAAATGGTTCATTCAAAAAAGCTAAGTCTAAAGTCTACTTTAATTGCGGCGCTGATACTCGCTGTATTTCTTGCTGCCGCCTGGCTGATAAATTCATTAACTAAAAATTCAAACCTTGTAAATCAAAATATAAGCAGCAGCGCTGCAATTATTAGCTGCGGTATACTCGTTTTCAGGGAAGGACTTGAAGCTATACTTGTTCTTTCTGCAATAACGGCAACGGTTACAAGAAAACAATCCGACTACGGTAAAGGTATAGCTGCAGGTGCAGGGGTGGGATTTATGGCAACTCTGGCTACATGGTTTATTGTTGTTGCCATACTCTCGGATATAAATTTACCCGAACTTGATATTCAAGCAGCAACCGGACTTCTCGCAATAATTGTTTTGCTTGTTGTAATGAACTGGTTCTTCCACAAGTTTTACTGGACCGGATGGATTTCACATCATACAAACAGAGGAAGAAATGTTATCGAATCGCATAGCGAGGATAAGTTCCGGTTATTCAGAGGGTTTATGCTTTTAGGATTTACGGCTATCTACCGGGAGGGATTTGAAGTTGTGTTGTTTCTTCAGCAGCTAAGGCTGCGAGACGGAGGTAATGTCGTCTTAGCCGGCGCTTTGGTTGGAATAGTTCTCACCTCGATAGTAGCTGTCCTAACCTTTTTGCTTCACAAACATCTTCCTTATAAAAAGATGCTTGTCTTGACCGGTATTCTGCTTGGAATAGTTCTGCTTGTAATGGTTGGAGAAAGTGTGCAGGAAATGCAGCAGGCAGGATGGCTTACACTAACCCCTATAGGAATTAATATTCCTGTTTGGTTAGGCGTTTGGTTTGCCGTGTTCCCGAACTATGAGGGATTTATTGCCCAGGGAATAGCTGCGCTTCTTGTCCTGGGCTCATATGCCTCTGCGCAATATGTTCACCTACTTAAAGTCGGAAGATTGAAAAAATAGTTTTAGTACTAGAATTGGGAGTTCAATTCAAGATTATTTTCCCGTCTTTTTAGTTCTTTTAAAAATGGAATACATAGAAAGATAGATTAGAAATATACCCGGCAAAAAAATACTCCAGTTAAAATTAGAAGGCACGTAACTGAATGTTATGCTTTCAAGTTTTGTTCTATCTGCAGAAAATATTTTGCTGAGCAAATTCTTTGAAATCAGGATGTTTAGATAGTCCCGTATAAATGAAGCAAAGACGAGCAAGGCTCCCGAATAAACCAGAAGCCATTCTGAGAGCTTAACCTTAAAGCCTTCAATCCTGTTTTGGATTAATAGGAAGTATAACGAAAGGATAATCATTGTAAGTGATGACAGTATATGATTTTAAACTTGAACAATCCACGGAAACCGAATTAAAAACAAAATTTACCATTTAAAAAGAGAAGCAGGCCAGTTTAAAATCAGTTTCAAACCTATATAGTAAACTATATCCCATACTGCAAAGCAAAACAAGAAATATGCAAAGGACTGCAACTTGTTTTTACCTGCTATCAGGCTTATTGAAACAAGCATTACCAGGGTACAAGACTCCCTCAGAATTTCAACCTGCAGAATTGATCCAGGGATAATTTCCAGCGGGAACTTAAAGCCCGAAGGATAAAAAATTCTTCGCAGATACACCACCACAATTGCTTCCAGCATTCCCATTGCTGCGCTGAAAACAAATGTTAATAATATGGTTCTTCTTAATGCTTTCAATTTTCCTTTTTATTATTTTTGGCTAAAAGAATTATAATTGTTTTTTATTCAGGAAGCAACAGTTTTACGGATTTATAGATAGGCGAAATGAAAACTTTAAGATTTGCAACAAACATAAATGATAAGCCGGCTTTGGAAAAGATTAAAACACATCTTGACGGATCGGAAGGAATAGTCGCTTGGGATCTCGATTTGGAAAATCCCGGGAAGATACTTACGGTAAAAACAGAAGGCTTAACCAGCGAAAAAATATCGAGGATAATTTCATCTGCCGGCTTTAAGAACGAAGAAATAACACCCGGATGGAAAAGAGTTACAAAGCGTTTGTTTACAAGGAGCTGCTGCGATTAATCCCCGCAACCTTTAGAATGCGTATAATTTGATGTTCATTTTAACAAATAAAAAAATAGATATACAGGTTTACTAAAGGAGAAAGTTATGTTTGATAAATTCTTCTGGGATGGGATATTCTTCTTTGGAATATTCAAGCTCCTTTTTATTGTTCTGATCATCTGGCTTGTTGTAAAGCTGATAAATAGAGATCACGCTCCAAGGCATATTCCGCCTCTTCAGGAAAATGCGCTTGACATCCTAAAAAAGCGTTATGCAAAAGGTGAGATTACAAAAGAGCAGTTCGACCAAATGAGATCCGATCTTCAATTGTAGGGTAATTTGTGGAAGGAATAAAAAAATTAGAAAGGTATTAAATTACCTGAATTTTATTCCTTACTAATTACTCAACATCAATTTTGTTAGAAGACCGATAAAATATATTTGTACTCCGGGTCCTTTATCTTATTA
>JBJKRP010000327.1:0-5512 GCA_046704565.1 Ignavibacteriaceae bacterium | reverse complement strand
CCCATTTACCGCTTTTTTCTTCAACTAAAAAACCCGCATTCTTTAAGATGCTTAAATGTTTTGATACTGTTGATACGGCTAACCCCAAAGCCTTGGTAATTTCTGTTACACATAACGGTTTAACGCCTAGCAATTTTAGAATTTTCAATCTGTTCGGTTCACCAAGCGCCTTAAAAATTTCCGCCTTCTTTTCAAGCATACAAATAATTTTTTGTAAATATTAAACTATATTGATAAAAGTATCTAAGTCAAATTAAGTAATTGTTAACTGCAGCAGCTTGATGAAGGTGCTGCAATTTTAGCGAAATCCATATTTAATACAGAGCTTATTTCGTCATTGCATTCACGTAAAATATCAACCAACAGTTGTTGCTTGTTTTGAACGTCGATTTCTAAGGGATGAGAGCGAATGCTATTTACAAGCGAACGCATTTCAGTAATTTCTTCCTGAGTTAATGTGACGTCGTATTGTTTTCTCTGAAAGTCAACCGCAAGCGAATTGTACTTTTTAATTAGCGTTTGAATCTCTTCATTATTTTCATATTTATTAAGTGCATCGTTGTATTCTAATACTTCCGGCACAGCATATAATCTATTTACAAATTGGTCGGCAATTGATTTTATTTGATTATCCATTTTTCATTCTCCTTTATGAGCAGCAGCTGCTTTGCGGTTTGGAAAGCGAAGCAAAATTGAAATTTAATTTTCCGCTAATATATTCGTTAAGTTCTTTACACAGGTTTATAAGCTCTTTCTGCGATTCAAAGTAATTTTTTAGCGTTTCGTTTTTTAACATTGCTCTGTTTTTCTCTTCAACTATTTTATATTCTTCTTCCGATACGCCGCCGTATTGAGCCTTTGTTTGGTACTCCTGCGCAGTTTGATTGTAATCTCGCAAAATTGATTTTGCTTCTTTATCCTGCCTGAATTTTTCACGCGCATTAATGAATCTTTCATTCTCCCGGGAATCCAAAATCGCTTTTCCCAGGCTGCCGCAAGCTTCAAGTAGACTTTCCTTTACTTGTTGCCCAATTAAAGTTGATTCTTCACTCATAATTTTGTCCTTTATTATCAATTATTAAACGGTTTTCATTTCATTATTATTAAAAAGTATTTCTGCCGATTTCCTAATTATATCCTTCCCCCTAATTTCACTTTCAAACAACGGCATTATAGTTACCGGTAGTTGAAATCTCTCTTTAATTTCACCAAGATATTTTTCCTGCATCTTTCTTCTTTTAATGAAAAATTCATTTGTGCAGTATTCCTGTTCAAGCACCTGGTTAGCAACAATAAATTGAGTTTTAATTCCGGCTTCTCTCAAATCAATCATTGCCCTGTAAGCTTCTATTACCGGTGTTGATTCGGGATAAACTACAAAAGAAAAGACAGATTGTTCAGGATTTTTCATTCTCGAAATCACTTTATCAAATCTTTTTTGAGCAGCGAATTTTGCATCCTCACTCTTCTTATTCGTGGTTACCATCATACTTATCTGGTCGCTGTAATCGAAAGGAAGCTCGAGAAGCCGCATAGTATGACCGGTCGGCGCCGTATCGAACACAACGAAATCATAATCATCGCTTTCTACATAACCCATAAATCTATCAAATGCCGCCATCTCTTCCGTGCAGGGCGATTCAAGTTCTTCTTGTATTGCAATCAACATATCTCCGGAATATTTCGATTTGGCTTCATTGATAATTCTTTTTTTGTATTCCTCAACAGCTTTTTCCTGATCTACAATTACAGACCAAAGATTTCCAACGCCTTCAACTTTTTGAATTTCGTCTGTTATCTTCTGTTCAAGCACTTCTCCGATATGGGCTGCGGGATCCGTTGTTAACTGTAATGTCTTATAGCCTTCCGAAGCAAACTTAAAGGCAGTAACAACCGAAATAACAGTTTTGCCTACTCCGCCTTTGCCGGTAAAGAAGATTGATTTGGTTTTACCGTTCGGTTTAATAATATCATCAATCGAATCCGGCACGAAATTATTAAACTCAGCTTTTAATAATTCACCGTTACCCACTGAATAATTTTGCTTAACGCTGTTTGCAAACAAATCTTTTTCGATATTCAGTAATCTTTCAACTCCTTTTATTTCGCCATCCCGCTGATACATTTTTCGTATCCTAATTGGGAAATCTTTTTCTATAATATTTATATACTTTTGCTGCATCTCAAATCTGCTTTTGAAGAATGGAAGTTCGCAGACTTCTTCCGGCAGTATGCTGTTAATAATCAACTCGATATTCTTAACGCCTATCCCTTTCAATTCTTTTGAAGAACGCTTTGTCTCGTAAACGGATGTTTCTTCAGGCTGTAGTACAAATATAAAAATTGTTCTTTCTACATCACCTAAAAGTCTTGTGGCTTCGTCATACTTCACTTTATTTTCTTGAATCGATGCAACCGGACCGATGCAAGTATTGCCGCTTCCTTTTGCGCTTTCTTCTATGTGTTTACTCCAATCAACGGGAAGCTCAAGCAATCTAATTGTGTGCCCGGTTGGCGCTGTATCGAAGATAACCACATCATACTTTTCACCTTTACCTTCATTTTCCGCGACCATAAAATCGACGAACCTATCGAACGAAGCAATTTCCGTTGTACAAGGCGAGTTGAATTGTTCTTCAAGTACAGTCATTACACCTTCGGGCATAACTGCACGCATTGGTGCCAATATTCTTTCTCTGTATTCTTCCGTTGCTTTATCCGGATCAATTTCCATCCCCCACAAATCATTTAGCAGTGGCGTAATTTTGTATCCTATTTCAGTTTCAAATACATCCGCAAGATTTGAAGCCGGATCGGTTGTTACTATTAAAGTTCTTTTACCTTCATTTGCATAATGAACGGCAGTAGCGCAAGCCATTGTAGTTTTACCTACGCCGCCTTTACCGCTGAAGAATATATATTTTGTTCTATTCATCTAATTCCTCATCAAATTTTAATTGGACCTATTCAAACAGCATGAAATAATTCTATCTGCGTTAATCCGCCTAATCCGTTAAATCTGCGTTCTATTATTTTTCTTTAACTATATCTATCAACTCATCAAAACTCGGATATGATTTTTCTTTCACAACTTTGCCGTCAACCAATGTTAATGGCAGTATTTCAACCCCGTTAGATTGTAATCGTTTCATCACTTCCGGCTGCTGCATGAATTTTGGTCCTTGTTGACTGAGTAAATATCTTTCGACTGTTACTTGACCGCCAAATTCCTTTTTAATTTTTAATATTGCCTCGTTAATATCCAACAAAGCGGGGTCTATATCCGGTCCGCATAAACCGCTTGGGCAGCACATCGGCGGATCGAATATTTCTATCTGTGAAGTTTTGACTTCTGTTGTGTTGTTCATATTTATTCCTTTGTTAATTTTGCTTGATGTAAATTCAAGACATTTTTTAATTTCATTTACGTCGAATACTTCACTAGGTTTTGATTCGAGATTCAAAATCAACTCACCATCCAAAGTATTAATGTTAAGTGATTGTAGTTTTTTATATTCATCTGTCGGACAGTTGCATTTACCTTTTTGGCAAAGTTCAAAATCATGAAGTAAAATTTCTGCTTCATCTGCCTCTGAATTAATAAAAATATTTAATTTATTTTCTTTTGATTTTATTCTGTACTTCATATTATTTCTCCATTATTTAACAACAACTGCTTCCAGAGCGCCCGCAGCATCCACCGCTGTTTTGCGAATCGTTAGATTTAATATTTACGGTTTGTTTGCCAACAATAGCGTAGCCGCCGAAAACCTTCTGAAGATTACCACTTCCGCACTTTTCACAATTTAAGTTTAGCCCCTCTTCTTTTTCTTTTACTGTGGCTTTT
Source organism: Ignavibacteriaceae bacterium (assembly GCA_046704565.1). Classification (GTDB taxonomy): domain Bacteria; phylum Bacteroidota; class Ignavibacteria; order Ignavibacteriales; family Ignavibacteriaceae; genus FEN-1297. The sequence continues at coordinate 1,665 of JBJKRP010000327.1, read as the reverse complement.
ACATCAAAATAATAACCGCAGTCCTTGCAATGATATTCATACGTTGGCATTATAATTTTTTCCTTCCTTTTTCTTTAGTTAATAAATCATCCGCTAATTTATATATATCGTTTATCGGTCGCTCTTTAACCATCTTACCGAGCTTTATTGCTTCTTCAATTTCCTGTATACTGCATCCTTTTTTAATCGCCTCGGCAAAATGATAACGCAGACAAGGAAGACAGTTGCCGCCTATGGAAGCGCCGATTGCGATAAGCTCCTTTGTCTTTGAATCAAGAATAAAGTCAGCGTTTTCCATAATTAATTACACCTCTACTTTTTCTTTAATCTTTTTCAACAAATCTTTTTCCGGTATAATTCCGACAACGCATTTACCTTCTTCTCGTAAAAGAAGCCGCTGTTTCAGAAGCTCGAAATCAGTCTCAAATTGTTCTTCGTTCAGATAACGTTTTAGAAAATTAAATAACTCTTTATTTGAAGCATCTGAATTATTCAAATTATAATAAATCCAGGTTCCTTCCCGTTCGGAGTTAAAAAATCCGGCGCTGCGCAGAATATTTAGATGTTTTGAAATATGGTATTGAGGCATTTTTAAAGAATCTACAAGCTCGCACACACAAAGATTTTTACCCGATCTGATGAAAAGATTAAGTATTCTTAATCTTGTTTCATCTCCTAAAGCCTTTATAATTTCTACTTTTCTGTTCATTATCACTCCTAATATGCTTATATGCCAATATTTGCATGTTAATATATGCCTATATTTGCATATTGTCAAGTGATTTTCGTATTACTATCTTTGTATAATAAGGAAAGAGAAAAAAATGAGCTGTTGTGTAAGATAAGAAGAATATACAAAACTTCATAAAGATGTTGCCAGATATGCCAAAGCATTCGGGCATCCGGCACGGGTTGCTATTTTAGAATTACTTGCTAAGAAATGCAATTGCATCTGTAATGATCTGGTAGAAAGCCTGCCTTTGGCTCAAGCTACTGTTTCACAACATCTAAAGATACTAAAAGAAGCTGGCTTGATAGAAGGTATTATCAAACCGCCGGCTATTGAATATCGTTTAAATGTAAAGAATTGGCTTGAAGCAAAAAAAGTTTTGAAGGAGTTTTTCGAAACATAAGTTAATACCGCACCATCATTGAAAACTATTAACACATAAATTTGTACTGCTTCCATATCTTAAAATATTTTTACTCGTCCCTTGACAAAACAATTAAAATATTTTATGTTTGTAAGTAATTGATTACATATTTATTTTTATGAGAAAAAAATGTCAAGAGAATCAACTGATATACGGCAAGAACAAATAAAAAAAGCCGTGTTGGAAATTATTGCGAACGAAGGTCTGCACAATCTTTCAACTAGGAACCTAGCCAAAAAAATAGGACTTTCCGAAGGATCTATTTTCCGTCATTTTCCCACCAAACGGGATATTATTAAGGGAATAATGGATGATGTTGCCGGAGATTTAATTGGCTCGCTTAGGAACATTGCACTTAAACCTGTAAAAGCTGAAGAAAAACTTTTCCAATATTTATGTCAAAATGTTAGATATCTTAAAGAAAATATGGGAATTACCATCCTCTTATTTTCGGAAGCTGCTCATATGGGTGATAAAGAATTGAAAGATAAGCTGAATCAAATCCTTACCG
>JBJKRP010000326.1:0-5646 GCA_046704565.1 Ignavibacteriaceae bacterium | reverse complement strand
GGAAGAGTAGGCAGGTCCAACCGTCAGGCTTACGCTTACTTTATTGTTCCGTCATTAAACGGCATAAGCTAGATGGCATTGCGGCGGCTGGAGGCGATTGAAGAATATACAGATTTGGCTGCCGGCTTCAATATATCGATGCGCGATTTGGAAATAAGAGGCGCAGGAAATCTTTTGGGGAGAGAACAATCCGGTTTTATAAACGAAGTCGGTTTTGATCTTTACATTAAATTGATCAACGAGGCAGTTGACGAGCTTAAATATGAGGAGTTCAAGGCGGTATTTAAAGAGCTTCCAAAGCATGAAGAAAGGACCGAGCCGGCAATAGATACTTATTACGAAATAGGAATTCCTTCGGAGTATATGCCGGAACAGATGGACCGTTTAAACTTTTATACTGCTTTATATTCAATTAAAGATGTTTCGGAAGTTGAAGAATTAAGGGAAGAGATGATAGACCGCTTCGGACCGCTGCCGGTGCTGGTGGAGCGCCTTATATCTGCTGCGGTGCTGAAGTTTTATGCTTCTTATGCCTTGTTCGAAAGAATAATAATCCGGCGAAAAGATATTTCATTCTTCCTGCCCAAAGGGCAGAACGAAGAGTATTATAAGTTCAAATTTATTGAGCTTATGAGGTTCATTATGGATGAGTATAAAGATACTATTAAGTTTTTTCAGCAGAAAGACGTAATGAAGCTTGTAATCCAAAATAATTTTGAATCCCCGGAAAGATTGACGGAGTTTTTGATTAAATTTGTGAAGCGGGTTTTGGAGCTTTTCCGGGTAGAAATTAAAGAGAGCATAGAGCATAAAGTATAGGGCAAAGCGCCGCTATGCTATATGCGCTTAGCGCAATGCAAAGAAAGATGAGGATAAATTGAAGATAGCATTTATAATTTTTAATGATATGACGCTGCTTGATTTTGCAGGCGTTTACGATACGGTAACAAGGTTGAAGGAATTAAAATTGAAGACCGACCTTGATTGGGAAATCTGTTCGTTTTCTGAAACAGTAAAAGACAAATACGAATTACAGATTATCCCGGATAAAGTAAGGAACAATCTGAACAGGTATGATGTAGTAATTGTTCCCGGCGGCTCGGGAACAAGAAGCCTGCAAAACGATTCGGAATTTATTGACTGGATTAAAACTGCGCAGGAAGTCCGGTATAAAATATCCGTCTGCACCGGGAGCCTGATCCTTGGAGCGGCGGGATTTCTGAAAGGCAAGCGGGCAACTACCAACTTCAATGAATATGAATCGCTTCAGCAGTACTGCGGCGAAGTAGTACGCGAAAGAATTGTAGAAGACGGAGATGTAATTACATCGGGTGCCGTTTCATCTTCAATTGATCTTGGTCTGTACCTATGCGAAAAGTGGGCGGGAAAAGAAGCAAGGGAAAAAATTAGAAAAATGATTGATTACAAGGCTTAGGCTTTATTAGCCGGGTTACTTGTTTCGGATTATTGCACCAAGCAATTCTATCTTTAAATGACCTGCATTATATATTTCAATTTAACTTTCTTAATAAAAAGCCGATAATAAGGGATATGGAATTCTAAGCTGCAAAGAGCAGCCGGGTTAAATATTGATATCAATAAATTTTATCCTCATATCCAATGTTCTCTCAAAAGGAATCCGGAAAATCAAAAGACGTAAGAGGTGAGGTCAGCGAAGAAATCACCATTGAAGAGCTCTCAGGACAGATCAAAGGGAGGCTGGAAGCGTTTGGTCTTGAGATAGACTCGTTAAACGTTGAATCCGAAAAGGAATTCCTAATAATAGGAGAGAAGCTTCAAAATATTTATAAAGCATCAAAAGAAATAACAGGTATGTCGGTCTCGCTTGCCGATTCTATGTCCGGCGATGAAATAAGCAGCACTATAAACAAGCTGAAGGGAATATTAAACGGTATAACCGTACAATTAAACACAGCAAAGGAAAGATTTGAAGCCAGTCAGAAAGAGCTTGACGCAATAAACAAAGTTTTGTACGTCGTCTCGGGGATGATATCATTTTTTAAGAAGCTTATAAAGCATCTCAGAATACTAGGTATATCTACAAAGATAGAAAGTTCCCGTATCGGTCTTAATGACAAAGGCTTTAGTACACTGGCAGAAAACGTTGATGTCCTGGCTGTAAAGGTTTCGGAGAAATTTTTGAGAATCAAAGATAAGCTTAGCTTTTTAACCTCTCTGGCTCAAAGGGTGGTTAAAACGACTGAAAGCCTGTCGACAACGCAGCTTTATAACTCAGAGATAATAATTAATGATTCAAACAGAAGCCTTGATTCACTAAAGGCGCAGTATACATTGGGCGCCTCCAAAGTTAAGTTGTTCGCCGGGGAGTCAAAACAAATTTCGGAACATATCGGGCAGGCAGTTATATCAATTCAGTACCACGATATAACCAGGCAGCAATTGGAACATGTAAAAGATGCATTTAATAACCAGTTAAAAGATACGCATTTTCAGAAAGGCAACGACAGAAAGAATTTCAACCCCGGAGAATTCTTTGACGCAATTTACGGTATATGCAAACTGCAGAAAGCTCAAGTTATTCATTCTAAGGAAGAGTTCTGCTCGGCTACCGGAAATCTAATTCAAAGCCTGGTGAATATTGATAGCAATATCTCTAATGTCTATTCTGAATTGCTGGAATTATTCGGCAAGCAAAACCAGCAGCTAACTTTAGAAAGTGTCAAAGGAAATCTTTTAACAATTTCCGGGGCGATATCAAAAAATTTGGAAGTTGATGCGGAACTAAGTTCTTCTATCGAACAGGTTATTAAGGCGATAAACGAACTGACTGTGTTCGTAGATGAAATCAGTGTAATTGGTACCGAAGTAGAGATAATTGCACTTAATTCGAGTATAAAAGCCGCTCATACAGGCGTTGAGGGGGCGGCGCTCGGCATTATTGCCGAGTCAATTCAAAAGTTATCTATTGAATCAAGGGAACAGACCGGGCTGATAATTGAGTCGTTATCCGGGATGGCAGAGCTTGCCGGGAAGCTAACAAACAGGTTTTCATCTGTAAGTGCAGATCGTTCGGCTTCGGAACTGAACGGCAGGCTCGATGAAATTAAATCTTTGCTTGTACTAATCGACGGTTTGGACCATGAGAACAAGAGCGGGCTTGAAGAGCTAAGCGCAAAAATTTATCTGCTTAAAGGCGAGTTAAAAAGTGCCTCAGATAATATCGGCATTCACCTAAGATATGATAGAGCGATTAAAGAATTAACCGCAGGGCTGGATGAGATTCTGCAAATTACCTCAAAATATTCGAACGCGGCAGACGCGGACAAAAAGCTTAGGAATTTAAATACCGGGTATACTATGGACAGTGAAAGATATATCTTTAATCAAGTAGTAATAAAACCGGAGTCTAATTCTATGCCGTCAATTGAAAGGAACAATCCTTCGTCGGAGAAAAAAGGAGATTACGGAAGTAATGTTGATTTATTCTGAGTTCACCGGAGTTTTTCCGAACGAGGCGGGGATAATTATCTGCGGGGCTAAACTTTTTTAAGTTCTTTCCGATAATAACTATTGTATCGAAGTTAAGGTGTGAAGGGAATTATTTGGTCCGCCGTAACAGGTACGTTTAGTAAATAAGCCGGAATTTGTTTCAGAACTTAGTCAGCCCGGATTTATCATACGATTTATGGGGTTCTTCTTTTAATGAAAGATATAGGGGAAGGCAAATTGCTTTCCAACCAGACATTATCTCTAAATGATCCTTTAACTATTCATAGAATCAACGAGCTAAAGGGCGTAATATACGGGGCTATGGTGAAGTCCCGGGATATTTTAATAGACAACAGCAGTTGCAGCGAGTTTGATTTTTCTTACATACAGTTGCTATGCTCTTCAGTAATTACCTCAAAAGATGATAAGACAAAGCTTTCATTAAAACCTTCCGAGTCACTAAACAAAATCTTATTTGAGGCAGGATTTGATAAATCCGGTTTTTTTGATAACCAGATGCTGCCGCTCAATCTTCTTGGAGAAAATAAATGAATAAACAAATAATGACGGTCGACGACTCGTCCAGCATAAGACAAATGGTAAGCTTTACGCTTAAAGAAGCGGGTTACGGAGTGGTGGAAGCCGTAGACGGCAAAGATGCATTAGCGAAGATACAGGCTAATACGGTTGACATGCTTATAACCGACTTAAATATGCCGAACCTTGACGGTATCGGTCTAATAAAAGAAGTAAGGAAAAATCCCGATACCAGGTTCATCCCGATAATAATGCTTACGACGGAATCGCAGAATCAAAAAAGGAACGAAGGTAAAAATGCGGGTGCATCCGGCTGGATAGTAAAACCGTTTACACAGGAACAACTACTGCTGGTTGTAAAGAAAGTTTTGAGATGACGGACCGGCACGTAAAAGCTTTTCTGGAAGAAGCCGGTGAGCTTGTTGCTGTTCTTGAGAGCTCTCTGCTGGAGCTTGAATCAGACCCGGACAATAAGGAATTAATCGGTCAGGTATTCCGGGCGCTGCACACCATTAAAGGATCGTCCGGCATGTTCGGCTTTATTAAAGTTTCCGAATTTGTTCACGACATTGAAAATGTTTATGACAAGATACGTGATGGGAAAATACAGGTGTCTAAAAAGATAATTGATGCGACACTACTGGCTAAAGATCATATAGTCTCGATGTTGAACGCAAACGATGGCGAAGCTGCTGCCGATAAAGATTCAACGGATAAAATTAAGGCGGTATTTAGAAATGTACTGGAAGCAGGCTGCTCAGATGTTAAACCCGCAAATACTATTGAAGCCTCTTCCCTGCCGGACAGCAGCTATTTAGGCGTTGTTAAAACATACCTTATCCGTTTTAAACCAGCTGAAGACATATTACTTAAAGGTACAAATCCCATAGCAATCTTAAATGAAATACGGGAACTCGGTCAATGTATTGCTGCTGCCAGGACAGATAAAATACCGCCGCTGGATAAATTTAACCCGGAGCTTTGCTATACATACTGGGACATAGTCCTTTCAACTGGCAGAGATTTAAATGCAGTAAAAGACGTCTTCATTTTTGTTGAAGACGATGCTGAAATAAAGATAGAGGCTGCAGTTGAAAAAGACGTCTTATCTGAACCAGGCAGCGTTGAAAAAATTAGGAAGCTTTTATACGACCGTCAGAGCCTTTCAATTAAAGATATAAAAGAAACAATTAAAGAAGAAAGCAAAAATGCCGTCAGCATAAAGCCGATTGAGGATAAACCTGTAAAACAGCGGACAGAAAAGAACAGGAATGAAGCAGAGGTACTTTCAAGCATCAGGGTTGCCTCCGATAAGCTCGATACGCTGGTAAACCTTGTTGGAGAGCTTGTAACAATACAGGCAAGACTTACACAGGCGTCAAATACTGCCGGGGATCCCGAGCTTGTCTCTATTTCCGAAGAAGTAGAAAGGCTAACCTGGGAATTAAGAGATAATGCATTGAATATCAGGATGATCCCTATCGGTACGACATTCAATAAATTTAAAAGACTTGTGCGGGACCTTTCCAAAGAACTCGGGAAGCAGGTTGAGCTACAAACAGACGGCGCCGAAACAGAGTTAGACAAAAATGTAATCGAGCGTCTCGGAGACCCGCTTGTACACATAATACGCAACAG
>JBJKRP010000325.1:0-3460 GCA_046704565.1 Ignavibacteriaceae bacterium | reverse complement strand
ACAAATAGGTCTGCATCAAGTTTTTTTAATGCGGAAATAAAACCGGGGTCCCGCAAGTTGTCCGGCTGAATCACCGGGATATTAAATTGCAAAGCAAGTTCTTTAACCGGAGTGAATGAAATTTTCCTTCCTCTGCCTCTTTCTTTATCTGGTCCGGTTACAACAGCAGCTACATTATGATTGCTTTGAATTAAAGCGTTGAGAGAAGGAACAGCAAAATCCGGAGTTCCCATAAAAACTATTTTCATGCTGATCGATTTGTTTTATACGAGCTGGTAATTAGCATCTTCGGTGACAGGATATTGGAACTGGATCTTTCTCTTTTTTATCTTAATAATATCTTTGTTTACCTTTTTCTTCAACTCAGAATCTATTAGATCCGTGAAAAGAATTCCCTGCAGATGATCATATTCGTGCTGGATCACCCTGGCAAGATAGCCGTCTGCATCTATCTTACGTTCAACAAAATCAGTGTCTCTGTATGAAATTGTAATTCGAGCCGGTCTGTCTATGTCTGCACGGATGTCAGGTATACTTAAACAACCTTCCTCCATCTTAACTTTTTCTTCTGATCTGAATTTAATTTTAGGATTGATAAAAGCAAGCGGCTTATCATTTTCATGACCTTCGACCTTGGACAGATCAACGATAAAAATAGACTTATCCGATCCGATCTGATTTGCAGCTAATCCGACTCCGTTTGCGTTGTGCATAGTCTCAAACATATCACGGATTAACTCAACAGTCTTCATATCAACCTCTTTTAGCTGAATAGACTTTTTTCGCAATATTTTATCGCCGATTAAATTTATAGGCAAAAGCGCCATCTTTTCTCCTAATTATAATTTTAATTGTATATAAATTATCCGGTTTCATTAATTTTCGATATGCTAAGTTAAATAATTCAAGCTGAATAAGAAAGTCTCAACCGTCATCAATATCATATGCCTAATCAGATGAAATGTAATAGCAATATTACTCTTTCAATCAATAAACCTTGTTAAATATTGAGTATCGAGAATTCTAAATATTGGCGTTCAATTTTAAATGCTCAATTTATTCTCCATTGTGTTAAGGATCATTATGTGCCAGCTTCGTCTTGATAGTAAATTCCGTTAAACAAATATTTGGCAAACAAATTATAAGGCAGTGCGTATAGGAAATTTTTAAAGGCTTATCATTACTTAATGTATAGATTTGCCTTTAACATTTTTTACTATGCTGCTGCTTTTTTTATTTTAAAATTTATATAGGAATTATAATGAAGATTACCCGGAGGGATTTTTTTAAAAAGGCGGGACAAAGTGCAATAGTGCTGGCAGTACCTGCAATCGCAAGCTCGGTTTTGGAAAGCTGCAACAATAACAATATTACCAACCCAACATCCAACAGCTCATCCTTACCAAATGTAAACGGTACATATTCAAACGGAGTTGTCGATCTTACAATCAACTCGTCATCACCGCTTTCTAAAACCGGAACTGCCGCTATGTTAAATTTCCAGAACGGACAACTGTTAGTTGATCATCCCTCCGGCAACACTTTTAATGCATTATCTCCAATCTGTACGCATCAAGGATGTTTGATTACAAATTTCGATTCCGGCAATTCTCAATTCGTCTGCCCCTGTCATGGCTCAAGGTATGATGTCAATGGAAATGTAGTATCAGGACCGGCTTCGACTTCGCTTCATAAGTATCAAGTACAGTTTGCAAGTGATATCTTGAAGGTGAATGTTGGATAGAAAAAATCAAGATTGCATTTAATCTTCAGGTTAAATTTTGGGAATTGAGAGCTGAATATTGATTTTAGAAATTTTAATAAACGCTCAATATAGAATCTTCAATTCTCAATTTTTTGTCTATCATTCAGCAGCTTAAATAAAAAGACTTAAAGCATACGTGATATCAGTTCCCCGATAAAATATCCGATAGCGGCAATACCGAAACCTACAATAAACATATCGAAGCCGCTCCTGAAGATTCCTCTGCCTGTAAAGAAGCTTCGTGCGGCACCTACTCCGAAATGTGCAAGCATTGCAATAATAAATGCAGTCCAGATTGCCGGTCTGCCGCTTAAAAAGAAAAACGGAGCCACTGGAATTATGGCTCCAATTGCCGTTGCTAATCCAGTTATCCAGCCTTCTTTAAGCGGGCTTACATTCTGTTCTCCTATTCCAAGTTCCTCTCTTACCTTTTCTTCCAGAGCTTGTTCAGGATTTTTCATTACTTCTATGGCAAGCGCATTTGCTTTTTCAGGATTCATCCCTTTTGATTCATAAATCAACGCCAGTTCCTCGGTTTCCAGTTCAGGCATTAAAAGTATTTCTTCGCTTTCCATCTGCCTCTCGTGGTCGTACACTTCTTTTTCGCTAACAGCAGCAAGATAACCGGACGAACCCATCGAGAGCGAATCTGCAATCATACCGGATATTCCGGAGATCAAAATTATATGCGGCGCCACACTTGCACCGATTACTCCGGCAATCAAACCGAAATTTGCCGTTAAGCCGTCGTTAAATCCGTAAACAATATTCCTTAGCAGTCCGCCAGATTCCGACTTATGCCACGGCTCATCGCTCGTTCCTTTTAGTGTCATTAATTTACCCGCATGCTCGGCTGAATCTTTTGCTAATCTTAGCGCAATATTTTTCGTAGGCTCGTCGCTGCTCTTTCTGTACAATCCTAAATAAGATTTTACCTCTGTCGATTCTTCACTCATCAAAGCTTTGGAAAGAATCCACGGACCGAATTTCTTTGATGTCCACGCCATTATCTGCGCTTGTAAAGAAGGCTTTCCATCTTTTAATTGAATATTATTTTTGCTTATAAGCTCACTCCAGGCTGCAATGTGTTTGTCTTCAACCGATGCTAATTTTAAGTAAGTTTCTTTTTTATTTTCGTCGCTTATCAGTCCGGCAAGAATTCTATATAGAAAAGCCGCATCAATTTCTTCCTGAAGATGATGAAGCCATATTGAAGAAGAATCTTTTTTGCTCATGTTATTTATTTCGAATTTATTAAAGTTTTAATAATTATTTTATACAATTTAGAAATTATACCCATATATATAAAGAGCCGTGTACTTTTATCCCTGAAATCTAATATTAAATTCTGTTCCGCCGTTTTTCTTTAGTTCGATCTCTCCCTTGATTTGGCTGACAAGAGAATTTACAAGCTGCATCCCGAGTGTATCGGTTTTTCTAAAATCAAGATTTTCCGGAAAGCCGCTGCCGTTATCTTTTACCGCCAATACTACCATACCTCCTGCCAATGTTTTTAAAGTTACTTGAAGAGAGCCTCTAATAACTTGATTTTGAGCTTCATTCTTAAATGCATATTTAAGAGAATTAGAAACCAGCTCATTTATTATCAAGCCCAAGTTCACGGCTAAGTCAACGGTCATTTCGATATCTTCTACATCGATGAAAAATTCAATTCTATTGGAATTAAACTTATAT
>JBJKRP010000324.1:0-3625 GCA_046704565.1 Ignavibacteriaceae bacterium | reverse complement strand
AATCAACGCTGCTTGCTGAAACAAATTCAATATTCTTTTTTGTATGTAGCTTTAGCCATCTTGTTATTTCAGTTTTTCCAATACCATAATTTTCGCCATGGCGTGTGCATGCCTCCACTACCAAAACTTTATCTTCGTCTTGAAGTGATTCAACGGATTTTAATCCCCGAACAAAGAAGGACAAATCGCCTTTATACCGTGCCGTCAGAATAGAATAAGTTGTAAGCCTAATGCCTTCCGCCACATCTTTCGCGACATTCATAATCGTCTCATCATCGGTTACCACAAGATCCGGCGGACTTTTTAACGCAAAAAAAACAGAACGCAATTCCTTGTCCTTGGCAATAATAACTATGGTATCTTCATCAAGAGATTCTTTAATTAATTGAATTTGTGTTTGAATTAATTTGATTCTAAGGCTGTTTAAATCTGTTGGAACCACAAGAACAACAACGTCGCCTTGACTCACCAGATCAGCGATTACAGTCGGTCCGCTTTCATACGGCAGCATGCGAATAACTTTTGACTTCAGCGCATCTATTCCAACATTCTCCGCGCAAGAGATCTCGAAATGAGTTGCCTTAAGGAATTTCAGTTCGGTCAGTAAAATCGGGTTAACACCGAACTCAATTTTATTTACGGCAATAACAAAAGGCAGATTTATTTTAGCAATATAATTGAAAAGCTCCCACTCCTTCGGCAAAACTCTTTCTCTTGCATCAAGAACCACGATAGCAAAATCCGCGGAGGCTAATATTTTGATTGTCTCCGAAACTCTTTTTTCTCCGAGCTCGCCTTCATCGTCAATACCGGCAGTATCGACAAGGATGATTGGTCCGTAAGGAAGCAGTCCTGCTGTATCCTGCACCATATACATCTTAGTTCCGGCAGCCTCTCTTATTGTGCAGAGTCTCTGTCCGAGAAATGTATTTGCCAGAGATGACTTCCCCACATTCCTTCTGCCTATTATTGCAATTTGTTTTCTCTGAGACTTATCAGCCGCTGCCCTGGTCTTGCTGCGCATTTTTGTTTGTTCATCCGCCTTTTTATTTAGTACTGATATTATGTTCAACTCTGGAATTTTTTTCATTTTTAACCCCGATTCTCTTGTTAACCTATAAAGTTCCTTTTGTTTATTAGATTAAAATATTTCCCGGATGCCGGTATATATAAGGAATGGAAACTGCATGCAATCCTTTCCGGGTCCATGAACTTTTGAATAGAATCATATTAGTTGCGCATTGTAAACTAATTTTGTCCTTATTCAAAGGTCAAAAAACGTTCCATCAAAAATCCCTTTGGCGGCTGCTGTCTATTGTTAAGATTTGGTTTGATGAGGCTTTATCGGGCAAAGTGTTCATTGTCCATCTTCTCTTTTTTTAGAAAAGATTTTGCAGATATGGCTAAATGAATCGATTTGTAAAACTGCTTGATTGTTAAATTGTCCAATTGCTTAAGCAGTTAGTTGCTAAGTCCCGGAACAAGCTGGTTGAATAAGTTGAGGATTTCAAATAAGCCTATTATTAAGCAACCGGATAAATTTCCATACCTGTTCTCGTTATCTTTTGAATGAAGCCGTTTATATTTTTCTTCGTCTCAACTCAATTCAATTCCTTTAGCGCTTATTTCATCTTTGGTAAAAGAGCCGAAAAGAGAAACTGATCGGAAATAAATCTATTCAATTCAGAACAATACGTTAGTTGTTCCGTACTATACAAATTTTAAATTATTTTATAATTGCTATTGACAAGTAGATTAATATCCGTTATTTTTGCCGCTGATAAAATGAAGACCAAAAATAGAAATATAACCACAGGTAAAACGGCAATGTGTCTTTGCTGTATGATGATGTGTATGTCATCGCGGAAGGACGCAGCCTGATTATAATAAAATAGGAATTTAGACTGAGCCCTTCCCGAAATGTGAAGGGCTTTTTTATTGGATAAATTTGAATGACATAAAAAGATAAACAAAAATATTTGAGCTCTTATCGAGAAAGGTAGAGGGAACAGGCCCTGCGAAACCTTAGCAACCGTCCCGGTTTTTTTACCGGGAGCCATGGTGCTACTTCCTGCCCACTCCCGGTTTAACGGGATTACGGGAAAGATGAGAGAAGAAGTTTTAAAACCTCTTCGAGTAATCTTAACCGGAGAGGTTTTTTTTTGAGCTTGAATGAAATAAGAACTGAAGAATTAGGAATTTGAAAACATAACTTAACTAATACAAACAGAAAGGATAAACAAATGAGTACCAATGGAAAAGAGAGACACTTCAAATACGAAACGCTGCAGTTGCATGCCGGGCAGGTTCCGGACCCAACTACAGGATCGAGGGCAGTGCCGATCTATCAAACCACATCGTATAACTTTAACGACGCACAGCATGCCGCAGATTTATTCGGGCTGCAAAAGTTCGGGAATATCTATACGAGAATAATGAACCCGACAACCGACGTCTTCGAAAAAAGAATTGCTGCGCTCGAAGGCGGCGTTGCTGCATTAGCAACGGCTTCGGGACAGGCTGCGCAGTTTCTCGCTATCTCTACAATTGCACAAGCCGGAGAGAATATTGTCTCTACCAGTCTTCTGTATGGCGGAACTTACAACCAGTTTAAGGTTACTCTTCCGCGCTTAGGAATAGACGTGAAATTTGTAGACGGCGACGACCCGCAGGAATTCGAAAAGCTTATCGACACCAAAACCAAAGCTTTGTATATTGAAGCCATAGGAAACCCCAGGCTGAATGTACCGGATATTAAAGCATTGGCGGGTATAGCGCATAAACACGGCATCCCGCTAATAGTTGATAACACCTTTGGCGCTGCAGGCTATTTAGTAAGACCGATAGAGCACGGCGCTGATATTGTTGTTGCCTCGGCAACAAAATGGATCGGCGGACACGGTACCTCAATCGGCGGTGTTATTGTCGACTCCGGAAACTTTGATTGGGGCAACGGCAACTTCCCTATCTTTACGGAACCCTCTCCAGGTTACCACGGCTTAAAGTTCAATGAAGTTTTCGGTAAAGGTTCGCAGTTCGGGAATATTGCATTTATTATAAGAGCAAGAGTTGAAGGGCTAAGAGACTTTGGTCCGGCTTTAAGCCCGTTTAATGCTTTCCTTTTACTTCAAGGGCTTGAAACGCTATCGTTAAGAATTGAAAGACACGATCAGAACGGGTTAGCCCTGGCAAAATGGCTGGAAAAAAATCCTAATGTTGATTGGGTATGGTACCCGGGACTTGAAAGCCACCCTTACCATGAATCGGCAAAGAAATATTTACGTAAAGGTCTTTTCGGATCGATACTTTCATTCGGCATTAAAGGCGGCATAGAAGCCGGGAAAGCCTTTGTAGACAATGTTAAGCTTTCAAGCCTGCTGGCGAACGTTGGTGATGCAAAAACACTCGTAATTCATCCGGCATCAACAACCCATCAGCAGCTTTCTGAAAAGGAACAGAAAGAAGCCGGCGTACTTCCGGAACAGATACGGGTATCGGTCGGTATTGAAAATATCGACGATATAATTGAAGATTTTGACATTGCCATAAATGCGGCAGTAAAACAGAATGTTCATGCTTAAGTGCACACCGGAACCAAATATCTACAATGTCATAGCAGAAAAAT
>JBJKRP010000323.1:0-3637 GCA_046704565.1 Ignavibacteriaceae bacterium | reverse complement strand
ATTCGGGACAGGTTGAAATGTCTCATAAGGAATTTGAGATACTAAGCTTCCTATGGAGTAAACGTAATACAACGGTAAGCAGAGATGAAATACTAAGAATAATTTGGGGATTTGAAGAAAGCCCCACAACAAGAACGGTTGACAATTTTATTGTTAAGCTCCGGCAAAAGATTGAAGCCAACCCGAACAAGCCTCAAACTATACTAACGGTGCATGGCATCGGTTATAAGCTGATAAGCTGAGTACACTTTTATTTTTCTTACTTCTAATGTTCAATTGTTCTGAATTCTTAATTAAAAAAATGCAGAATGAAGAACAGAAGAACAATAGAATAGTGAGTTAAGAACGACGGGAAGTAAAGAAATGTTAGCGCAGAACATTAGTTAGAGCCATACCAATTATCTTTAATCATTTTTTAAGCTCAACTTCAAACAGGGTAACCTGCATCAGAGAGTAAATTTCGCCCTTTTGTCTCCTAAATCAACCAAAATCATGCCGTGACAATTTTTTACAATTCATTACGTTATAATGACACTGGACAGCTAATAACTTTCTATTTTTTTCGCATAGATTAAAACTAAATAGTTCTATTTTGTTAAAAACGATAGATTCATTAGGAATAAGCAAAGTCAAGGTAGAAAAAGAAAACTTTTTCATCGTGGCGGTCATTTGGTGCAAAACAACAGCTAACCGTTTTACATCAGGTAATAACTTTACTGAAAACAAAAAACTGCGCTAAGATTGGAGAGAGAGAATGGAAAAAATTTATACAGCCTTTAATCCCTTATTACTTTACCTCTCTTGTTTTAAGTAAATAAATACTAAGAAATTATTTTAAATAATTGTCGTCATCGGCAGATTAAACCATTTTAAATTAATTCACTTAAGGAGGTTATATGAAAGACATTGGATATACCGGATTGAAATTACCCTTAGCCGGTATTCATCTAACTAAAAAACTCACCGACGATTTCAAAAAGTTTAATAATTAATGGAGAAAGAGTTATGTTCCGAAAATTTTTTACCGTAATAGTATGCGCCTTGCTGGTCGTTCCTTTTACTGTTGCACAAACGACCGGTAGAATAACCGGTAAGGTTGTCGACTACCAAACCGGTGAAGCGCTAATTGGGGCTAACGTTCTTGTTGTTGGAACTTCATTCGGTGCAGCAACGGACGTTAACGGAGAATTTACAATCAACCATCTAGACCCGGGAGTTTATTCCGTAAAAGCTTCCTATGTCGGATATAAATCGGTTACAATTACCAACCTGCGTGTAAGTGCAGCATTAGCTACGCCGGCAAATTTCAGGCTTCCCGCTCAGGGAGTGTCAATCGGCGAAGTTCAGATTGTCGCCCAGAGACCGCTTGTCAATGCCAGCAATACCAACGCTATTAGAACTACAACAAACGCAGAAATTCAGGCTTTGCCTGTCAGGGGTATTGATAATATTATTGCATTGACTCCGGGTGTTATCAAACAAAGCAACGTTATATATATTAGAGGCGGACGTCAAGATGAAGTTGGGTATTACCTTGAAGGCGCCAACATTACAAATCCAATGGCGAGCTTATCGCAGGGAATTCATCATAGTGCCGAGGAAGTATATGTTCCCCAAGATGCACTTGAAGAAATCCAGGTTCAGGCTGGCGGATATACCGCAGAATTTGGCGGCGCAAATGCCGGTATTGTAAAATCTCAATTAAAAACCGGCGGCTCACAGCTTCATGCTTCGCTTCAATATATAACAGATAACTGGACCTTCAAGAGCGCTAAAAACAGGTACAACGGCGCACAGCATCTTGGAGCCTACTCTTACGGCTATAACGATTTTGTAGCATCTTTAAGCGGTCCTGTTGCAGGCGACCATATTAAGCTGTATGGATTGTTTGAAAACTTATCCCAGTTAGATGCCAACCCGACGACGGGAGAAAATGGATATCATTTCGGTACGGTTACCGATAGTGTTACTTACGGTGTACCGGTTAGTTTAAAGAATTTTAATTTGCCCGGCGGTCCTGTTCCGGGTAACGGCTCAAACCAATATACCGGTGTAGCCACATTAACGTTTGATTATAACCCAACTATTGTTAGAGCCTTTGGTACTTACACTTTTAACAGACAAAGGATTGACGGTGGTCCGGCAACAATTTTTGACAATAACAGGCTGCCGATTCAGGATAATTCAAACGGTGTCTTTGGTCTTAAATTAACCCAATTGTTAGGCGCCAATTCTTTTATTGAAGTAAATGGAAGCTACACTTTTAACAAAGGTAAAACATACGATCCTTATCTTAAAGATAACTTCTTAGCGTACGGCGACAGTGTAGCAAATACTCAGGCAGGCGCTACATGGTACCGCTCCCCTGTTGATAATAATTATGGTCGATACAACTCTCCTGCAGGGTATTCAATATTTTCAACTTTTGGATTTGATGTCCCCAACCAGGAGATTGCAGTTTATAACGAATTTGAGAACGATAACCTTGACCTGAGCGCTGATTTTTCAGACCAGATAAATAAACAGAATTCACTGAAAATAGGCGGTGAATTAGAAATGTACACAATTAGAAATTTCACCGGTGCAAGCGCCCAATCAGGAAACTCACTTGGCTTTGCAGGAAATCTTGCTAATGCCAACGGCGCATCAGTACAGTCAATTTTAATAAAGCAAGGAATTAATAACTACGGGTACGATGTATTAGGTAACTCTTACAGCGGCTCAACAAATTATCAAACCGGTCAAGTTGCACCGCATAGACCAATATTTGCGGGTGCATACGTCGAGGACAGGCTTGAATACAAAAACCTGGTTGTTAATGCAGGTTTAAGATATGATTATATTAATACCGACCAGCTTACATTTGCAGATCCCAAAAATCCGGGCAGTGTTTATAATGCAGCATCGAACAACATAAGCAATCCGGGCGGTTTGGTGAAAGCATCTGCTTTCAGTTCCGTTAGCCCAAGACTCGGGTTCTCATTCCCGATTACAGATGCTACAATGTTCCATGCACAGTATGGCAAGTTTGTACAGCAGCCGAGCTTGAACGATTTGTATATTGGTCCTTATGCATTTGGCGCATTAATTAATCCAAACGTCGGTATTTTTAATGTTACCCCCACTGGATTGAATTTAAGACCAACAAGAACTACGCAATACGAAGTCGGCTTTACACAGCAGATTTCGGATTTTGCTTCTTTTGACATTACTGCATATTATAAAGACATTGCAAATCAGATAGTTTTCGGAGTAATAAATCCGGATGCTTCCACAGGATGGAGACCATATCAGATTCTTACCAATGGAGATTATGCAACTACAGAGGGAATTGAAATTGCATTTAATATGAGAAGAACCCAACGGTTCCTTGTTAATGGTTCAGTATCATTCCAGAATGCAAGAGGAACAGGCGATAACCCATATTCTGATGCAGGTGAATATGGTAACCCTATCTCGAATACTATTCCTTTAACCCAGCAGATACCGCAGTATATCGTACCTCTCTCATTTAATCATGCTATTACCGGCAACCTCGATATCGATTACCGGTTTGGAAAGGACGATGGTCCGGAAATTCTGCATCAGTTCGGCGTTTCTTTATTAATGACTTTTGCAAGCGGTCATCCATATACGC
>JBJKRP010000322.1:0-5811 GCA_046704565.1 Ignavibacteriaceae bacterium | reverse complement strand
AAGACGGCGTTCCGAGGTTGAATGTGCTGGATCTTCAAAAACTTATTAGAAGCATACCTAAGCCGGTTATAGCACTCGTCGCCGGATATGCTATTGGCGGCGGGCATGTTCTTCACGTCGTTTGCGACCTTACTATCGCCGCAGAAAACGCAATCTTCGGTCAGACAGGACCAAAGGTCGGAAGCTTCGACGGCGGCTTCGGCTCAAGCTATCTTGCAAGGATGGTGGGGCAAAAGCGCGCAAGAGAAATCTGGTATTTGTGCGAGCAATATAATGCTCAGGAAGCATTTGACATGGGATTGATAAACAAAGTTGTTCCATTAGAGAGTCTTGAAGATGAAGGAGTAAAGTGGGCAAAGAAAATCCTTCAGCACAGCCCTATGGCAATACGGCTTCTTAAGTCTGCCTTCAATGCGGAGCTTGATGGTCAATCCGGGATACAGGAACTTGCAGGCAACGCAACTTTACTTTATTATATGAGTGAAGAAGCTCAGGAAGGCAAGAAGGCTTACCTGGAAAAAAGAAAGCCGGAGTTCAATAAGTTCCCAAAACTTCCTTAGGAATGAGCGTTAAACGGTACAGATACATCGGTACGTGTTGATACAGTACTCGAACAATATAACTTTATAAAACTATATTATATTAAAAATAGCAATGACAAGAACCGGATGGAATTACAAAATAAATTAGAAAGCGAAGCGCTGCCCGGCAAACTGGAAAGCTGGATTTTAGCAAGCAGACCAAAGACCCTGCTGGCGGCAGTTGTCCCGGTTATGGTTGGTTCTGCTTTAGCTATTAATAAGGGAAAGTTTATTTTTGTCTATGCTTTCATTGCGCTCTGCTGCTCGGTCTTAATTCAGATAGGGACAAACTTTGTGAACGACCTTTATGATTTTCTTAAAGGAGCCGACAACGAAAACCGCAAGGGTCCGATAAGAGTACTGGCATCAGGTTTAATAA
The DNA here is from genome assembly GCA_046704565.1 of Ignavibacteriaceae bacterium. GTDB lineage: Bacteria > Bacteroidota > Ignavibacteria > Ignavibacteriales > Ignavibacteriaceae > FEN-1297. The sequence continues at coordinate 4,851 of JBJKRP010000322.1, read as the reverse complement.
CCGTAAATGAAATGAAAGCCGGAAGCATATTAGTATTCTTATCGGCGTTCCTACTCGGGTTAATACTGGTCTATGAGTCAGGTATGGTAATTTTAGTTATCGGTATTTTATCTATCCTTGCCGGCATTGCATATACGGCAGGTCCCTTTCCGCTGGCTTATAATGGGCTCGGAGACTTGTTTGTATTTATGTTTTTCGGTATTGTCGGAACAACAGGAACATATTTTATCCAGGCAAAGGAATTTTCTACAATTGCATTCTTAACCTCGATCCCGGTCGGGGCTTTGATTACAAACATTCTCGTGGTAAATAACTTCCGCGATATAGAGGAAGATAAGGCTGCGGGCAAAAAGACTCTTGCAGTTATTTTCGGCAAGGATTTTACGCGCTTCCAGTTTATATTCCTTCTGCTCACGTCTTTTGCAACGCCGGCTGTTCTGTATGGGTTCTTTGATTTCCATATCTGGATATTTCTTCCTTATCTTACAATGCCTGTTGCTTACAGACTTGCATTAATGCTTTACACACAAGACGGTTTAGCTCTAAATAAGACTCTGGAGTTAACCGCCAAATTTTCCGCTCTGTTCGGTCTGCTGTTCGCTGCCGGTCTTACGTTATGAACAGGATAGAGCTTAAATATTCCCCGTACATCTTAAAGCTTTCCAAGCCATTCGTTACATCAAAAGGGATTATTTCAGAACGGAAGGGAATGATTGTTTCGCTCCACAGCAATTCCGGGAATACCGGTTTAGGCGATACAGCACCGCTGCCGGAGTTTGGCTCTGAATCCTACGAAGAGGTCCTATCGGCGTTAAATAATATTGACGTTAATTTTAAAATTGATTTAAGCAATGTTGAAAACAGCTTCGACGAATTTTTCTCTCCTGTAAATAACCTTCCTGCATTACGCCACGGCATTGAGCAGGCTTTTCTGAATTTGATCTCGAAGGAAAAGAATATTTCACTGAACCAGATCCTGAACAGACCGTCAAAGATGGAAATAAAAGTTAATGCTGTTGTTGATATGATACCGCAGTTAGAGGCACTAAAAGCAGTTAGGAAATATATTCAGCAAGGCTATGGTACAATAAAACTGAAATGCGGAAGAGAATCCTTCTCAGACGACCTGGAAATTATAAAGACAGTTCGGAAGGAATTTCCGGAAGTAAATCTTCGTATAGATATAAACGGTAAATGGAATCATAATGAAGCAGTAGATAACATCAAAAAGCTCGAACCTTACTCTCTTGAATATGTTGAACAGCCGGTAAAAAGCTTAACTGAGTTTACCCGGAATTTAGGAAAAACCCAGGTTCCGGTTGCTGCAGATGAGTCATTGAGAACTCTCAAAGACGCATATGAGATTATTAAAAATAAAGCTGCCGGCTTTTTAATATTGAAGCCGATGATGCTCGGCGGCGTTATTCCTACACTGGAAATAATTGAGCTTGCGGAAAAGAACGGGATTAACTGTATTGTAACGTCATCTTTCGAATCAGTTATCGGAAGATCATTTGCCGCCTTTATCGCATCTCTGACAGAGAATAATTTGGCGCATGGTCTGGATACCGGACGCTATGTCCCGAAAGACTTAGCTGAAGATCCGTATCCTGTTGTTAACGGAAAAATTCGTTTTTTTAACGGACATTAAATCTTCCATTGCTGCAAATGAAACTTATCGGTTTACTTTCAAAAAGTAGAAATGAAAATTCAATAGCCGTAATTACTCCCAGCGGTTCTATTTCTTATAAAGAATTTGAAGGAAGAATTTCCTTCATGATTGAAAAGCTTTTGGAAACAGGCTTGCATAAAGGAAGCCGCGCAGCAATCTTAAGTAAGAACAGCCTGGATTACGCAGTGTTAATCTTTGCTTTGTGGAGGATTGGCGCGGTCCCGGTCCCGTTGAATGTGAAGCTGCTGCCGAAAGAAGTTGAGGAACAAATTGAAATTGCTCATTGCCGAATCTTATTCACCGGCGATACAATTGCGAAGGAAATTAAACCCGACAATACGATTGTCGTTAAGTTACCTAAGACAGTTGAGACTTCGGAATTTAATTTTAAAGAAGAGATTGAGCCCGGCATAGAAGATACTGCTGTAATAATTTTTACATCCGGTTCTACCGGTACACCGAAAGGAGTAGAGCTATCATTCAACAATCTGATTCAGAGTGCTGTTACCGGTGATCAAATATTCAGACATAGAGAAGGCGACCGTTGGCTCGCCAGCCTTCCCTTCTATCACGTAGGAGGTCTCTCCGTTATTATAAGATGTTTTTATTACGGTGCGGCTCTCATTATTCCGGCATCGCTCGAGGCTGAACATTTAAGTTTTGCAATAGAGAAATATAAACCTACTCTCACTTCCTTAGTTACCACTCAATTGAAAAGATTTATTGATTCCGGCTTCAAGCCGAATCCGGAACTCAGGCATGTATTATTGGGAGGCGGATTTATTGATCCTTTGCTGGTTAAGAATGCATATAACAGCAACTGGAATGTTTCAAAGTCCTACGGCATTACAGAGACAGCATCATTTGTTACCGCATTATCAACCGATGAGTTCAGGTTAAAGCCGGATTCAGCCGGCAAGGCACTTCCGCCAAATCAGATTTTAATAGTTGATGAAGACCGGAACCCGCTCCCTTCCATGAGACCCGGGGAGATCGCAGTTAAGGCTCAGTCTGTTGCAAAAGGATATTTCGGCAGCCGGGAAGAATCGTCTAATAAGTTTAGCGGAGATATTTTTTACAGCGGCGATTACGGCTGGCTTGACGAAGAAGGATATTTGTTTATCGAAGCTCGAAGGAACGATCTGATCGTTTCCGGCGGGGAAAATATAAGTCCGTTCGAAGTTGAAAAAGAAATTCTTATCCATCCGAATATCAAGGAAGCTTGCGTCTTCGGAATAGAAGATGATGAATGGGGACAGGCTGTAGCGGCAGCAATTGTAACAAAAAATAATTCTGAAATATCTTTAAGCGAAATGAAGGATTTTTTGAATAACAGGCTGCCTGGTTACAAACAGCCGAAGAAGATATTCTTATTAGATCAATTACCTAAAACAGAACTTGGAAAAGTACAAAAGGAAAAAGTGAGAGAGCTGATCAATTCGAAATAATCAATCTTAAAAGGATATTTATTTATCTATTTCAATTTTGCGTTGCAGGTTCTCGATTATATTACCGATAGAAATTTAGTATTTTGAATCTGTCAGCTTGTATGCTTCGCAAGCCCTTCTCTTATCTCTTTCTTCATCTCGCATTTCTTCCATGAAGATTTATCCACGAAGATGTGAACGGTTTTAACAACCGTACATTCTTCGCCCGCGCTGTTTTTACAATGATATTCGAGCTCGAACGAAGAGGTTTTAAGCTGAGGGACAACTATCTCAATCGTTATTGTCTCGTTGTACTTGATCGGTTTGTGATAATGAGCTTCACTGTTCAGTATCGGCACCACGTACTCCCCGTTGTTCCAGTAATCTTCATTCAAGCCGAAGCTGCCGATCATGTCTTCATAGGCTGAATGACAAAGTCTGAAAATATTTGCAAAGAAGAGTATCCCTGCAGGATCGCAATCAAAAAAATTTATTTTCTTAGTTGTCTTAAACATTTATCAATCCGTAACTGTTATTTGCCGATGTTGAACTGACACTGTAATTTCTAAAGACAAATATAGCTAAAGAGAATAGGATTAAAAACGAAATCGGTCAATAGCCGCGGGAGTATATAGAAAATTAAAATCTTAAATTAAAGTTATGCTGCATCCTAATGACTCGCAATATTTAAAAGCCACAGTCCTGGTCTCAACGTTAGCTTTATAAGCTTAATTTAACTTCAGCAAGATGTTTGTTTATAACTTCGGTTTCTTCATTAGTAAGATTAACATCAATTGCCTTTGCATTCTGTTCCGATTGCTTTGCATTGCGGGCGCCGACAAGGGCGATTGTAATACCGGGTCTGTTTATTGTCCAGCGGATTACTAACTGTGCAAGAGTAACTTTCTTCATCTCGGCTAACGGTTTTATCTTATCCAGGAATGCATTTATGCCGTTTATATTTTCTATTGTAAAGTACTTGTCGCCCGCACGGTGATCTCCTTCATTAAACTTATAGTCCGGCTTTATCTTGCCTGTCAGCAACCCTTTTTGAAGAGGGCTGTAAGCGAGAATAGATTTGTTATTCTTAATGCAGTGCGGGACTACCTCGTCTTCTATTTTTCTGTTTATCATGCTGAACGGAACCTGGTTTGAAACAAGGTTCAATACATTTTCAGCCTGCTTCATCTGATCGACGTTGTAATTGCATACGCCTGCATAGCGTACTTTGCCCTGCTCTATCAGGCACGAAACTGCCTCCATAGTTTCTTCAACCGGAGTTGTCGGGTCGTTCCAATGAATCTGGTAAAGGTCTATGTAATCGGTGCCCAATCTTCGCAGACTGTTTTCGCATTCATTGATTACACTCTCTTTGCCGGCGTACTTGTACATGTTTACATCTTCCCCGCTGTTGCCTTTGCTGGTAAAGAAAAACTCTCCAACCTGCTTATCCCATCTTAATCCGTACTTAGTGAGAATCTGAACCTTATCGCGGGTTATACCTTTTATCGCTTCACCGACAATCTCTTCGCTTAATCCCTGACCATAAGCCGGAGCCGTATCGATGGATGTTACTCCTAAATCATAAGAAGCGTTGATCGCAACAACTGCATCTCTGCGTTCGGTGCCGCCCCACATCCATCCACCGATAGCCCACGCACCGTATGTTATTGCGGAGACCGAAAGATCCGAATTGCCTATTCTTCTATATTCCATGATGATTCTCCGTTATAGTATTATGAAAATTTTGAC
>JBJKRP010000321.1:0-10741 GCA_046704565.1 Ignavibacteriaceae bacterium | reverse complement strand
CGGCTTGACAAAGAGATACTTTTTATGATATGTATAAAATATAAGTACCGCTAAAACAACACCGTAAAAACAGATAAGAATATTAATAAACCACTTGTAATCAAATCTTATAAACAGGAACAGCAGCATGCTTGCGGAAAGAAAGAACCGGGTTAATACCTCGCGGGTAAAAATAGGTGCAACAGGATTTTGTTGAATTACATTATATGACTCGAAAATGGTAATAAATACCATGATGATAGTGAAAGGCAGCAACTGATAAAAATAATTTATCAGCAAGGGAGAATTCTTAACAAACGCATCTACAAATAAGAACCTTAGATTTAAGAAGACAACAGCGAAAAGAACAGAGCCAATAACCCCGATAGTTAATAAGAAGAACAAAAACCCATGATGTTTATTTCGTTCATCCTTAAAATAAGGGAAAAATCTGTTCGGAATATTTCCCGCCGACAAACACGCAAATGTTGCGAGAAGGGTAGCTACATTTATCAATGTTCTTACAAGCCCTATCTGGGCTTGAGTAAGAACATAAGGAAACAGCCAGAGAGTATTTATTACGCCAATCGCAATACCGACATATGTAAGAATTACCGACTTAGCGCTTTGACGGATAACTATTCCCATAAACTAAGATAGCCTGTACTAATTTTTTGTAAATCCAAGAATCAATCTCATTTATTTTGAGTTAATTCATCTTCTATCATCATTTTAATCACATCGTCAACAAAATATTTCGGATGCCAATTCAAAACCTTCCTAGCTTTGGATGCATCTCCAAGGCTGTAAGAAAGGTCGGTTGGTCGAATTAAATCATTATCGTATCCGACATAATCCTCATAATTAAGATCAAAATATTCAAAAGCCTTTTGTATATATTCTTTTAGAGTTATACTCTTACCGGTAGCAATAACAAAATCATCCGGTTCTGAATTCTGAAGGATCATAAACATGGCTTCAACATACTCCGGCGCCCAGCCCCAATCTCTTTCTATTAGAACGTTTCCCAGCTTTAGTCTTTCTTTTGAACCTTTTGAAATACGGCAGGCAGCTTCAATAATTTTTTTAGTAACAAATCTTTTGGGTCTTAAAGGAGATTCATGATTAAAAAGGATACCGGAACATGCAAAAAGTTTATATGCTTCTCTGTAATTAGACAACTGCCAGAAGGCGGCAGACTTTGCAACGGCATACGGACTTCTTGGCTTAAACGGGGTCTTTTCATTTGCCGGCTTTCCATCCGTATCGCCAAAACATTCGCTGGAACAAGCATTATAAAACTTTACAGGCAGCTTATGGAAGCGTATTACCTCAAGGATATTCAAAGTCCCGATGCTTATACTTTCTAAAGTTTCAACCGGCTGAAGGAATGATAATCCTACAGATGTTTGACCAGACAAATTATAAATTTCAGTTGGTTGAACCTGTAATATCGTCTGCATTACACTTCTAAAGTCAATCAGGGACATAGAATGGAGAGTTACCTTGTCAAAAATTTGGAATTTCTTAAGCCCGTAAAAATTAGACAGATCGGCATCCCTTGAAGTTCCATGAACTTCGTAACCTCTTGACAAAAGAAACTTTGCTAAATAGGTCCCATCCTGTCCGGATATCCCGATAATTAATGCTTTATTCATGATATGTTCTAAAAATTAAAATTAGCAATCTTAATATAAATCTTCAAAAGTTTATTTGTAAATGTGCCATGGAAATTTTTTATTCAACTTTCTTATAATGGACCATGAAACATCCCGATTTCTTTATTTTTATATTAAAATTAAAATATCTATAATTGAAAAGTTGATTTAGAGATTTAGCCGGGGAAAAAATTAGATCCGGCATATTTTAGAGAAATATTTTGCTCTACATGAAAATATAAATTCGGACGCTTATCATTCTGTAATTCGATGCTTGAAACAACCAAACCATTAAGATATAAAATCCTATTTTTAGCAAGCTGGTTCCCTAACAGGACAAGTAAAGTACTTGGCATTTTTATCAAAAGGAAAGCGCTTGCTGTATCTGCAAGGTGCGACGTAGCTGTCCTATATGTTACGGCTGATGCCTCATTGAAGGATAAAAAATTTGAAATTGATTGCCGCGATGAAGCCGGACTTTTAATTACAAGAGTATATTTCAAGTACATCGGCAACGGTATAATTAAAAAGATTTTCTATAACTTAAGTTTTGTTACTGCACATTATCTCGGCTGGATAAAGATTAAACAGGTTTGGGGTAAGCCGGACTTAATTCATGTTAATGTTATCGATAGAGCAGGCTACATAGCCTTATTGCTCAAATATTTTAAGAAGATTAGATACGTAATCACCGAACATTCTACCCCGGACATAAACTACTTAAGAGGAATAACTAATAAAACAAAAGTTCCGTTAAAGTTTCTTAAAAGGCTCGTAATAAAAAATAGTGAATTCATGAATGTCGATTCTAATGCGTCCTTAGAATATTATGAGAAGGTCGGCTTCAAAGGGAATTTCGGAGTTATAAAAAATGTTGTGGAAATCAAGCCGGAATTCTTGGTTAAAAAAGACAGAATAAATAAAGACAATATAAAAAGAGCAGTTCACATATCGATTTTAAACGAAAGGAAAAATGTAACGGACATTATCCGAGCATTTGATCATATATGCAATAAGTTAAACAGGAAAAATATTGAATTCCATATTATTGGCGAAGGAGAACAGAAAGAGGAATTAGAATCGCTTGCCACGGAGTTAGGTATGCTAAACAAAAACATTTTTTTCCATGGATTTGTTGATGAAAAAAGTAAACTGGAAATTCTAACGGGTTCTGATTTTCATATTCTCAACAGCGATGAAGAAGGCTTCTCAGTTGTAACCGCCGAATCGATACTGTATGGAATACCTGTTATAGCAACTAAGTGCGGCGGTCCGGAAGACTTTGTTCCCAAAGAAGTCGGGATTTTAATTGAAAGAAGGAATCTTCAACAGTTAATTGATGCGATAGTTTATATGATGGATAAATCTCAAAATTATGATCCGGCTGTTCTTCAGGATTATGGGAAAAAGAATTTTAGCCCGGAGGTTATCAGCGAGAATACTTATTCGGTTTATCAGAATATTTTAACCCGTTAAACAAAGCATTTCATTGTTCCGGTAATTCAAGCACTTTAGGCTTATTTAATTAAAATATTTAGCAAATTTAAATGAAGGCTTTGTTAAAGATAGTACTAAAATATGATTTCCTTGATTAGTATAATTTGTGTTTAACTTCTATTTATTTAATAGTTAATTAACTTCTTTCACCATACCTTCTTTAAAGATATACTTCTTCCTTGATTTCTCGCAAAAAGCAATTCCGTTTTCATCAAACATCAACTTCTTCCCAGCCTCACTGACCCAGCCGATAATTTTTCCGGGGTTACCAACTACTAAAGCATAGTCGGGAACGTCTTTGGTAACTACTGCGCCGGCGCCAATCATTGCATGCTTACCAATTGTGTGTCCGCAAACTATAGTTGCGTTAGCACCAATAGAAGCGCCTTCTTTTACCAAAGTATTTTTATAATATTGGGCACCAACCTGCGGATACTTGCATTTAGGCTCTAGAATATTTGTAAACACCATCGATGGTCCGCAGAATACATAATCTTCCAGAGTTACACCTTCATAAATAGAAACATTGTTTTGGATTTTGCAGAAATTGCCAATGGTAACATTGTTTGCAACATTGATGTTTTGTCCAAACACACAGTTTTTCCCTATTTTTGCATTCTTTTGGACATGGCAGAAGTGCCATATCTTCGTTCCTTCTCCAATTTCACACGGTTCATCAATGTAAGATGATTCGTGAACAAAATATTTTTTTTCTTCAGTCATTTATAACACCCTAATGATTTTCAGTTAACATAATCCTTCTCGTCAATCGTCATTCGGCAATCCAATTATTTTATTCCTAAAATTTTCTCAGCAAAGGGATGAAGAATAGTTGGCTTGAGAGCAAGCTTTTCATTTCTAATTTTATGAACAAGCTCGACGGAAGGGCGAGCCGTTTCTATTCCGAATCCTCTCCCCTCAAGGGTCTCACTGTAAACCTTTGTGTGAAGATCCGTAAAGCCCTCGGTAAATTCCACTTCCTTATCATCAACTTTGATAGAGCGAAAGGTTGTCCTGTCGTTTTTAACTACATCTTCAGGCAAATCATTTCTGTCTATAGATAAAAACCATTTCACGTTCGCTTTCTCAAGTTCAACGAAGCCGGACATTTTATCATCCGAAGAGTAATGGACTTCAACTCTTTCGGTCGCACCAAAATACCACATCAATAAATCGAAGAAATGGATCCCGATGTTGGTCGCAATGCCTCCGCTCTTATGATGATCGCCTTTCCAGGAAAACTTATACCATGGACCACGTGAAGTAATATAAGTTAAAATAACATCGTGTTTCTTGTTTTTTTCCAGATCAAGCTTATTCTTCAGTTCAATCAGAGATGGATGCACTCTTAATTGAAGGATGGTATAAACTTTACTTCCGAAATCATTCTCCAGCTCTTGGAGCGCATCGAGATTCCATGGGTTAAGGACAAGCGGCTTTTCACAGACAGCGTTAGCACCCAGCCGCAAGGCTAACCTTATATGAGCATCATGAAGATGGTTTGGAGAGCATATAGTTAAATAATCAATCTTGTCTGCATCGGAAGTTCTGCGCAATTTTTCCAGGTGCCTATCGAATCTTTCAAACTCTATGAAGAATGAGGCGTTCGGGAAATATCTATCTAAAATTCCAACAGAATCATGTGTATCTATTGCAGCAATTAATCTGTTGCCGGTGTCTTTAATAGCCTGGAGATGCCTCGGCGCAATGTATCCCGCGACTCCCGTTATTCCAAAGTTCTTCATAATTATCTTACCCTAACTTACTGCTGACTTTGCCAGCTTTGTTTTTTTGATTTCAAATATACCTGCTAATATCAAACCGAGAATAACAAGCGAACTTAGTATTAATTCCAGGTATTTGCTTATGTAAAAGCTCGTAGGCGCATAAATAAATTCAACTTTGTGTAGCCCGTTTGGTACAACAATTCCCATAAAGTCATGATTAGTTTTATATATTTCCGTTTTGCTGCCATCGATATAAGCTTTCCACCCAGTAGGAAGATAAGTATCTCCGAGAAAAAGGAAATTATTTCCGGTAGCACGGACGTCCAATGCAATCGTTTCGTCCTTGTATTCGGTTATATTTACCCTGGCAGCCGAGTCAGGTACAACTATGTTCGGAATATTTACATTTACAAAAGCCTTGTCCTTTGGATCAAATTCATTGTTTTTTATCGCATCTAAAACATTCAGATCATTCTTGGTTTCTTCAACTTTGTTAACAAAGTATGCCCTCGGAAGAGCATTATCGTTTCTATAAACTATTTCTTTGCCGTTTTGATAAATGCTCACCAACCCTGGAAAAGGTACCAGCCCGTCTGCAACAATATACTTTACGTTCAGCATTCTCCATAATGTGGGATTTGCGGGACCAATTACGTCAATTAAATCTTGATATGAACGGGGCTTAATTCCAGAATAGCCATAGAAATCTTCAAGGAGAAAATGTGCATTATAGTTTGCATTATTGTTGAGGGAGCCAAGCGAGCCGTCCTGTTTAATATTAATTATCCTGAAAGGATTCTTATCGTCCTGCTTTTTAATAACCGTTACATAATCCGGTGCATTAAAAAGATTTTTAAGATCAGGGTTGTCTACGTACTTTGCACCTCGCGCGTCAATCCTAAACAAATCAAAAATTGTGAGACAAATGATTATCGAGATAAAAATATCACGGCTAATCTTAAAATTTATATATGAATAAGCGGTCCAAAAGCCAACTGTAAGAATACCAAAGGCTATTAAAAGATCCCCGGTAAACATATCGGTTATGTATGGTGTAAATGCCGTAAAGTACTGTGCTTCTCTGGATTGCGACTGAGGTATGGCGCTGATAAAATCCGAGATTCTTCCTGAGAACCAATCGCCGATGCTTCCCTTTAATAATACCGATAAGACGAAAAGGGCAGTAAATGCGAAGGCGGCATTCTTAATAAACTTTATTATTTTTATTTCTTTCGTCTCACGCAACAGAATAATTTTCATTAAGCCAAATCCGGCAAGTATTGGTACGCTTAGCTGGACTAAAACAATAATCATTACCGGCACGCGGAATTTGTTGAAGTAAGGAAGATAATAGAAAAATAAATTAAACACGGGGGAGAAGTTCTTGCCGAATGAAAGAAAAAGTGCAAGTCCTGCTAATATAGTTAAGAACCTGACAAACGGTTCTTTCCACATTGTAAAAATACCGAACAAGGCAAGGAAGAATACAAGCACTCCCATATACATTGCAACATCAACGGATTCCATTTGTCCGAAATATGTATTTGCAGTATAGGGCTGGTCGTTTGTTAAAGGACCCTGATAAGTTGAATTACCAAAGCCATAATAAGAGGGAACAATAAAGGTTAAGACTTCACCCGGCGAAAACGACCACATTGTGTGGTATTCATAGTAAGCAGACGAGGAAGGATTTTCTTGACTTGTGCTTGTTTCTGCTATACTCTTTCCGCCTCTGGTAGAATAGGGAGTATATTGATAAATCTGGGTAATACTGTCTGACTGAATTAACAAGGCAATTAAGGCAGCGGCAACAAATAGCCCGGCAGAGGTTAGCAGATCCTTTTGGCTGTCTTTTTGCTTACTGTATAGGGCTATAATGAAGAAGTAGATAAAATAAAGTGCAACTGAAGATAAAATATAAAATATAATCTGAGCGTGAAATCCTTCCAGCATTAATTGAATCACTATTATCAGAGTTAAAAAGTCAATCAACCTTATTTTTTCTTTCATTCTGAACAGCAGAAGAAATATAAGCGGAAACATACACAGCGAAGTTAACTTTGTTACATGACCGATATATAAAAACACAATAATGCCCGTGCTAAACGACGTGGCAATAGCAGTAAACAGGCTTACAAGAGTATTCCTTGTAAGATACCTCATTAAGATAAAAGAATTAATTCCAAGGAGAATTAGGAAGAAAGTCCAGGTTACGTAAGGAACAGAAAACAAACCAGCATACCATGTACGTATCTGGTTATAAACATCGGCAATTACATTAAACCAAATTGTTCCTGTACCTACAGCATAAGCCGGCATCCCGCAGAATATTAACGGATTCCAGAGAGTAAAGCCGTCTTTATGGTTTAAAATATACGGCACCATACTTCGGCTTGAAATTATATCCCCGGATTCAAAAGTCTTACCGCCAAAGTAAAGAGGATTTAGAAATGCCATGAATAGTATAATGATTACTAAAATTACCGCAAGCAGATGGTATTTTTGCGGAAGGATTTCTTCTAACTTAAATCTTGAAAGCGGGGTTTCTTTAGCTTTCTTCTGCTTTATGTTCTTTATTGTCTTCGCCATCCAGCCACCATTTGAATGAGATAAAATTTACAAGTTTTATTTTCTAACTATATAATTTACCCCGGCGCCTACTTTATTATTGCCGGAATAATCCATATACATCATTGTAAATGTAAACGGCAGAGTTACCAGATAATATACCGGTAAAACTATAAAAAAAATCTTTGAGATGTTTAGCATCTGCATGGGATATTTAATTCCCAGGCGCCATGCTTTGTCTCCCCAGTTTCCATAAGTATAGCGCGAGCGGTAAACCCTGAAGCCTAACGGAGTCAGCTTGGATTCAAGGTCTTCAAAAGAATAGCCCTCGCGTGCGTGCTCGCTGATAAAGCTTTCTTCGTTCTCGTCATGGACATCGCTTCCTCCGTAAATTGAGGGAGTGTTGATTAACAAATATCCGCCTTTCTTAAGGGCTCTGTAAAAATTCTGGAAGACTTTCACATCGTCCACTATGTGTTCCATTACGTCTACACACACAATTATATCAAACTGTTCCGAGTAATTTATTTCCGTTAAATCCTCGACTCCGAAGGTAAGGTTTTTAAACCCGCTCTTTTGAAAAAAATCCATGCAGTCGTTTATCCATTTCTCCTTAACATCAACGGCGCGTATATTATTGGGTTTAATCTTCTTTGCCATAAAATAAGAATACTGACCGTAACCCGTGCCCGCATCCAATATCGAGATGGTTTCGTTTCCCAAAATGGCTCTCAAGTTTTTTAGTTCTCTTCTAACGTACCACGATCGCAGGAACATTATATCAAGAGTCTTATAGAATAGAACTCTCAGGAACGGAAGTTTTCTTATTACCGAAGCAAAAATATCTTTAATCGGATCGTAATACATCAGCTACTTGTTTGCACTCATTTTGTTGGCAGTAAAGTTTTTATCTTTCAATAAAGTCTCCTGGATTTTCATAATAGAATTATGAACAGCCCCGGCTTTAATCTCACCCATGCAGGTAACCTTAAAATCGCAGCGGGGCTTATAACAGACAAGACAATCAAGCTGGGGTATAATCTTGGTAATCCTTCCGTAGTCCTCAATCTCATTGTATGAAGTTGGACCAAACAGACAAATTACCTGTTTCTTTAACGCCGTTGCCGCATGAAGCGCCATGGTATCGCCGGTTAAAACGATATCCGACAAATCCAGGAGCGCAAAAAATTCTCTAAGGCTGTTACCTGTTCCGGTATCAATAAGAAAAGGAAACTTATTTTTTAGAAAATCATTCCGCTCTTTCTCTTCGTGACCGCCGTACAACAAAATACCAATGCTGCTTTGAGCATTCATCATTTCAATAAGCTCGACGTACCTGTCGAGTCCCCATTGCTTAAATTGCCACCTGCTGCCGGCTCCGGTATTTAATCCCAGGATGACATCAAACCGGTCTAAATTATTTTCTTTATAAAACTTCTTTTTGAACTCGATTTCTTCCTCCGAAAGGAAGAGAAGTATTTCACTTCTTTTATATTCAAGACCGCATATTTCATGAATAATCTGCTGGTAAGTTTTCTTATTTTCTTTTTTAAATTTGTCGATGGCGCCCATTTCAAGCCACTCGACGGCATCTTTATTAACAGGCTGAATTTTCCCCAGCTTGTCGAGAATATATCCTTTCTTTTCTTTAGCATTAACAACAGAAGCCAGTGTTGCACTTACCGGCGACGCATCGGGATGAATAAGCAAATCAAATTGCTCAACAAGCAGCCTTGGCAGAGTACCGCTGTCTTCGAAAATTAAAACCTCGTCAACCAGTTTGTTATTCTTAAAAATGTCTTCCGCATTCTTTCTTGTAACCCAGGTAATATAAGAATCCGGATATTTTTCTTTTAGAGCCGGAAGGAGTGAAGTAGTCCTGAGAACGTCGCCTGTGGCGTCAAGCTTGATTATCAGAATTTTATTTTTCACCGGCTCATAATAGTTGCAATCGGGGCATAATACCCCTTCCATCTTATTCGGAAGGCAAGGTTTGTTTCCGGGGAAATATTTACAATCTGTTTTTAAAATCATTCTTCGGATTCTTTAATTATTCTGTCGAAAAGCTCAGGCAAATTATTAAAAGAATTCTTATTAACAAGGCTGTGTATGTTTTCTTCAAAGTTAATCTTGTCCTTAAACTTATAAAACTTCTTTACGCCGTTTACAATCTCCACGGTAGAATCCGGTTTAATTATAAAGCCTGTTTTATCCTGCTCAACAAATTCCGCCAGACCGCCGACATCCGTAACAAGCACAGGCTTTGAAAAACCGTAAGCAACATTTAGTATTCCGCTCTGCGTTGCGCTTCTGTACGGAAGCACAACTAAATCTGCCGGGGCAAAGTATCTATTCACTTCCTCATTCGGAATAAATTTATTAATTATCTTTACGAACTTATCGAGACCTTTGGAATTTATGGCCTCAAAATACGATTTTTCTTCCTCATAAAACTCGCCGACAACAAGCAGCCTGAGAGACTTATCGTACTCTATCAGTCCGGGCATTGCGTTTAACAGGACGTCAAGCCCTTTATACTTCCTTACGTAACCGAAGAATAAAAGTATCTTATCTTCGGCTTCAAATCCAAGTTCCTTCTTAGCTGAACCCGAAAGTATTGTATCAGCCGTGTTATAACAATCATATACCGGCAGTTCCGATTTATAAATTTTTTTATTCTTAGAAATCCAGCCGAGATCCTTTTCAACTTTATCAGACAAAGCTAAAAACATAGAAGCATTCTTTAGGCCAAGCTTTGTCAGCATCTTATCGATAAAATGCGATTCATGTGAGATTACATTTTCCGTTATAAATAAAATCCTGCCTTTGTACTTTTTCTTTATAAGAAAAGAAATAGTAAAATGACAGAACGAAAAAAACGGGTGCCACCAATCGAACACAATCATATCGGCATTCTCTTTTACCAGCAGGCTTGCCGTCTTAATCCAATTGAAAGGAGAGATAGAATTAACTATCCTTTCGTTCGGAGCCTTCTTAATCGTGCTCGCGCTATTGTCGTACTGCGTTGTGCCCGGGAAAAGAAATGCCGGGTAAAGCAGCTTATAGTTGAAAATCTTTACCTTGAACCTGCTGCTTAAGATATCATAAACGTGCGAAACAAAGAGAGAGTTGCCTCCTCTGTAAGGATACGCAGGACCTATTATAATTATTTTCTTTCTTGTCTCGGACATTAAGAATGAAATTCCACTGACTAAGTTTATAGCTTTCCTGTCTTCACAACGATGAGCAAATTAATGGGATAAAGATTTCTTCGGTAATAAAAAGAGATAATAAAGTCTCAGCCTTTATCTT
>JBJKRP010000320.1:0-16545 GCA_046704565.1 Ignavibacteriaceae bacterium | reverse complement strand
ATTTAAGTGAGCCGGATTATGCATCAACATTTTTTCCATGTAATGATATTCCTTCCGATAAGGCGCTTCTCGATATTAAAATTACCAACGACTCTTCCGAAGTATCGGCGTCCAACGGCAAGCTGGTAAGCATTACAACAAAGGGCTCAAGGCGGACTTACTACTGGAAAACTATTTATCCTATTTCTACCTACCTGATTTGTCTTTATTCATCCGACTATAAATGCTTTTCGCAGAAATATATTTCGCAAGATAAAGCCGATACTATGTCCATTGACTATTATGCCTTTCCAAACCAACTTGAAAATGCCGAAAAAGATTTTAGCGTTAACCTTGACATAATGAACTTCTTTGCCAAAACTTTCGGCGAATATCCTTTTATAAAAGAAAAATACGGTGTTGCGGAAATTCTTTGGCAGCTTGGCGCAATGGAAACTCAAACTCTTACTGCCATCGGTTCCAACTTTGTCGGGGGCAGACAGTTTTTTACCGATATTTACTCGCACGAGCTTTCACATCATTGGTTCGGTGATGCGGTGGGACCGGAGACCTGGAAAGACATCTGGCTTAACGAAGGCTTCGCAACTTACTGCGAGGCGCTTTACGCCGAGCATTTAGGAGGCACTGCGGCGCTTCAGGCAAGCATGCTGGATAAATTACAGCAGGACTTTCCCGGCACAGTCTATAACCCGGTTGATTTGTTCGGCAGCACGGTTTACAACAAAGGCGCCTGGGTGCTGCACATGCTTCGTCATGAAGTCGGCGATTCGGTATTCTTTAATATTTTAAGAAGTTATTTCCGGAAATTCAAATACAAGAACGCGTCTACCAAAGATTTTGAAGATGAGTGTGAATCCGTTTCCGGGAAAAATTTGGAATACTTTTTCAATCAATGGGTGTTCAAAGGCACGGGCATTCTCAACTTGAATTACAATTGGAATGTTCAAAAAGAAAACAGTTCATTTAAAGTAAAAATTAATTTGAATCAGGTTCAGAAGGGATATGAAGCTTATAAATTTTTGCTCGATATCAAATTTCAATTTAAAGATAAGACTTCGGAGATTAAAACATTTCAAATAGACAGCCGTCAAAAGCAGGTAGAAATACAATTTGACAAAGAGCCTGCTGGAATTACGCTCGATCCCGGCAGCTGGCTGCTTGCTAATATCCGTTTGGAAAAGAATAGCGCCGAATAAATAATTATTCTTATATTTTGAACGCCGAAAATTTTTTATAATAAACTTCATGTCAATTTGAGCGAAACTTATCTTTTTATTTCCGATGTTCATCTCGGGCTTCAATCGAAGCAAATCGAAAAGAATAAAGAGCGTGCTTTAGTCAAGTTCCTGAATTTTGCTAAGGAGAATTGCCGGGAACTCTATATTGTCGGAGATTTATTTGACTATTGGTTTGAATACAGAAGAGTTTACCAGAAAGGCTTCTTTAGAACCCTTACTGCACTGCAGGACTTAACAGAGAGCGGCGTTAAGATTCATTATTTTATCGGCAATCATGATTTTATGCATCGTGACTTTTTCTCAAAAGAAATTGGCGCCGTTATGCATGAAGACCCGGCTGACGTTACATTAAACGGCAGAAGGTTTTTTATCGGTCACGGCGACGGCTTAGTGAAGAACGACATCGGTTACAACATTTTGAAGAAAGTATTAAGGAATAAAACAATACAATTCTTTTATTCCTGGGTTCACCCGGATATCGGTGTATCGCTTGCCAGCAGGACAAGCAGAAGAAGCCGCGATTATACTACCCGGAAGGATTACGGCAGGGAAGATGGGCTTTTTGATACTGCAAAATTGAAAATTGATGAAGGTTTCGATTACGTTCTGTTTGGTCATTTGCATAGAAGAAATGTTTTGAAATATAAGAAAGGATACTATATCAATCTCGGCTCATGGCTCGATGAGCCTTGTTACGGTGTTTTTAATGATGATAAATTTGAAATAGTAGATTTATCTGTCATGCCCGATGTGAAGGCAGAAGACAGACAGGAATGGAAATAAGATGGCTAAGAGTAAAGATCATAATTTTGAGTTCAACAAGTATTTTAGCGATGCCGCCGCAAGAGCAAAGGGAAAGGTTTCCAGGCAGGATAAAAAGAAGAGAAACCTGATTATTGCCGGAATCATTTTGCTTTTTGTAATAGGATTCGGCTTGTACGTTTTCAGCGGACTTCCTTCGCTTGAGCAATTAGAGAACCCGAGACCGCAGCTTGCAAGCAAAGTTTACGATGTTAACGGCGAGCTTATAGGCACAATTTCCATTCAGAATAGAATTGAAACAAATATAGACAGCCTGCCTTCATACATGCCTAACGCTCTCATCTCAACAGAGGATAGAAAATTTTATTCTCACTGGGGAGTCGACGTCCCGCGTTTCTTTCAGGCGATGATAAAAAACATTTTCCTTTTCCATCATGAAGGCGCAAGTACGATTACGCAGCAGCTTGCTAAGAACCTTTACCACTTTAAGGTAAGGGATGAAAATATTTTTCAGACCGTAATAAGGAAAATCCGGGAATGGATTACCGCCGTTCAGATTGAGAAGACTTTTACTAAGAGAGAGATCCTTCAGCTTTATCTGAATGTGTCTTACTTTGGAAGAGGAGCTTACGGTATTGAATCTGCTGCAAGAGTATATTTCGATAAAAAAGGGAAAGAACTTACTCTGCCGGAGTGCGCCCTGTTTGTAGCGCTGCTACGGTCGCCGGAATATTATGATCCTATTCGCCACCCGGGGCATGCTCTTGCAAGACGGAATCTGGTTATGCATAACATGGTTGAAAACGGAATGCTCTCCGAATCTGCCTATGAAAAATTGAAAAGTGAACCAATAGACTTAACATCCGAGAAAATTGCAAACAACAAGACAATTGCGCCTTACTTTATTGAATATGTACGTCAGCAGATGGTTGCCATGTCTCAAAAGTACGGCTATGATCTTTACCGTGACGGGCTGAATATCTATACCTCGCTCGATTTGAGGATGCAGAAAATAGCCAATGAAGCGGCTGAAAAGCATTTAAAAGATTTCCAGAAAATATTTGACAAGAATTGGAACTGGAACAGGCACAGGGAGCTCCTGGCGAGTATATTAGATAGAGCAATCAGAGACAGCCATCAATATAATCTGGCTGCAACAACAGAAGCTAAGGCGAAAGTTTATAATTATCTCAAATATGATCCGTCGTTTGTAGATTCTGTAAAAAAGGCGGCTGCAACTATTCAGACAGGCTTTGTAGTTATCGATCCGCAGAACGGACAAATCAGAGCCATGGTAGGCGGCGAGAACATGAGCTTCGGGAGGGGACTAAACCATGCTGTTGGAATACGCCGGCAGCCCGGCTCTGCTTTTAAGCCGTTTGCCTATACGGTTGCAATAGATAATGGCTATTTTCCGGCGTACACTATTCTTGATCAGAAATTTAATTACAACGGATGGTCGCCCGATAATTTTGAAAATGAATACGGCGGCTATATAACAATGCGCGATGCTCTTGCGCATTCAATTAACGTAGTTGCCGGAAGAATGACAATTAGCAATATATCACCGCCCGCCCAGGTAGTAAAATACGCTCACAGGATGGGAATACAGTCTCCTCTTGATGCGGTGCCGTCGATTGCCCTCGGTACTTCGGGAGTAACTCCGCTTGAGCTTACGTCTGCTTACGGGACTTTTGCGAACGACGGAATTCACGTTGACCCGATTTCTATACTCCGGATTGAGGACCGCAACGGAATTACCATAGCCAAGTTTATGCCTGAATACCAGGATGCAATTTCTCCTCAAACAGCTTCTATAATGACAAGCATGCTTGAGGACGTAATAAACTACGGAACCGGTGTTGGAGTAAGAGCGTATTTTAAATATCCTTGTGCCGGTAAAACAGGAACTACACAGGCATATTCCGATGCATGGTTTGTCGGCTATACGCCTCAGCTTGTAGCCGGCGCCTGGGTCGGATTTGATGATCACCGCATAAAGTTTACAAGCTCGTATGGTCAAGGTGCAAGGGCTGCGCTCCCAATCTGGGCAATGTTTATGGAGAACACTTATAAGCAGCTTAATCTGCCGGTAAAATATTTCCAGATGGCTTCCGGTATAGATACCGTGGCTTTCTGTAAAACTACTATGGATATGGGAGATACGCGTACTGCTACCAGTGCATGTCCTGTTGTTGTTAGGGACATTGTTAACGCGAAGAATATTCCTCCCAAATGCCAGATACACAGCGGAGGGAAAATAATAAAAAGAGAAACCGGTCCCGGAGATTCAGGCTGGTAGCCCTTGCCTCGGAATTATGCTGAAGTGATAATATTATATCTCCGCTGCAGAGACGTTTTATGCTTGGACACCAGAGATAAAAGCTTTAATTTTAGCCGATAGATTTTGATCATATTTCTTTAAAAGGTGAAATGAAGTTTTTGATTACCGGCGGTGCCGGCTTTTTGGGAATTAACCTGGTTAGATATTTGCAAACCAGGGGACATGAGGTTTCTTCGCTCGACATTGTGAAATTCGATTATCCCGATATGAATGATAAGATTACCGTCATTACCGGCGATATTCGCGATAAAGATCTGGTTGAGAAATCATTAAAGGGAATTGACGTTGTTATCCACACTGCGGCTGCCCTTCCTTTGTACAAGCCCGAAGATATTTATTCTACCGACATCGACGGTTCAAAAAATCTGCTTGCGGCTGCAGACAAAAATAATGTGAAAAGATTTATTCATATTTCATCAACGGCGGTTTACGGAATTCCCGACCATCATCCGTTAACGGAGAATGATAAACTTGACGGCGTAGGTCCCTACGGCAAATCAAAAATTCTTGCCGAAGAAGAGTGCATAAAGTATAGAAAGAAGGGGATGTGCGTTCCGATTATAAGACCAAAATCATTTGTCGGTCCCGAACGGCTTGGCGTATTTGATCTGCTTTATGATTGGGCATACGACGGCAAAGGCTTCCCGATGATCGGGAACGGCAATAACCGGTATCAGCTTTTAGATGTTGAGGACCTTTGCGATGCAATTTATCTCTGTGCTACAGTTGATGCAGAAAAAGCAAATGATACTTTTAACATCGGCGCGAAAGAATATACAACGATGAAAGAAGACTACCAGTCGGTGCTTGATTATGCAGGCTATGGTAAAAAGATTGTGGGGTTGCCTGAAAAGCCTATAATCCTTACTCTTCGCGTGCTTGAGGCTTTTAAGCTTTCACCGCTTTACAAGTGGGTTTACGAGACTGCTTCGAAAGATTCTTTTGTCTCTATTGAGAAAGCCGAAAAAGTATTGGACTATCATCCCAAATATTCAAATAAGGATGCTCTTGTAAGAAACTACAAATGGTACGTAGAGCATAAAGAAGAATTCAGAAACAAGAGCGGGGTATCGCACCGGGTTCCGTGGAAGCAAGGGGTATTGAGAATGGCAAAAGTATTTTTCTGAAAAATTCTTTATCATAATAAAAAATTCTCCGGTAAGTTTTATATCCCGCTAACCTGTTGTCTGAATAAGGTAGTAAGCAGTTGAACCTGCCTACGGTAGGTAGAACAGTTATAGAAAATCATTCTTAGTTTTATGCAAAGCAATTTCTAATTCGCACAACCGGTTTCTGCTAATAAAATTATTGGTGTGATTATTAAAAAGGCAGCTTCCGTTCGGTGAACAGCGTTTGTAATTCCAGCTAAAAAACGTAATTTTATCTACTTAAAATTTATATTTGGAACAAGGAGTAAATAATGGCAAGCAAATCAGATTTTTTAAAAGAAACGATTAAACACTACGATATTAAGGAACACAATGTAGTGCCGGTGGTTGATGCGATGGATAAAATGGCGTTTTCCGCGCGGGATTTAAGCCGCGCCGCGATGATTTACGATAAAATGTTGCGTGATAAAGACTGCGGCGTAATACTAACCCTTGCAGGCAGCTTATTCAGCGCAGGTTTGAAGCGCGTTGTATATGATTTGGTTATGAACAACATGGTTGATGCAGTTGTTTCAACAGGCGCGGTTATGGTCGATCAGGATTTTTTTGAAGCGCTCGGATTTAAGCATTACATAGGGACTCCTTTCAGCGATGATAATCTTCTGCGCGATCTTCATATCGATAGAATTTATGATACATATATAGATGAAGACGAACTTCGCGTCTGCGACGAAACCACAGCAAAGATTTTTGACAGCCTTGAGCCGAAGCCGTATTCTTCACGCGAGCTTCTGCGCGAGTTTGGAAAATATCTTGTTGAAAACGGCGGACCTAAAGTTGAAGATTCGGTAATTTACGCTGCTTATAAAAAGAATGTCCCCATTTTCGTCCCGGCATTCTCGGATTGTTCTGCAGGCTTTGGATTTATTATGCATCAGACAAGCCACCCGGATAAGCACGTCTCAATCGATTCAGCAAAAGACTTCCTTGAGCTTACCAAAATTAAATTGAATTCCAAAGAGACCGGTATTTTCATGATTGGCGGAGGCGTACCTAAAAACTTTACGCAGGATATTGTGGTTGCGGCAGATATTTTAAAAGAAGATCCGCCGATGCATAAATACGCAGTCCAGATAACAGTTGCTGATGTAAGGGATGGTGCGCTCTCAAGCTCTACGCTTAAAGAGGCAAGCTCCTGGGGAAAGGTTGAAACAACTTTTGAGCAGATGGTTTATTCCGAAGCGACCATCGCGATGCCGCTGATTGCAGGCTATGCCTACCACAAAGGCGCCTGGAAGCAAAGAAAGCCGAGGGAGTTTACAAAAATTTTTGAGTCGGCTAATGCTTTAGCAGGCTGATATATTTAATAGCATCCGTCTATTCCCTTTCAAAATAATTTCTAAAGCAGCACAAGTAAGCTTTCGACCAAGTGTGCTGCTTTTTTTATGCCCTTCAAGTATCAACTATTTTGCCGAATCTCCGATAATGTAAGTGACCAAAAAAGTTTATATGGAGCAGAAATGCAATTTAATAAATTGACATACTTATTATTTATAATTTCTTCGGTTTTTATTTTCGCGCAGAGTGCAAATGCACAGGCGGATGGGTACCTCGCTTTTGCACAGGTAATGCCTGAACCGGTCGGGGGTGTAAACGCTATTTATAAACATATTACCTATCCATCTTCTGCCAAGGATGCAGGCTTAACAGGAAAGGTATATCTTCTTGTTTATATAGATGAAGGCGGAAATGTAACCGATGTTAAAGTACTAAAGGGAATCGGCGGAGGCTGCGATGAAGCTGCTGTTGCCGGCGTTAAGCAGGTAAAATTTACACCCGGAAAAAATAACGGACAGCCCGTGAAGGTTAAGCTTTCGTTACCCGTTACTTTCGAGTTAAAATAACACTTTCCGGTGATTTCTTTTAATAAAATATTACGGTGATAAAGTTGAAATGGTTTGCTAACATCAAGTTTGTGAGAAAAATACAGGGCGGTTATGCTTTGCTGGCTTTAATCTCCTGCATTATTGCCTCGATAGGCTTTATGCAGTTGAGCAAAATGCTTTCGTTAAAGGACGAAATCTTTAAGGAATATCTGGCGCCGCAAAACCAGATCAACAATGTCTATTTGAATTTTCAAAGGACTCAATTCATAATGATGCAGCTTTCAATGCCGGCTTTCGCGTCAAAGTTCAATGAAGATTTTAATGAGTACAATAAGTTGAAAGCCTCCAGCGATAGTACCATAGAATTGCTTTTGAAGAGCGATATCAGCGCGGATATTAAAAAAGAAATGACCGATACAAAGTCAATTTGGGGAGATTACAAAAGTCTTGTTGCAGATGCTATAATCAGTGCATCTGCTACGCATACCTACGATATGGCTTCGGATATAGCGACGTCGTCCGGTGAGCAGGTAGGCGTTAAGCTTTTAAATAAGTTTGAAGAGATACATAAGCTGCTTCAGCAGAAGGCAGACAATCTGGATGCATCGACAAAGAGTTCCGTTACCAGTTCAATTATATTCACACTCATTACCGCGCTCCTGGGAACGATTACCTTGCTTTTCTGCATATTTTATCTTGCACCTGCCATAACCAAGCCTATAAATAAATTGAGAGATATTGTTAAAGAGTTTGCGTTTGGTAATTATGAGGTTGAAATAAACAGCAATTCAAAAGATGAAGTGGGTGAATTAGCTGCAATGCTTAAAGACTTGCAGAAAGCCCAGAAGGATAAGATAAGGGCTGCCGAGTCCATTGCCTCCGGTGTAATTAATAAAGTTGAACTGGCATCGGAAAAGGATGCTCTTGCAATTTCTTTTAACAGGGAAGCTGATACAATTAAAGATCTGCTCGCCGAAGCCGATATTCTTATAAGAGCCAATGAAGAAGGTAACCTGAAAGTGCGCGGCAATTCTTCAAAGTTCGAAGGAGAGTGGGGCAAGCTTATTGAAGGAATTAATTCTATACTTGATGCTATTGTAGCCCCGATAAACGAATCTTCGGACATACTGAAGGTAATGGCTGACGGAAACTTTACCGAAAAGGTAAAAGGCAATTACAGAGGCGATCACCAGCTTATAAAGAATAATATCAATTCGGTTAATGAATCGCTCTCAGCCGCTCTTCAAAAGGTCAGCGAGGCTGTTCTTGCAACTGCAAGCGCATCAACACAGATTTCTTCAAGCGTAGAAGAGCTTGCTGCGGGAGCCGGCGAACAGACGCAGCAGACTACGGAAGTTGCAAGGTCTATTGAACAGATGACAAGAACTATTATGGATAACACCAAGAACGCCTCTATTGCTGCGGAAACTGCCAGAAGCTCCGGCGAAAAAGCCAAGCAAGGCGGCAGTGTAGTTGACGATACTATAAAAGGAATGGTGAGGATTGCGGATGTTGTAAAGAGATCAGCAGAGACAGTAGAGACTTTAGGTAAGAACAGCGATGCTATCGGAGAGATTATCCAGGTAATCGACGATATTGCCGATCAAACAAACCTGCTTGCCTTAAATGCCGCAATTGAAGCCGCGCGTGCCGGCGAACAGGGCAGAGGGTTTGCAGTTGTAGCGGACGAGGTTAGAAAGCTTGCAGAACGTACTACCAAGGCTACAAAAGAGATTGCAGATATGATAAAACAGATTCAGAAAGTTACTATTGATGCTGTTGATTCCATGAAGGTTGGGAAAAGTGAAGTTGATAAGGGCAAGGAGCTTGCGGATAAAGCCGGTGAAGTATTGAAAGAAATTATAATGGAGTCACAAAAGGTAACTGATGTAGCGGCGCAGGTAGCTGCGGCAAGTGAAGAACAATCCGTTGCCGCCGAGCAAATAAGCAAGAACATAGAATCGATAAGCAGTGTAACGCAGCAAAGTGCAACTGGTTCCCAGCAAATTGCAAGATCGGCAGAAGACCTGAGCAACCTGACACAAAGGCTTGAAAAGCTTATTAGTCATTTCAAAATAACGGATGTAAGCTATTCAAAAGGAAACGGCAAAGCTGCGAGATACCAGGAAAGTTATAGTTAGAAATTTTTTTGTTCAATGTAACCCGGCTGTTCACATAAATTGATCAGCCGTTAAGTTACTCTCCTTGAGGGAAGGAATGTGTTCGAAAATTCAAGCAATTCATATCATTAAAAATTATTAGGTGAAATATGTCTTTATTAAACTGGTCCAATGAACTCAGTGTAAAAATAAACGGGATAGATGATCAACATAAACGGCTTGTGGATTTGATTAATGAGCTGTACGATGCGATGAAGGAAGGAAAGGGGAAAGAAAAATTAGGCGCGGTTTTAAGAGAGATGATCAATTATACTAAGTATCATTTTTCCGCCGAAGAAAAGCTGATGCTGCAAAGAAATTATCCGGAATTCCCGCAGCATAAGGCCGAGCATGATGCTTTTACGCAAAAGGTAACGGAGTTCAATAATCAATTTGAAGCCGGTGCAATGTTTCTTTCAAATGAAGTCTTGTTCTTTCT
Organism: Ignavibacteriaceae bacterium; assembly: GCA_046704565.1. Taxonomy (GTDB): domain Bacteria; phylum Bacteroidota; class Ignavibacteria; order Ignavibacteriales; family Ignavibacteriaceae; genus FEN-1297. Next base: position 6,608 of record JBJKRP010000320.1, on the reverse strand, counting down.
AAAGGATTGGCTTGTAAATCATATTAAAGTAACGGATAAGAAATACACTTCCTATTTGTTATAGGAGCAGTCAATCCAGCCTTCTGCAGTGTGATTCGGCATTGCCTGAGAGTTAATTCTCTAGAGTGTGGCATTTGTTCAACATTTTCCATCTGGTTAATATTATTCAAAGTGAAAACAGGCATAGGCGAAAAGTTACCTTAATAAAGTATACTGCAAGCGGCACTTAAATTGATTTAATTCAATTTATTTGATAAATAAATGAGACTACTAAATAGAAAAGTAGAATTTTCGATAATAAATATCGACATAGAAAATAATTAAAGTGAAATTAAAACAAACAAGGTTTAATAAATGACAAGGGTGGAAAGTCTGGAAATCGACTCAAGGAAGCTTCTCAATTCCGAAGATCCTTCCGAAAGGAGCGCAGCCGTTACATCGTTAATGTATGAGGAGCTTGACGACGAGACTACCGAAATGTTATGTGCTCTTGTAGAAGACCAGGATAAGGGAGTCCGGAATGCGGTTGATATGACATTGAGTAATAACCCCAGTCCCCAGATTCCAAAGTTTCTTACCAAATATATTTCTTCTGGCGGTATAGCAACACGTAACCTTGCAGGCGAAATTCTGATAAAGATCGGAAGCGGGGCGGTAGATGCCATGCTCGATTATATTGACTCGGGGAATGACGACGATAAAAAGTTTTTGATCGATGTACTTGGATTAATCGGCGATACGAAGCCTGCAGAGCATATTCATGAACTGATGAAGCAATGTAAGAACGACAACGTTCTGCTCGCATGCGTAGAAGCCCTTGGCAGCCTTGGATACGCCGAATCGGTGGATACAATGTGCGAGCTTTATGAGAGAAACGAATTATTCAAGCCGACTATAGTTGAAGCATTGGGAAAGATAGGAACCAAGAAGGTTCTTAGCTTTATTGTCTCAAAATACGGCGAGGAAGATGAACTGACAAAATTTTCAATGATCGAGAGTCTGGGCTCTGTCGGCGACGAAGAATCATTTTACTTCTTGATATCGGAGCTTGAGAATACAAACGGACCGATTATATGGCCCATTGTAGGCTCTATTTATAAGCTGAAAGAGAAGTACAATCTCGATATTCCTTTTGACGAAAAAATGAAGAACGCTCTGCTGCAAACAGTAAACTGCGATGAAGAAAAATATAAGATCCCGGCTGTGTACCTTGTCATTGCTTTTGATGATGAAGAAACGATTCTAACATGTGTAAGAATTTACGGAGACGTTCCAGAGCTTGATGAGATTATAAAACCGAAAATAATTTCACACCCGCAGGTACTATTTTCAGCCTTCCCTGACTTAGTAGACAGCCACAGCAGAAATATAAGGAACCTTCTGGAGCTAATGAAAGAATTTGTGGAAGAGGATGAGGGCGTTTTTGCAAACAATCTATCGAGCCTGCAGAGACGAACACTTGCCGATGCGTTTACAAAATGTCTTGATGATCCGGACGAAGAAGCAAGGCGTCTTGCGGTTGAGCTTTTGTTTACGCTTGATAAAGATACGGCGCTATTATTTATAGATAAGATGGTTGAAGATGATAATATGTGGAATAGACTTAAGCTGCTCGAAATAATAAGCGGTTTAGATTCGAACGAGACGAAATCCGCATTAACAAAGCTGGCGAATGATGCGGAAGATATGGTGAGCGATCGCGCTAAATATATTTTATCACAGGACCGGCTGCCGGAATAACCGATAGCACTAAAAAGCTGAGAACTAAAGCAGAAGAAAATAATGACTCAATATCCGAACACTGTTTTAACGCAGGCGGAAGCATTCCCGGCAAGAGGCGGGTGTGACTTAAAACTGTCTGATACGTCCTTTGAAAAATTTAGAGAAATAATTTACACGAACTGCGGAATTTATTTCCAGGATAATAAGAAGTACCTGCTGGAAAGTCGTTTGCTTAAGAGAATAAATCATCTCGGCATGGACTCGTTCGAAGGCTATTTTGACTTCTTAAAGTATAACCGCAGCAGCGCGGATGAAAAGAAGTATTTGTTTGAGGCGATAACGATCAATGAAACTTTCTTTTTTAGGAACCCGCCTCAGCTTGACGCGCTGGTTACGACCGTAATACCGGAGCTGGTAGCGGCAAAGAGAAAACTTGGAAGAACTAAAATTAGAATATGGAGCGCGGCTTCCTCGACAGGTGAAGAAGCCTATTCTATCGGGATAATCATAACGGATTTACTTAAGCCTAAGTATCCGGATCTCGAAATTGAAATAATAGGCACCGATATAAACCACACGGTTATTGAGGGTGCAAAGAGCGGTATGTACCGCGAATATTCGATACGCAATACGCCGGGCTATTATCTTAAAAAATATTTCAGACAGAAGGAAGGCGCATTTGAGATAGACCCCGCAGTTAAGAAAGATGTATCGTTCAAAATGTTAAATTTATATGATGATATGGCAATGCACTCAATGACAAACTTCGATATAATTTTTTGTGCAAATGTATTAATCTATTTTGATATGAAGTCAAAAATAAAAGTCGTTTCCAACTTATATAATTCGCTTAACAAAGGCGGATATCTTTTTATCGGGTACGCAGAAACCCTGCACACAATTTCGAAGGCGTTTGCAATTGTCAGTTTTCCTAAAACTATTGGATATAAGAAGGAGTGATCGGGAAAAATGAAAAAAGTCATTTTGGTAGCGGATGATTCGCCGTCCATAAGGAAGTTCGTTTCGTTTGCCTTAACCATGAAGGGATTCGAGATTGTACCGGCGAGCGACGGAATGGAAGCGCTTGAGAAGCTGCCTGCTGAAAGGATAAATCTTGTTATTACGGACTTGAATATGCCGAACCTTGACGGGTTTGAACTAATAAAAGCCATCAGGAATAATCTTGATTACCGGGATATTCCTATAATTATTCTTTCATCTCTCGCGGGCAGCGAGGAGATACAGCGTGGGATGGATTGCGGCGCCAACTCATATCTGATCAAGCCGTTTGATCCCAAAAGGATAGCTTACGAAGTTTCAAAATATTTAAACTAAGGACTGATTAATGGATCTAAAATTTTTGGTTGTTGATGATTCGGTTACCATGAGGAGGATTGTAATTAACTCACTTAAGAATCTGAGCTATGGTAACTTTGTTGAAGCGGGAGACGGCAGGGAAGCCCTGGATAAGCTTGCAGCGGATAATTCAATCAACTTTGTAATTACGGATTGGAATATGCCTAATGTTTCAGGTCTTGAGCTTGTAAAGTCTATTCGCGGCGATGAAAAGTTTGCGAAGCTCTGGATTTTAATGGTTACCACGCGCGGTGTAAAGGAAGACATTATTGAGGCTCTTAACGCCCGCGTAAACAATTACATAGTTAAGCCGTTTACTCCGCAAATACTAAAAGAAAAAATTGATCAAATAATTAATGTATAAACCGAGATAAAAATGAAACAAATATCTAGTATGGGCGAACTATTTGAAAGGCTGAACGACCTGAAGGTTGTTTTTCGTTACGGGCAGAAGATGATCCCGATAATCCAAAGCCTGATTGATTTCATGAAAGAGACCGTACCGCTGCTCGAAGATATTAATACTTCAATTGCGGATACAACCAATAAAATACCAAAGGCTAAAGACCAGATCAGCAATGTAACCAGCCAGACTGAGCTTGCGACCACAGAGATACTCGATGTAGTTGACTCCATTTCCATGGACGTTGAAAAGGTGGATAAATACATACTTGAGCTTAAGACAAGAGAAGACGATAAGGAAAAGGCGTGGGAGGCTCTGAAGAAATTTATACCGCATTCAGCTGAAGCCGATGAGCAGGTTAAGCGCTTTGAATCTCTGGATACGTTCTCCGGGACAATTCCATCCATCGAAGAAATTTTTGGAAAGATAAGAAACGATGTTTACAAGATTACTCTTTCGCTCCAGGTTCAGGACATAACCTCGCAGCAGCTTGCGGCAGTAAATCATTTGATTGAATCGGTCAGGATGAAATTATCTTCGCTTATAGTTCATCTTGATGAGACCGACCTGGATGCAATCGATAATATTACGTTTGATATACCTGAGAATTCCACCTTTAATCCTGATGCCGTTTATACAAAATCTACCGAAAGACAGGATGCGGCGGACGAATTGATAAGCAGCATGAATAATAAGACTTCTCAGGACGAAATAGATAAACTTTTCTCCTAAAAAAATGGGCGACGAAAATACATATTCTATGCTGAGCGATCCTGAAATGAAGGAGATCGTAGACAGCTTTATTGTTGAGACCAGAGAAATACTGGAGAGACTCGATCTGAATTTGATCGAGATGGAAAACAGACCCGACGATGCCGAGCTTCTGAACGATGTATTCAGGTCGTTCCATACGATAAAGGGAACTTCCGGTTTCCTGGGGCTGGATAAGCTTACCAAGGTTACTCACCGCTGCGAGGATATTTTAAATAAGCTCCGGAAAGGAGAGGTACTACTTAATACCGAATTGATGGACGGCATTCTGGCAGCCTATGATAAGATTAAAGAAATTTTAATTTCCATTGAAAGCGAGCTTAGCGAAAATGTATCGGTTGACGAAACTGTAGAACAACTAAACGAACTCATCAAAGGAATTGAAACCGGGATAAACGGTAAAAGCGAAGCCGACAAAATTATTTCTTCTCCCGTAAGCAATTCTGTTGAACCGATTGAAGGAGAGGAGTTAAAGGCAGCCGCTGCACCTTCCGAAGAGAAATTGGTAAAAGAAGAGACGGAACCATGCCCGGAGACAACCGGTCAGCCTGAAGAGCAAAATCAGCCTGCAAAAAAAGAAGAGTTGAAGGCTAAGACAGGTCCGGCAAAAAAATCCGAGAATACAATTAGAGTTGACGTTGAACGGCTCGACGAGCTTTTAAACATAGCCTCGGAGCTTGTGCTTGGGCGTAACAGGCTGGCGCAGGTTAACTCTGAGGTAAGCTTCGAATATGAAGGCTCGAAAATTTCCCGTGACCTGAGTGATGCTGCAAAGCAGATCGATTTGATGACAAACGAGCTTCAGCTTGTTGTAATGAAGACCAGGATGGTAAAGATAGGCAAGGTGTTCAACCGCTATCCAAGGCTTGTTAGAGACCTCGCCCACGAAACGAATAAGGAAGTAAATCTTATTCTTAAAGGTGAAGACACTGAGCTGGATAAAACCCTGATTGAAGAGATAAACGACCCGCTTGTTCATCTTATAAGAAATTCAGTGGACCACGGTATTGAACTGCCCGATAAAAGACAAGAAGAAGGCAAAGACAGAGCCGGTACAGTAGTATTATCTGCTGAACAAGAAGGCAATCAGATAGTAATTACGATAGAGGATGACGGAAAAGGAATTGATCCTGAATTCATAAAGGAAAAAGCAATCTCGAAAGGTCTGATAACCCGTGAGCGTGCTAAGGAGCTTTCCAAGACTGAAGCTTACAACCTGATTTTTATGCCCGGCTTTTCTACGGCTGAAAAGGTTACGAATGTTTCAGGCAGAGGTGTAGGACTGGACGTTGTGAAAACGAACGTTTCCAAGCTTCGCGGTATAATCAGCATCGAGTCGGCTGTAGGAGAGGGAACAAAGTTTATTATAAAGCTACCTCTTACTCTTGCAATTATCCAGGGAATGATAGTTAAGGTAAATTCAGAGACGGTAGTTATCCCGTTGAACTCCGTGATAGAGGCGCTCCGCGTTAATATTAAAGAGATAAACAGGATAAACAACCACGAAGCGATTAGAAGAAGAGACAGCGTAATACCTCTTGTTGGTATTGATAATGTATTATACGGCAGCAACGGCAAGGGTAAGAATGCCTGGCAGTATGTGGTTGTAGTCGGTCTGGCGGAGAAACGATTCGGGATAAAGGTAGACGAGCTTTGCGGTCAGAAAGAAGTTGTGATTAAATCTCTTGGAGCCTATCTCGGGAATATTACCGGAATAGCAGGATCAACTATTATGGGAGACGGGACTGTGGTGATGATTCTTGACATAAGCGAATTATTAAATAAGATAGCAGATAATTGAGTAAAATAATTTCGGCAGTGGTTGTGGACGACTCCGCTTTCATGCGCAAGTCGATTTCGATTATGCTTGAGAGCGACTCGGGCATAAAGGTAATAGGGCAGGCTAAGGACGGCGAAGAGGGGTACAATATGGTAAGGTCTATGCGACCGGATATTGTAACTCTCGATATAGAAATGCCGCGTATGGACGGCTTGTCGGCTCTCAAGAAAATAATGAAGGACTGCCCGACCTCTGTCCTGATGGTAAGCTCGCTAACGACCGAGGGAGCCGAGGTAACGCTAAAGGCTCTTGAATACGGCGCCGTTGATTTCATTCCAAAAGAACTTTCGTACATCAATGTAAATATAATTAAGATCAAGGACGATCTTATTAATAAGATTAAAGAGATTGTAAAGCAGCGCGCAATAAGAGAGAGGCTGAGGCGCGTTCAACAGTTTAATTTATACAGATCACCGGCTGAATCCAGGACTTATTCAATAAACGATCTGCCTAAGTTAAATTACAAGTCAGTTGCACTTGGTATTTCAACCGGTGGTCCATTCTCGCTCCAGAAAG
>JBJKRP010000319.1:0-4381 GCA_046704565.1 Ignavibacteriaceae bacterium | reverse complement strand
TGTTAAACCACATGCACCCATGCAATCATGCTTTTGAGTAAATTAATTCTGAATAAAGATTAATAAATTTTAACGTACAAGTAAATAAGATGAAGTTCAGCACGCAGGAAGAATACGGATTAAGATGCCTGCTTAGAATAAGCAAGGCAAAATCTCCAAACGGATTAACGATTCCGGAGATAAGCCAGCTTGAAGGATTATCCGAAGCAAATGCCGGAAAGCTTCTTAGGGCATTGCGTCTCGGCGGCTTTATAGAAAGTTCCCGCGGACAAACCGGTGGATACAAATTGGCAAGACCGGCAGATAAGATAATCATCGGTGAAGTGCTTGCAGCTTTAGGCGGCAGGTTATTTGAGGCAGACTTTTGCGCCGACCATTCCGGTGCCGAACTCATTTGTACTCATTCAATCGACTGCTCTATCAGGTCGTTGTGGAGAACCGTGCAATCTATGCTCGATAACGTACTCGGTAAAATGACTCTGAAAGATCTTATCGGCACCGAAGTGGAAGCCGGAACTATTGCCAACACAATCGCTATTAAAGTTGAAAAACAGTTCGGCAGCAACTTAGTTTAAGATATCATTTCTATTTTTTTGACGGAAGATTAAGGTCTTCCATCTTATATTTTTTCAAGTATCCTTCCCTTACCAGGCTGTCGTACGACTTAAATATTTTTATTGTTACCTCGTTTGAATTATTAAAACCGACCGAAACAATTTTTATCCCGTTGATTTCCTTATCAAGCTTAACGGAAGAACAAAGCTTATCTTCAACAATTAAATCATTTTCAAGCCTTGATTTTTTTTCGGGAATATTTGACAGCGCCCAGTAAATCCCCTTCCTGGCATTTTGGTAGGCGGAGTCGATGTCATTCTCTGTTTTCGGCTGCGAAAAAGAAAACGGAACCTGAAGAAGCAAAAAAGCTGTGAGCAAAAGAGCTTTCATAACTATCCCTCACTCTTAAACTGAAATTTGGAGAATTTTATTTGAGCCTCACTTCAAAAATAAAATTAGTTTTCCCGGTCTCAAAATTATTTTTGATTCGGGAAAGTTCATTGGCTATTTTTGCAGTTGCAAAAGGGAATGATTTTCATTTAAAATTTTTTTGGAGAACTTAATGAGCTGTAAAATAGTATTGATTAGACACGGCGAGAGCACCTGGAATAAAGAAAACCGGTTTACCGGCTGGACTGATGTTGATTTATCCGAACAAGGAATTAAAGAAGCAACAAATGCCGGGAAGCTTTTAAAAAGCGAAGGTTATGTTTTCGACATGGCTTTCACGTCGGTATTAAAAAGAGCAATCAGAACTTTATGGATGACGCTTGATGAACTCGACTTAATGTGGATCCCGGTAGAGCGCTCATGGAGACTAAACGAACGCCACTACGGTGCGCTTCAGGGATTAAACAAAGCAGAGACCGCGGCAAAGTTCGGCGACGAGCAGGTTCATATCTGGAGAAGAAGCTATGACATCCAGCCGCCTAAATTAGAGAAGGACGATCCGCGCTATCCTGGAAAAGATCCCCGCTACAAAAACTTAACCGCGGAAGAACTGCCTTTAACCGAATGCTTAAAAGATACCGTTGCACGCTTTGTTCCTTATTGGGAGAAAAGAATAGCGCCGGTTGTTAAGGAAGGACAAAGAGTAATAATTGCCGCTCACGGTAACAGCCTTAGAGCTTTGGTTAAATATCTTGATAATATACCGGACGAGGAAATCGTCGGCTTGAACATTCCGACAGGTACGCCGCTGGTTTATGAGCTTGATAATAATTTAAAGCCTATAAAACACTATTATCTCGGCAACGCTGAAGAAATAGCAAAGAAAGCGCAGGCTGTGGCGAACCAGGGCAAAGCGAAATAAAGCATGGGTGCATGAACTGCATGGATGCATGCAGTCATGCAATAACATGCAAACTTGCCAAAGAATTACTTTAAGCTTGAACTTTCAGTATTTTTCTTTTAGTTAAAAAGATAATTTATGGGTGATTTGCCTTGACTTTCAATATCAATTTATCAATTTTGTACGGGAAATTTAAGATACTTAATAATGGGAATCTCCATTAATGCTTAAAAAATTATGGTTACTTTTCTTTACAGCCTTGCTGTGCATAGCTGAGATATTTCCGCAAACTGTTGTTGGAAAATATGCCGGAGAATTTATGGCGATAGGCGTCGGCGGCAGACCGCTTGGAATGGGCGGTGCGTTTGTTGCTGTTGCCAACGACGTTACTGCCGGCTATTATAATCCTGCCGGCTTGGCTCAAATAAATTATCCCGAAATTTCCCTGATGCACGAAGAGCGCTTCGGCAGCCTTGTGAATTATGATTATGCGGGGGTAGCCATCCCTTACGGAAAGGATATAAGCTTAGGCTTAAGCATAATGCGGCTTGGTGTTGATGGAATTCCCGATACAAGAAATGCTTTAATAGATAAGAACACCGGACAGCCTGTATCAGATCCAAATTTTATAAATGATCCTGCTGCCGGATTAGATTATAGTAAGATTACAGAGTTCAGCGATCAGGACTGGGCATTTTATTTTACTTTTGCAAAGCGTTATTCCGATAAACTTGACCTGGGCGCAAACGTAAAGCTAATATACCGGAGCATAGCGGAGTACAACGCATACGGAATCGGCTTTGACCTTGGTGCATGGTACACTCCTTTCAAAGATTTTTCTCTCGGTGCAAACCTTCAGGATATAACAACTACCATTGTTGCATGGAGTACCGGAAGAAATGAGCTTGTAACTCCAACCGCCAAGATAGGCGCGGCATATCATTTTAACTTCCTCTTCGGTACAATTATGCCTGCGGCGGATTTCGACATTAGGTTTGAAAACAGAGAGTACGCTTCCGAGTTTCATGTAGGTCCCGTCAGCTTTGATGCTCACGCAGGGTTTGAGTATAATTTCAAGAATATCTTTATGATCCGTGCAGGCTACAACGACGTAAAGCAGTTTACAATCGGTGCGGGAATTAAGCTGCCTAAGCTAAACATCGATTACTCATTCGCCCGCTTCAGCCAATCCGATTTGGAAAGACTGCCGGACACGCACCGCATTTCTCTAATTCTTACTCTGGAAGAACCTAAATTCAGAAGGTAGAAATTAGTAGTTAGTAAGTAGGTAAACAGGAGTGGTGATATTTTATAATTTAATCATTTACAAAATTTACCCGGATTGTTCATCATGCTGCTGAGCATTTTTCCTACTTCTGCATACTTGCCGATAAAGTAATCATATTTACCTTGTGGTATATATCCATGGCATAAAGAAAAGTCCAGCCATACTTCAGTCTCACCTGCTTCACCAGCCGCATCAGTTAGTTTATTAACAAAGGCTTTTTCGTATCTTCTCTATACCAGGCTTCGGCAATATTTGACGGAACGGAACGCGAGGAGCGTCTTATCTAATCCACCAAGTCGCAGCGCTCTTCCTTTGGAAATGTTTTAGATAGGTCAAATATTTCAACAGCAGATTTAAAAGATACTTGATATACGATAAGGTCTCTAAAGCCATGATACTCCATCTAATACCTCCTTAAGTTTATTTTATCGGATAAATCTCTCTCTCATCTCCATTTTACCTACCTACTACATACTAACTACTCTTTACTTTTATTTACGGCTTCCATCAAAGTGTTAAGAAGAATTTTATTCTCGACGGGCTTTGTAAGGAATACGTCTACCCCCGCATTCAAGGCGTTGTCCCTGTCTTTCTTAAATGCATGGGCAGAAAGGCAAACAACGGGAATCTTTTCGTATCCGGGTTTTTTTTTGATTTCCTTTGTCAGTTCGAGCCCGTTCTTATTACCACGGAGCGAAATATCCATTAGGATTATGTCAAATTTCTTTTTACCCAGATGGTCATAAAAACTCTGTTCCGAGTCGCATATCTCAACTTCAAAATTTCTTTTTAAAAACATCTCCAGGAACTTCTGGTTTTCAAAATCATCTTCCGTAATTAATAGCTTAGGTTTCTTTTTTGTATTTGCTTCCGACATCGTAAATTCTCCGGTTATTCATTCATTAAATATAAGTGTAAAGACAGAACCAACGTTTTTCTCGCTTTCAACTAAAATTTGTACGTTATTCAAATCGGCATACCTTTTACTCAGCGCAAGACCAAGCCCGTTGCCCTCAAACGGTCTGTTGTAGCCCATTACTTCCTGCGTAAACGGCTTGAAAAGGTTGTTAACAAACTCGGCAGACATTCCGATCCCCGTATCGGCAATAGATACAAACTTCCTGCCTTCCTGGTTCTTGTCAAATATAATTTTTACCTCGCCTTTATTTGTATATTTTATTGCGTTGTCTACCATGCTTTCAAGTATCTGCGTCAGTCCATATTTGTCTATGCGGACATATTTATCC
>JBJKRP010000318.1:0-9396 GCA_046704565.1 Ignavibacteriaceae bacterium | reverse complement strand
ACTTTCCAGGAACATAAACATACCGGTTTTTATAGTACAGCATATGCCGCCGAAGTTTACCAAATCGCTTGCAGACAGGTTAAACAGCTTAAGCGAGCTTGGTGTTAAGGAGGCAGAAGACGGCGAGCCTGTCAGCGGCGGAGTTGTATATATAGCGCCGGGCGGCTTTCATATGACAACTGTTAAAAGCGTTGCCGGGAGTGTCTCAATTAAAGTTTCAAAGGAGCCTGCAAATACATTACACTGTCCCTCGGTTGATGTAATGGTTAATTCTGTTGTTGAAATTTACGGCAAGCAGACGCTTGGCGTGATAATGACAGGTATGGGAAAGGACGGTCTGGAAGGCATAAGAAATTTAAAGAGCCGCGGAGGCGCCTGCATTGCTCAAGATGAAAGCACATGCGTAGTTTACGGCATGCCTAAGGCGGTAGTAGATTCAAATTTAGCCGATGTGGTAGCTCCGCTTGAAAGAATTCCTGAAATTATTAATAAGGTATTAAAAGATGAAAGAAAGTTTTGACGAACCGTTATTTAGAGAATTTTTAATTACGCCGGGTCAGAAAGGAAACTTTATTAAAGCTACTAAGGCTGAACTGGTCGGTAAGACTAAAGTTTCAATAGAAGAAGAAAGCCACGACGGTGTTAGGGTTATATTAAAAAAGGACGCTAACGATTCTATTAAAGAAATTAAATTTGTCTGCTCGTGCGGACAAACCAAGTCAATTATACTGGATTATTCAGAAAGCGGTGAAGCAGAAAATCCATCAAAGAATATTGATTTTGCAGACGGGATAATTTAGCGTCCGCTGCATGATCAATAATTAGCAAGTGCTCAGATTTAGCCAAAAAGGGGGCATCAATTCGAACAAACAAAGCTGCATTTAGTCTTTTCAAATGGCATCTATTTTGAACCTTCATGTAAAAATGATTAGGTGAATAAATGTCAGTTCCTACAATTAAGCTTTTGGAGAATTTTACAAACTACTGCGCCGAGCGTAACAAGGTAATCAGCGAAAACATTGCAAACATCGGCACTCAAAATTACTCAAGGAAGGATGTAGTCTTCAGGGATTTACTTTCCGAAAATATGAGCGCGCAGTTGAAAACAACCGACGAGCGCCAGTTTGTTTCGGCCGGAGAAAATAACGGCGGTTCACCCGATTATCAAATTGTTACCGACCATAACAATAACGACGCTTCGGGAGTAAACAATGTTGATATTGACAAAGAGATGGCGGATCTGGCTGAAAACTATCTGAACTTCAAGTTTGCCTCAACCAAGATAGCAAATTATTTCAAGACAATTCAAACAGTGATTAAGGGAGGTGCAGCATGAAAATAGGACCAACTTTTCCCGGCTTTGATGTAAGTGCCCAAGGGCTTAGCATCCAGAGGAAGAGGATGAATATCATTGCAGAAAATATTGCCAATGCGGATGTAACGCGTACTGCCGACGGGCAGCCATATCAAAGGAAATATTTAAAGGTTACCGCATCGCAGAATCCTTTTGCAAACAATCTTACTTCTGAAGCAAGCACGCTGCAGTTGAACGTTACCGAGCCGGGGCATATTTCTTCGCCGGAAATTATTGAGCCGGGGACAGGCAACAACAATAATGTGAACGGGAGTACTTCAAAAGAAATGACTGATCAAACTCCGGGAGACCTCGTATATGAACCTGACAGCCCTGATGCAAACTCCAAGGGTTATGTTCAGAAATCTAACGTAAATATTGTTACCGAAATGGTAGATATGATTTCTGCTTCCCGCAGCTACGAGGCAAACTTAACCGCTCTTAATTCTTCAAAGCAGATGGCTAAAGATTCATTGGAGATTTGAAGATGGGAATAGGCATAAACGCAGTTGGAAATTATTCTCCGCATAGCATTGCTAACCCGGTAAAGAATGCTAAGGTAAAACAGTCGTCTGCAGGTAATACTGCGGCGGTTACTCCGAATACAGATAAAAAAGCCGCGACGATGCAAGACAGCCTTATGCCGGAAGAGAAAGATTTTTTTGCAAAGTTATATCCGGATAACAAAGCTGATGTAGCGGATTATCATTTTTATGAAAGAAGCGGAAAATTATCAGGAGTAAAATTAGGCTCATTAATCGATAGAAGAGGTTAAGATGAATATCAGTTCAATAAGCAAAGCAATTCCAAATATTGATACGGTCATAAAGACGGGAGATGCCGGCAAAGAAAAGTTCGGGAACATTCTAAGCGACTTTATCGGCGACGTTAATCAAAGCCAGCTTAATGCCGACAAGATGACGGAAGAATATATTAAAGGCGGAAACGTACAAATTCAGGACGTTATGATTGCCGGAGAAAAGGCGCAAACAAGCCTGGACCTGCTTATGGAAATCCGCAATAAAGCAATTGATATGTACACGGAACTAACCAGAATTCAAGTTTGATAAAAAATGAAAGATAACCCGTTCGGAGCAGTCCTAAATATTTTTAATAAGCTTACACTTCAGCAGAAGCTTGTAATCGGCGGAGCCGTTGCGGCAACGGTTTTACTGCTTGGTGTCCTGCTTGTATTTATGAACCAGCCAAGCTACACGGCATTATTCTCGAGCCTGTCACAGGAAGACGCGTCTAAGGTTATAAACCAACTGAACGCACAGAAAATTCCCTATCAGATAGCCGATAACGGAAGTACGATTAAGGTTCCCAAGGATAAGGTTTATGAAGAAAGAATAACGCTGGCTGGCAAAGGAATCCCGAGTTCAGGGATTGTCGGCTATGAAATTTTCGACAAGACGACAATGGGAATGTCAGACTTTATGCAGAAGCTTGATTACAAGAGGGCGCTTGAAGGAGAGCTTGCAAAGTCTATAATGCAGCTTGACGGAGTTGAAGGAGCGAGGGTTCACATTGTTGTTCCGCAGAAATCCGTATTCAAAGACGAACAAAAACCTACTACTGCAGCCGTTGTGTTAAAGCTTAGAGACAATTACCAGTTAACGAGAGATAACGTTGTAGCAATTACAAATCTTGTCTCGGCAAGCGTGGAAGGCTTACAGCCCGGGAAGGTAACGTTGATAGACACGCAGGGCAAGCTTCTTTCAAGCGGAGATGATGATGATCCGTTATCTGCGTCAAGCTCAAGGCAGTATGAAATAAAGAAATCGGTTGAAAAATATCTTGCACAAAAGGCTCAGGCAATACTTGACAACGTTGTAGGCTACGGCAATTCTATGGTAGAAGTAAATGCCGATCTGAATTTTGACCAGGTTCAAAAGACTATGGAGACTTATGACCCGAACTCTCAGGTTGCGATAAGCGAACAGGATGTTAAGACCACGAACAACGGTAAGAACCTGGGAGATTCTACAGCACAGATAAGCCAGAACACTACGACAAATTATGAAATCAACAAAACTATTGAGAAAGTTGTTTCCGGCATAGGCAATATAAACCGGCTGAGCGTGGCGGCAGTTATAAACGATATTCCTAAGGAAGTAAAGAAGGGAGGCAAGGTTGAAACGGTTTACGAGCCGCGTCCCAAGGATCAATTAAATAAGCTTGAAGAGATTGTTAAGAATGCAGTAGGAGTGGATCCTTCCAGGAAAGATCAACTTTCAATCGTCGATATACCATTTGAGACAAAGGAAGTGGACGAAGAGCCGGTTACCAAGCCCAACCCGCTCGATGATATGAACAAATGGACAAACCCGCTGCTAATGGTACTTGCTGTTGCCGCTTCAATCTTTCTTCTTAAAAGTTTGATGAAGAAATTGAAGTCCGAGAAGATTGTGATCGGTACGTTCGGTAACGGGGCGCTTGCATTAGATACCACTTATGTAAAGCCCGAACTTTCGCGCGGGGACGGTATCCCGCAGATTGCACCGAAGATGAAAAAGCCTATGCTGCCCGTGGGCGACATAGAGGACGAGATTTCCGAAGATGCCGTAAAGAAAAGAAACCAGCAGGAAAAGATATCAAACTACGTATCGAAAAATCCTGTTGAGGCTGCCAAGCTAATTAATGCATGGCTTCACGAGGATGAATTTTAAGGTAATAACATGCCGCCAAGAGAGATAAAATCAGTTGATGTTCCGGGAGTTCAGAAAGCAGCTCTTTTGATGATTGCACTAAACGTCGAGAATGCTTCTGAGGTTTTCAAGCATCTTGATGCAACTGAGATAGAGTTAATCTCTACCGAGATATCTAAGGTAAGGAATATTCCTTCCCAGACAGTTGATGCGGTAATGGAAGAGTTTTACGGAATGGTTACGGCGCGTGAATACGTACTGGAGGGCGGTCTCGAATACGCGCGGGCAGTTCTGGAAAAATCATTCGGTATAAACAGGGCGGTAGAAATTATTGAAAAGGTAAAGAACCTAACTACGCTCCGGGGTTTTGATGTATTGAAGAAGGCGGATTCATCCCAGCTTATCAGCTTCTTAAGCAAAGAGCATCCGCAAACAATAGCATTGATCCTTTCTCACCTCCACCCCGACCAGACTGCGGCAGCATTAAAGGAATTACAGGAACCGCTGCGGAGCGACGTTGTCTTCAGGATTGCAACACTCGGAAAGATTTCTCCTCAAACCCTAAAGCAGATAGAAAAGGTTGTAGATGATATGGCGGGCTTCAGCATGAGCCAATCATTGAGCAAGATAGGCGGAACGAAAAGTCTTGCCGCAATCTTAAATAGAACAAACGTCAGCTTAAGTAAGGAAATATTAACAAGCCTTGAACAAAAAGATGCAGACGTTGCAGGCGAGGTAAAACGGCAGATGTTCCTGTTTGACGACATCGTAAATATTCAGGACAAAGATATTCAGAAGATTCTGCGTGAGGTTGACAGGAAAGATCTCGCTCTTTCATTAAAGATAGCCGACGAAAAACTGAAGCAAAAGATATTTGCCAATATGTCTGAAAGAGCTTCGGATCTATTAAAGGAAGAGCTGCAGTATATGGGAATGGTAAAGCTGAAAGAAGTTGAAGGCGCGCAGGCTAAAATAATAGATTTGGTTAAAGCGCTTGAAGAGAGCGGAGAGATTGCCCTGAACATGCGGGGAGGATCGGACGAGATATATGTCTAGCGTAATTAAAGTCGGAACCAGGTCGAAGAAGCTAAGCGTGCAGTTAAAGAATCCGCTGGAGAGTTCCGGGATTGAAACGGAAAGAGAAGAAATTTTTTTTCAGCGGCAGATAAAACAATCTTATGAGAAAGGCTACGGTGACGGGCAAAAGTCTGCCGGCGAAAAGCTTGAAAAAGAATACAACGAGAGGCAGTCAAAGAAATTTGCGGATATTGATAAGATCATTTCATCTCTGGATAAGACAATATCGGGCTACGGCGATATATTCGAGAAAGTAGTTATTGACCTTGCAATCTCCGTGGCTGAGAAAATCGTTAGAAGGGAAATATCCGAGCATTCGATTATTAATGAAACACTAAGCGAAGCTGTAAAAAGAGTAATCGGAAGCAACAAAGTTGTGGTGAAAATTAATCCTGCCGATCTTGAGATATTAAATGGAAGCAAAGACCGGCATTTTGATTCTACATTTTCCAAAATTCAATTTGAAACCGATAACCGGATTGAGCAGGGCGGATGCTTTATCGAAACCGAAATCGGAAACGTCGATGCGAGGATATCAACACAGCTAAACGAGTTGAAGAAATTTCTTGAGGCTAATATTTTTTCCGAAGACTCTTAAATGGAACTAGAACTGGAAATATTGAATAAGCACAAAAGGCTGATTGAGAGAGCCGATCCGATAAAGGTAAACGGAAAGGTTACGGACGTAATCGGGCTTGTAATTGTCTCCGCGGGACCGAATGTTTCCCTCGGGGAAATTTGTTCTGTGCTTGACAGAGAAGGCACCGAAGTCTGCAAATCCGAAGTAGTAGGTTTTAAAGACGGCAAAGTACTTTCTATTGCGCTCGGCGAGGTTCACAACATTTCTCCGTCTTGTGAGATAATTGCTTCCGGTAAAAGCTTTTTAATAGGTGTTGGAGAAAATCTTTTGGGACGCGTTATCGACGGGCTTGGAAACCCTATTGACGGCAAAGGCGATTTGATGTGCCAGAATTTTCTTCCCGTATATAATGAGCCGCCGAATCCTTTAAGAAGGAAAAGAATTGATACCGAGCTTCAAACGGGCATCAGGTCTATCGACGGCTTGCTGACAGTTGGGAAAGGACAGCGGATAGGAATTTTTGCAGGCAGCGGCGTCGGGAAGAGCGTTACAATGGGAATGATTGCCAGGAATACAAACGCCGATATTAACGTCATTACATTAATCGGCGAGAGAGGGAGAGAAGTAAGAGAATTCATTGAAAAAGATCTTGGCGAGGAGGGACTAAAGAAATCGGTTGTAATAGTTGCAACAAGCGACAAGTCTGCTCTAATTAGAATGAAGGGTGCGTTCATCGGTACAACAATAGCGGAGTTTTTTCGGGACCTCGGAAAGGACGTCGTATTGATGATGGACTCGGTTACAAGGTTCGCGATGGCTCAAAGAGAAATAGGCTTGACGATAGGAGAGCCGCCTACAACTAAAGGATATACTCCTTCAGTCTTCGCAATACTGCCGAAGCTTTTGGAACGCGCCGGCAGTACTGATAAAGGCTCTATTACCGGTTTCTATACGGTTCTGGTTGACGGCGACGATATGACCGAACCGATTGCAGATGCTGCAAGGTCGATTTTAGACGGGCATGTTGTTCTGTCGCGCAAGCTTGCTAACAAAGGACAGTTCCCGGCGGTAGATCCGCTTCAGAGCGTAAGCAGGGTAATGCCTGATGTGGTAACAAGAGACCACAGGAAAAGAGCCTCGGTATTCAATGAAATTCTTGCAACGTATAACGAAGCAGAGGATTTAATTAATATCGGCGCTTACGTTAAGGGAAGCAACCCGCAAATAGACCATGCGCTTTCCAAAATAAAATTCCTTCGGAGCTTTTTAAAACAGGACATGAATGAGAAGGCACTGTACGAGGAGACAATAAACCGTTTAAATGAAATTATTGAAAAGCCGCTTGGGTAGTAAATGTCAAAGTTTGTGTACAAGTTCGAATCTATAAAGAAGGTTAAAGAAGCTCTTGAGAAAAAAGCACAGAAGGAAGTATCTGAAATAGAGCTTGAGATTGAGAAGCAAAGAAAGGAATTTAACCGGATATCGGAGAAAGAAACTCGCAGCCGAGGCAGTGCATTGAAGAAAGACATTTCAGCGGCAGAGGTAAAGTTCAAGAAAAATTATGAACTATTTTTAAGCAGGCAGAAGGCTGGAGTAATGAATAAGATACTTGCGCTTGAAGATAAAAAGAAAGCCAAACTGAACGAGCTGGTCCAGAAGAGCAAGGAACATAAGATTTTTGATTCGCTGGAAGAATCATACCACGATGATTTTAACAGAGAGCAAAACCGGGCTGAGTTAAAATTTATCGACGAGCTTGCAACGCAAAAGTTTATTAGGCAAACGAAGTGAAAGCAAAGATAATATACGCAGCATCTTTTTTGGTGGTGTTTTTAATAAGCACGGCAGCTATCGTCCGCTTGAACGGCATGTATAGAGATATTTTTAAGTTCGACTTTACTCCAATCAAACAGAAAGAGAAAAGCACCTTTCCGGGCGATACCACTAAAGTAAGCTTTGCAGAAATCAAAAGTTATCTCTTCGGAAACTTCAGGAAGGATGTACTTGACTCATTAAAGTCATATATGCCGCCTAAAACGAGCGATACCGTTTATAAGAGTGCTGTAAATGAATCTTCATTGATAGACAGTGTACGAAGCCTGAAGATGGAGATCAAAGATATTAATTCCAAGATAGAAGCAGATGCGCAAAAAGACGCCCGGTTGTTAAGCGATTCTGTGCAATCTGCCAGGAAGGATAGCAGCTACAGCGTATGGTTAAAACAGACTGCAAAGCTTTACGAATCAATGGATGCTCAGAAGGCTGCTAAAATTATTCAGAGTTATTCCGATAATGTAGCGAGAGACATTATTTACTCGATGCGCCAAAAGAAAGCAGCGGAAATATTATCGGAACTAAATCCTGAAACAGCAAACAGAATAACAAGAGCGAAGTAAATGCAGTTTAACCCATTATTCATACAGCCGGTAAATACCGTTGATACACCTTCAAATGCAGTTAAAGGCAGTATGAAAAAGCCGTCCAACCTTAATAATTCCTCATATTTATTTTCAGATATTATAAGGATAGTAAATGAAAATTTAACGGAGGGATTATCTGCTGCAACGGGCGAAGTAAAGAATGGGGGCATGTCGTCCTTCATGCCTACTGAAGATAATTTCAAATACAGGATGTTCGTAACTCTTGCGGAGGCTACTCAAGATCAGAAAAGTAATACGGCTGTTAATTCAACAGTTTCAAATTATACAGCGGACGAAGCCGGGTTAAAAAATATATTAAACAATCTGGCGTCAATATTAGAGAAGCTCGGTATAAAACCTGAATCCTTAAAACTGAATAAGCCGGTTATTGCAGATGAAACCAATTCTGCTCTTAGTAATTCGATTAAAGAAATTGAAACCGTTGTCAATGGTACAAAATCAGTCGGTAAAAATGGTAAAGCTGACGGCAAAAAGAATAACCTTACTGCTTCTAAAATTTCGAAGGAAATTACAAGTATGCTTATGAGTCTTCTCCAAACCGGGAAGTCAATTAATATTAACATAAATAAGGGCAGCGATACATTCGGTCTGGTAATTTCAAACGCAGTTAAGGGTTCTTCAGATGGAGATACTTTAAATGCTTCTGAAGTAACCGATCCTGCCTCTTACCTTCAGGCAAGCGGTTCAGGTATTATAAACGGTTCTTCTAAAAGTCAGAACGATAGCTCCGGGAGAATAGGTGCTATATCAAAGGTACATACAAATGACAACGGCTACGTAACATTGATCATTGAGGAAGATTCTGCGGCATCGGGCATCGCAGCGGATAATCAAGGCAGTAGTCATAATTCAAGACTTTCTCAAAATTCCATTGAACAAATAAAAGACGGTTCACCTTCTTTGCTATCAGCAGCGGAAGGAGCCGGCGGCGGGTCTTCAATAATAAAGGACGCTGCTAATGTAAGTAATCCTTATGAGGCAGAGTCTGGAAATCAATTTACTCAAAAACCATTTGATGGAAATGCCGACCCTTCAAAGAAGGATTTAAACTTCACAAATGATAACCCGGAAGCAGGGACAAATATTTTCCCAAAAATATTCCGCAGCTTAGATGCAGCCGAACAAACTCTCATTCAGAGTAAAAATCAAAAGACGGATACGGGAAATAACTTTATTATATCCATTTCTAAAGGAACTGCCGGAAAAGAGTTGGCAAGCTTAAAGTCTCTAGATCCTTCTGTTAAAAGTTTGATAAAAAATTTAACAGATGCTTCGAATAGCAATATAAAGTTC
>JBJKRP010000317.1:0-6213 GCA_046704565.1 Ignavibacteriaceae bacterium | reverse complement strand
ATGCCGTTTGCTTTTCCACCGATGGCGGAACGAACTGGCAATCCACCCTTGACCAGCTAAATGTTTGGAATATCGGAATAAAGGGAAATCAGATTCTTGCGCCTTCAGATGCAGGTGTGTTTAGAACAAGCGACGGCGGCAAATACTGGATTTTACCGAATGCAATAACTGACGCGAGCACAGGAATATCAATTCTTAATCAACCGTTTTATGCTGCGGCTTTTCAAGGCGGCAGCAGCATTTGGCTTGGTTCCGGGGATGGTCTGGCGCGCCTTGATGAAACGGGCGGAATGTGGCAGGGCATTTGGAAAGTTTATTTCGCTTCGCAGCCTTTGGCTTCTTCAAGCGACACTTATGCATATCCGAATCCGTTTAATCCGCGTACTGATATTTTGAAGATAAAATATTCCACAAACGGCATTGAGCCGGTAACGATCAGGGTTTTTGACTTCAGCATGCACATTGTTAAAACTATTATTCAGGATGCTAACCGGGGAAACCCAACACATGTTATAGATTCGCCTTCCGGTACAATCGATTATTGGAACGGAACCGATCAGGCTGGAAACATGGTCCCGAACGGAGTTTATTTTTACCGCGTAGATGTAGGTTCGCAGAAACCTGTTTACGGAAAAATTTTAGTGCTACATTAATTACCGGTATGAAAAGGAAAAATTGGTGAAGAAGCTTTTATTCATAATTTTGTTTTTACCTGCGGCATTGTGGGCGCAGCCAAAGGTGAGCCCGATAAGCAGCATGCCGGGTGCATTTTCTAGAATGGGGTTCGGCGCAAGAGGCATGGGAATGGGAAACGCAATGTCATCCGTAACGGAAGGTGAATTGGTTTCATATTATAACCCGGCTTTATCGGCGTTCCAAAATGGAAATTCGTTCCAGACTTCTTACTCAATTTTATCTTTAGACCGTTCACTAAACTTTTTGAACTTTACCAGGCGCTTTGATTTTTATTCCAGGAGTGATTCGGCGAACCCAAACCGCGAGCCGCATAATTCTGCGGGCTTAAGTGTTGGGATTATTAACTCCGGCGTAGGCAAGATTGACGGCAGAGACGGCGACGGCAACAAGACCGGGTACCTTTCTACTTCGGAGAACCAGTTCTTTTTAGGACTTGCAAACAGGTTCTCAAAGAAGTTTGCTCTCGGCATCTCGATAAAATTTTATTATTATAAATTGTACGAACAGATTAATTCAACTGGCTTTGGTTTGGATTTGGGTGCGCTTTATAGAATAAATGAATGTTGGAATCTTTCATTTGTAATTTCCGATTTAAACAGCCAGTACAAGTGGGATACTTCTCCAATTTACCAGGAGAACG
This sequence comes from Ignavibacteriaceae bacterium, assembly GCA_046704565.1. Taxonomy (GTDB): domain Bacteria; phylum Bacteroidota; class Ignavibacteria; order Ignavibacteriales; family Ignavibacteriaceae; genus FEN-1297. Next base: position 4,877 of record JBJKRP010000317.1, on the reverse strand, counting down.
GCTCAACAACCACCGATAAATTCCCGTTGTTGAAAAAAATCGGCGTGAGCTATTCAAATAAGAATATTGGAATTATTGCATCGGCAGAGTTTGAAAACAGCAACGCCGGTACCAATATTTTAAGAGCCGGAGTTGAGTACAATATTTTTGAAGGTCTGTTTTTACGCGGCGGTATTGACCAATTTAATTTGAGCAATTCGGATTATCCGTCTAATCCGTCGCTCGGGTTTTCTTATTTCAAAAAGTTCGGCGGAATTGTCTTCGGTGTTGATTATGCTTTCGTCGTCGAGCCATATTCACCTGCGGATAGGCATATTGTCGGATTAAATGTTAATTTTTAGTGCTTAATTTTCAGTCTTAAACTTGAACTTAAACTCGAAACGGATAAGGTAAGGTTAGCTCAAGTGTAAGTTCAAATCCAGGAAGGAATAAGTTTTAAGCAAAGCTTTTATTAGGATATTTATGAAAAAGGTTTTTTTGATTTTTATATTAGCTATTGTACCGGTACTTGCGCAGTCGGCAGGCAACAGCGGAATGGCTTTTCTCAAGCTTGGTTTTAGCGCAAGAAATATATCAATGGGAGATGTCAGTTCAATTTCGCAGGGAGATATTTCCTCGTTGTTCTACAATCCTGCCGGATTAGCCGGACTAAATGGAAACCAGATAATGCTGATGCACAACTCATGGATCCAAGGAACAAACAGTAACGTTCTGGGTGTGCAAACAACTGTTTGGAGCCTTCCTCTTGCCTTCGGATTTAACATAACTTCCGTTAATGATATCCAGGTAAGAACAAGAGCTACTGCTCAGCCGGATGCCACTTTTGATGCGAACTTCTTTTTCGGAAGTATGTCGACAGGGTTTTATATCTATCATAATATTGCATTCGGTGCAACTATAAAATATTTATACGAAGGAATGTATTCTGAAGAAGCTACGGGCTGGGGGTTTGATTTCGGTTTGAATTATAAATCGCCGGTTGAAGGACTTAACGCCGTTGCAGTATTGAAAAATGCGGGTTCAATGAACATTCTGAAAAATGAAAGTACAAAGCTGCCGACGGAGTTTAGGATTGGTCCGGCATATAAATTTGATTTATTCAACGATAAGTTTGCATTTACTGCTGCAGCAGAGTTCCAGAAATATCTTCCGACAAACGACAGCCACCTGGATTTTGGATTGGAAATTCTTTACGATAATTTGATTGCCTTAAGAGGGGGTTATCAATCAGGCTATGAATCGAAAAGTTTTACGGGCGGCTTCGGTTTAATCTGGGGAAATTTCGGATTAGATTATGCCTTCCAGCCGTTTATGGATGGTCTTGGAGATGCAAGTATATTTTCTCTTAAATTTAAATTCTGAAAGAATCCCGATGGATTAAATGAAGAAGCTGATAACTTTTCTTGAAGCGAACGTATCAAAGGCTGTAATTGTCTATTTCCTTCTTCAATTAGTTCTCGTAATATTCTGGCAAGAACCGTTCAAAAGTGATTCGCACTATTACTATAAGCTTGCCGAACAGTGCATAGCGAACCACAGCTTCTATCCGGCAAAAATTCATTTATATGAAGATTATTTAACAGCGCCGTTGTATGTGAACGTGCTTGTACTTGTCCTCTCGATAAATAATTCTCAAATTACAATCGGGCTGTTGAATATAATCTTGAACGCGCTTCAGTTATTTTTTGTCTTCAGGATTTCTAAAAAATTATTTGGGGAGAAGAATGCCCGCTTGAGCCTGCTATTATATTTGTTATACTTAAACACACTCGGTATGGTACTGATGAACCTTACTGAATTCTTATTCGGTTCCTTGGTGCTTGCAAGTACTTATTTCTATTATGAGGACTTTCGGGGCTCTAATTTTATTTCGGGGCTGCTGGCAGCGGCTTCTATTTCAGTACGACCAATGGGGTTTGCATTGATTGCGGCATATCTAATCTCGATAGTTTTTAGAAAGATGGAAATCAAGTTTAAGGTTAAGACAGCCGCTGCGATAGTTTTGAGCTGCAGCTTGTTTATAGTTGCCTACGGAGAATTTACTCAAAGCTTTTTTGGGAAATTTATTTACACTGCTACAAGCGGACCGGTTAATATTTTAATAGGTGCTAATGACAATGCAACCGGCACCTATAATACAACTGTCTTTGGTGAAGGTAAGATGGGATATATGCCGGATGCGCATCAAAAAACTTATATTGAAAAAGAAGCAATATGGAAACGTGATGCCGAGAACTGGATTCTGTCTCATCCTGCAAGATGGGTCGGCTTATTCCCGTCAAAGTTTGCTTTTATGTTTTTGGTTGATGATTTTGCCGTTACAAACTTACTTCATGTCGACGATTGGTACCTGACAAAAGTAATGGAAGAGGTTGTAGAACGGCATTTCAGCTTTTTTAACGGCAAGCCTTTTTATTTGATAATTTTCTATTTCGTAGTTCAAATTCTAAATTATATATATTATTTTTCACTTGCAGTTATAATGATGATCGGGGTTTGGAAGAAAAGATTTCATGCTCTCTTTGCAGAAAAGTTCCTTCCAATTACTCTGTTTATTATTTTAGGTCTTGCAATGACGGCGGTAGCATACGGAAGCGCCCGTTACCGGTATCCTTATATGCTGTTTTTCTTTATTGCCGTCGCACCGTTTGTTTCAGATATTATAAAACAAAAATTCGAAATTAATGATTGAATATTTTTCATTAAAAAATTCCGGCATATCTGCTGAAGAGTGGGAAAACTTTGTAGAATGTTCGGATAACGGAACAATATTTCACAAGAGGCTTTTCCTTTCCTATCATCCTAAAGACAGGTTCGATGATGCTTCATTAGTTGTAAAAAAAGATAAGGAGTTACTTTCCGTCTTCCCTGCCGTTCTTATAAAACGGGACGGTAAGAAAATCCTTTCTTCACACGGCGGTGCTTCGTACGGAGGATTCTGTTATAAACAGAATTTGAATTTGAAAGAAGCGTTTAATCTTGTTGAATGTCTTTTGAGCTTTGCAAAGGATTTGAATTGCGACAGGGTCCAACTGACTCCGCCGCCTATGATATACCAAACCAAATATTCCAACTACATTGACTTTGCACTAGTAAAAAATAATTTCGGCTACGTAAAAAGAGAAGTATCCAGTGTTGTCCAGCTTGACGTTCCGACAGAAAATTTACTTTCAACTTATCGACAGGAAGCCAGGACAGCCGTTAAAAAGGCTATCAAGCAAGGTATAGAGATTGCCGAGTGTGAGCGCTTTGAAGAGTATTACGAGATTTTAAAAAAGAATTTGAAGATGCGGCACAATGTTTCACCGACTCATTCGCTGGAAGAATTAATTAAGCTTAAAAGAATGTTTCCAGGTAAGATCCGTCTTTGGGGTGCATTCCTTGGTGAGAAACTAATTGCAGGCGTTTGTAACTTTTCTGCTAATCAAAGAGTTGTGCTTGCATTCTATATCAGCCACGATGAAGATTACCAGGAGTACCGTGCAGTTAATCTGCTTTTCTATGAGATAATGAAAAGATACCAGGAAGAAGGATTTAAGTTTTTAGACTTCGGGATCTTTACAGTGAACATGGACCCGAACTGGGGACTTGGAAGGTTCAAAGAAAATTTTGGCGCAAGAGGAATTTTTAGAGATACGTTTTACAAAGATTTGTAATGCTTAAAATTCTACATTTAGCTCCGCAGAATTATGCCGGTGTTCCTTACAGCTTTTATCAAATGCATAATGCCTGCGGAGACTACTCAAGAATTATAACTTACCATAAAAACCAGCTCGATTTTCCTGAAGACATTTGTCTTAAGCTTCCGCTGCTAAATTTTCCTCTTGCAAAAATTTGGAGAAGGAAAAAAGTTGAAGTTCGCGAAATTAGTCCCAGGGGATCAGCTCCATACTTCAAGCCTAAGAATGTAATTGAAGAGCTATACTTTAGCCTTTCGGATTTCCAAAGAAAAAATAAAATTTTAAGAATCATCAAAGAGTACAAGCTTGATGAATTTGACATAATCCATTACGATGCAGGGTTGGATTTTTTCAGAAATACTTCACAAGCAAAAAAATGGAAAAGGGAAGGGAAGAAGATTGTCTGCTGCTATTATGGGAGCGACCTGAGAATAAGGGGTATCATAAAAGAGCTTGATGAAATTTCCGACTTAAATATCACTTCTGAATATGACCATCTTAAACTGAAGAAAGACCTTCATTATCTTTTTTATCCTTATGACTCTTCCGAGCTACCGCAAAAGAATAATGGACAGAATGAACTGGTGACAATAATTCATTCACCGACAAACCGTAAGTATAAAGGTACGGAACTCATTCTTTCCGTTATCGAAAAAATCAAGAAAGAGAAAAAGATAAATTTTATTTTGATTGAAAATATGAAGCGCAGCGAGCTTCTTAAAATCAAAAGTAAGTGCGACATATCGATTGACCAGGTCGGCGGAACAATGGGAGGAACGGGTTACGGAAAAGCAGGGCTTGAAACATTAGCAATGGGAATTCCTACGATTACAAACATGACGAAAGATTATGAAAGCTGGCTGCCGGAAAATCCATTCGTCGTTGCCAACAACTCCGATGATCTTTATAAAAAGTTGAGCGAACTAATTGAAGATTACCTTTTGCGAGAAGTAATAGGTAAGAAAGGAAAGCAGTGGGTTGAAAATTATCACGGATATAACCAGGTTGATAAAAAGCTCAAAGAATTATATAAACTTAAAAACATTGTTTGATGGAAAAGAAAACTAGTCTTTCAGTTTCAACTGCGTGGTACAGTGTTGGGAACTTTCTGATTCGGTCCATCAGTTTTTTGCTTTTGCCGCTTTACACGAACGTTTTATCATCTTCAGATTACTGGAACTACGCACTGCTTTTATC
>JBJKRP010000316.1:0-2820 GCA_046704565.1 Ignavibacteriaceae bacterium | reverse complement strand
TTCTTGAAGGAGGCAGAATTTCGATTGCGGCATTGAGTGTAGGACTGGCTCAAGGTGCTTTCAACGCAGCCACAAAATACAGCAAGGAAAGAAAGCAATTCGGTCAGCCATTGGCAGATTTCGAAGCCGTTCAATTCAAGTTGGCGGATATGCACACAAATATTGAGGCGGCAAGAATGTTGACATACCGCGCCGCCCTGATGAAAGATAAAGGCATTCATAATAAAAAAGAAGCGGCGGCTGCAAAGCTGTTCGCAAGTGAGACCGCTGAAAAAGCTGCTAATGATGCGGTTCAAATCTTTGGCGGCTACGGCTTTATAAAGGACTTCCCCGTTGAAAAATTTTATCGTGATGTTAAGCTGTTGACTATCGGTGAAGGGACCTCGGAAATCCAAAGAATTGTTATTGCAAGAGAGCTGCTCCGGGAATAAAATTCCATGACTTAGTAACTCAATTAATTTCATTTTAATCAAACCAGAAAAATAATTATGAGAAATGCCTGCACCGTAATAAAGAAGGACGAAACTTTTCTTAAAAGAGAAGATTATTACAAAAATATTTTAAGAAAACTTGAAGCCGAAAAGGAAAAGATTAAATTGGGCGGAGGCAAGAAGGCGATTGAAAAACATAAAGCAAAAGGAAAATTAACTGCCCGCGAAAGAATCAAACATCTTCTGGACAACGGCACTGAATTTTTTGAACTTGAAAGCTTTGCGGCTTACGGTATGTACGGCGAGTATGGCGGCGCTCCTTCTTCCGGCACAATTTTCGGTATCGGTAAAATAAACGGCAAATATCATGTTATAGTTGCCAACGATGCAACGGTAAAAGCCGGAGCGTGGTTCCCTATAACTGCGAAGAAAAATCTCCGCGCTCAGGAAATAGCTATAGAAAATAATCTTCCTATAATTTATCTTGTCGACAGCGCCGGGGTATTCCTTCCTCTTCAGGATGAAATATTCCCCGACAAAGAACACTTCGGAAGAGTTTTTAGAAACAATGCAATAATGTCTGCAAAAGGAATTCCCCAGATTGCCGCCATTATGGGACCTTGCGTTGCTGGCGGGGCTTACCTCCCAATCATGAGCGATGAAGCTTTAATTGTTGAAGGCGAAGGATCTGTTTTCCTTGCAGGCTCTCACCTTGTCAGGGCAGCTATTGGAGAAGTAATCGACAACGAGAGCCTTGGCGGCGCAAAAGTTCAATCTAATATTTCCGGCGTTACAGATTATGTAATGAAGAACGACGAGGATTGTCTTTTGCAAATAAGAAAACTGACTGATAAGTTCGGCAGCGGCTCAAAAGCCGGGTTTAACAGAGTAGAAAGCAAACCGCCCGCCTTTTCGCCGAAAGAAATTTACGGGATACTTCCGGACGATCAGATTAAAACATACGATATGTATGAGCTGATTGCCAGGATTGTCGACGGCTCAGAGATTGACGAATACAAAGCCGGATACGGCAAAACAATAATTACTGCTTATGCCAGGATAGACGGCTGGGCAGTCGGAATTATTGCAAATCAAAGAAGCGTTGTGAAGACCGAAAGTGGAGAGATGCAGGTAGGCGGAGTAATTTATTCAGAAAGCGCGGACAAGGCAACAAGATTTATAATGAACTGCAACCAGAGGAAAATTCCGCTTATATTTCTGCAGGATGTAACTGGCTTCATGGTCGGCAGCAGAGCCGAGCACGGAGGGATAATAAAAGACGGAGCGAAAATGGTAAACGCAGTTGCAAACTCAGTCGTCCCGAAAATTACGATAATTGTAGGCAACAGCTTCGGCGCCGGAAACTATGCAATGTGCGGTAAAGCTTACGATCCGAGGTTTATCTTCGCATATCCGAACGCAAAGATTGCCGTTATGGGAGGCGCACAGGCTGGAAGTGTTCTTCTTGATATTAAAATAAAGCAGGAAGAAAAAACCGGTAAGACTTTCGATGAAAGAGAAAAGAAAAGACTGCTTGATGAAATCATGAAATCCTATGAAGAAAAAAGCACCCCGCTCTATGCTGCCGCCAGACTGTGGATTGACGAAATTATTGACCCCGCACTTACCCGTGAGTATGTTTCAATGGCTATTGAAGCGGCTGATAACAATCCTGAAGTTCCGAAGTTCAATGTAGGAGTAATCCAAACCTAAAACATCGCTTAATAGTTAAACTTTATCCCGAGCCAGACCGTCCTTCCCGGCATTGGGTAGCCGTCGTCAATCTGGTAATTCTTGTTAAGAAGATTTTTACTAATTAAAAACAATCCGAAGAACTTTGATATTTTGTAGTTGACTGTCGCATCTGCAACAAAGTAATTTTGCTGTAAAGATTTGCCTACGCTTGAAAATAAACCAGACACTTCTTCAAGGTTAAGGATAAATTGGACAGGCTGAAAACTAAAGTCAGCTTTAAGATTCAAATTATGCTTCGGTGCATACAATACCGGCTGGCTGCAATCCAGGTAAGAATAATCCAAAGATAAATTGAGATTTTCATTCAATAAATACTTCCCGCTGAACTCAACTCCTTTATGAATAAAGCTTCCTGCATTTTCGTTAATCATGAATGGAGGAACTGAGACTGTCTGAATCAAATTATCTCCCCTATCATAATATAGAGTAGCCTCAAATTCAAACGAATTGTCGAACATCAGTCTGTCATAACTTATTTCATAATTCCAGAGGTGCTCCGGTTTTAAATTCTGGTTGGCGACAGGAAAAAGGAAAAGCTCGGCAATTGTAGGACTTCTGAAGGCTCTGCTTGCAGAACCTTTGATCGTAGAAACCGGGCTCAAGGAATATGTAAATCCGAATTCCGGCGTAATGT
>JBJKRP010000315.1:0-2762 GCA_046704565.1 Ignavibacteriaceae bacterium | reverse complement strand
GATATGGCTCATCCTGCAGGCTTAATTGCAAAAGGATTTCTTGACAACCCTCTTAAGTACTGCGACGTTGTTACTTCGACAACGCATAAAACTTTAAGAGGACCGCGCGGCGGAATTATTCTTATTGGTAAAGACAGGGAGAATCCGCTTGGCATTAAAACTCCGAAAGGCGACAGGCTGAAATTAATGTCCGAAGTTTTCGACAGCATGGTTATGCCGGGAATACAAGGCGGTCCGCTTATGCACATAATAATGGCTAAAGCTGTTGCATTCGGAGAAGCTCTCCGCGAATCATTTAAAGATTATGCCGGTCAGGTAATAAAGAATGCAAAAGCACTTTCGAATAAATTAAGCGAATACGGGTTCGATATTATTTCGGGTGGAACGGATAATCATTTAATGCTGATCGATCTTACTAATAAAAACGTAACGGGTAAGCATGCCGAAAATGCCTTAGGCGAGGCGGGAATTACAGTCAATAAAAATATGGTTCCGTTTGATCAGCGCAGCCCCTTCGTTACCAGCGGAATAAGAGTAGGAACTCCGGCAGTTACTACGCGCGGAATGAAAGAAAATGAAATGATTTTAATTGCCGACCTTATCAATAGAGCTGTTTCAAACATAGAAAATCCAAAAGTAATTTCGGAAATCAGGGATGAAGTTAAATCGCTTTGTGCAAAATTCCCTTTGTACGCTAAGCTTTAGTAATTAAGCATATGCAAACTCATTCCTTGAATATTGTTCGAATGAGTTCTTTAGAGGAACAATTGAATATTCTATTTATTCCATTTATCTATTGTTTCGTTTTCCCAATGAGTTGCGTTACATAAATAAGTAGGTTAGATTTGCATTCCATTATTGATATTGATATAAATTTGAAAAGATAATTTGTGGCAACAGAAGAATTAACAACGGCAGAAGATGAAGTAGATGAAGAGGAAAGCGGTTCGGAAATGACTTTCCTCGAACACCTTGAGGAATTAAGGTGGCGGATAATTTATTCACTTTACGGCTTGGGGGGAGGGACAATAATAGCATGGATATTTATCGATTTCCTGGTAAATGATATTCTCCTTTTGCCTGCAAAACATGCCGGCGTTCAGCTTCAAAATTTAAAGCCGTTCGGACAATTAATGCTCTTCTTTGAAGTAGCTATCGTTGCCGGAGTAATTATCAGTCTGCCCAATATCTTTTATCAACTGTGGAAGTTTATTTCACCGGCTCTAAAGCGGAACGAAAGAAAATACATCTCTGCTATAGTGGCTTTTTCAACAATATGTTTTTTACTTGGAGTTGTGTTTGCCTACTTTGTTATGCTTCCAATGTCTCTTAAGTTTGCAGCCCAGTTTGGATCGCCTGAAATAAAAAATGTCTTTGCTATTGACGAATACATGACAATAATAATCAGCATTATGCTGGGCTGCGGGTTGGTTTTCGAACTTCCGATGGTCTCGTATTTTTTAAGCAAGCTTGGGATATTAACGCCGGCTTTCATGAGGAAATACAGACGCCACGCAATAGTAATTATCTTTGTTGCCGCAGCATTTCTATCGCCCGGTACAGATCCGGTTTCGCAAATAATCCTGGCTGCACCTCTCATTTTATTATACGAAATTAGTATATTTATTTCAAAATTAGCCAGTAAGAAAAGTTGACTAATAGAAATCTAAAAGATATAAGTTTCCCCATCCAGACCGAGCTTGAAAGGTTTGAAGAGCTCTTCAAGCAGTCGATGAAATCAGATGTAAAGCTTGTCGATTTGATTGCAAGGTATATTATTAGGCAGAAGGGTAAGAAGATAAGACCACTGCTTGTTCTGCTTTCGGCAAAGGCAGCCGGCGGCGTTACCGAAAGAACATATAGAGGCGCCGTGCTTGTAGAGCTTCTGCATACCGCAACTCTCGTACATGATGACGTTGTCGATAATGCCGATAAGCGCCGCAGCTTCTGGTCCATTAACAAAGTATTTAAAAATAAAGTAGCGGTGTTGATGGGTGATTATCTGCTGTCCCGCGGCTTGCTTATAGCGGTTGAAGGTAAAGACTACGATTTTCTTGAAGTAATTACAAACACTGTAAAAAGGATGTCCGAAGGCGAGCTTCTTCAAATCAGAAAGACAAGAAAGCTTGATATTGATGAAACCACTTACTTCAGGATTATATCGGATAAGACTGCGTCGCTGCTTGAAACGTGCTGCCAGATAGGCGCGTTAAGCGCGAGCGGTAACAAAGAATATCATAAACCCATGAGAGAGTTTGGTGAAAAAATCGGGATCGCCTTTCAGATAAGAGATGATATTCTTGATTACGATGGAAATACAAATACGACCGGCAAGCCTGTCGGCGGCGATATCAAGGAAAAGAAAATTACGCTCCCGCTTATTTATTCTTTAAACCAGGTCTCCAAAAGCGAGGCGAGCGAAATAAGGAAGTTAATTAGGGATGGAGAAAAAAAGGAAAGCGTACAAGAGATAATTGACTTCGTGCATAAAAATAACGGGATAAATTATGCCCGCCAAACCGCATTAAGCTATTCTGCAAAAGCAAGAGAGCTGCTGGAAGTTTTTCCCGATTCACCAGCCAGACTTGCGCTCCAAGCTCTTGTTGATTTTATTATTGACCGCAAGAATTAATCTTTCTCAAGATGCTCTTTATAATCGAATCCCTTTAACGGGTCTCGCAATGTTAACACAGGGCATGGCGCTTTTCTAACAACTTTTTCAGCCGTGCTTCCGAACAGCAGGTGCTCAACCCCGGTATGAC
>JBJKRP010000314.1:0-9493 GCA_046704565.1 Ignavibacteriaceae bacterium | reverse complement strand
TTAATATTCATAGCAGCTTCACCTCACTTCATTAAGAATATTTACTGCTGTTTCGGGATTCAGATGCGTATAAACCTTTTCGTTAACAAGCATCGCCGGACCCTGATCGCACATACCGAGACAATTCGTTAACTCCAAGGTTATTCTGCCGTCGTTGGTAGTTTCGCCGAAATCAATTCCAAGCTCCCGCTTAACGGCAGATTCAATTATTTCCTTCCCAGCCATAGCGCATGAAATAGTCCGGCAGAGACGTACAATGTTCCTTCCTTTAGGCTGCGAACAAAGGAATGAGTAAAATGAAATAACGCTGTAGACTTCTACCGGATGAATGTTAAGCAGCCGGGCTACCTCCTGCTGCGCAAAATCGGAAACATACTTGTGCTTTCTTTGAATCGCTTGAAGTATTTGCAGAAGTGCAGGTCTGCCGTTTCCGTAACGCTTAACTAAATTCTCTATCTCTTCCGAAAGAGAATTTTTTTCATACTCCAACATTACTTTGTCTCCTTTCTCTTTAGAAGCTTCTCCACCTTCTCAATCAATTGTTCCGGAGAGATCGGCTTCTCAACAAATTCATCAACCGGAACGAGTTCGTTAACTCCGTAGTTCATCCCGGACGCTTTAGAAATTGAAGTGTACATTAATATCGGGGTTAAAATTTTATCACGCCTGAATTTCTGCGCGAGGAAAAATCCGTCATCCGGCTCATTCATCATTACGTCAAGAATGATTAAGTCCGGGGAATTTTCTTTAACGATTTTGTAACCGTCTTCCGGATTTGCCGCAGTTACAACTTCATACCCTCTTGACATTAAGACCAGACCGCTTGCGTCCAGAATGTCGGGGTCATCGTCGATTATTGCTATTTTTGTCATGCCGTGCCTCGTTTTTAATTGAAGAAATATTTTATGTCTGTAATTTTATTTTCAAAACCAAATTCAATTTGAAAGAAAAAAGAACCATCGCAGAGCGCAACGTGCTAAGCATTGCGTCGTTCAGCTTTGCGCTATTAGTATTACTCTTTGCCCACGGGCAAAAAAACTTTAATAGCAGTTCCTGAACCATATTCGCTCTGCACTTCAATCTTGCCCGAATATGAATCGACAATCCTTTTTACAATCGATAAACCTAATCCTGTACCGCTGATATTTTTCGTACATTCGTTTTTCGCTCTGAAAAATTCCGTAAACAGCTTCGACTTTTCTTCCGGCTTCATTCCAATTCCCGAGTCTTTTACTTCGATAATTACATACGCGCCTGCAGAAGAAACAGCAATATCAATAACACCGCCGGTGCGGTTATATTTAATGGCGTTAGTCAGTAAGTTGGTAATTAAGCGGCTTATCTCTTCTTTATCTGCCAGTAGTGAACGTGTCCGGTTTTGATAGTTTATATTAAGCGTGAGGCGTTTCTGTTTTATTTCAATTTGGTAAAGCTCGCTGATTGAGTTAATGATTTCACACAAATCAATTTCCTTTATCTCGCGGTTAACGGTTTTCATTTCCATCCTGGAAATATCAAGCAGGTCGTTCACCATCTTAAGAAGCCCATCCAGACGCACCTGAGAACGGTTAATGTAATTTTGTTTTTGATTTTCCGATAGTTTAATTGTCGTGTCGGAAAATAGTTTTAAGTATCCGTAAACAGCAGCTATCGGCGCTTTAAGCTCATGAGACACCATTGAAACGAACTGCGACTTCAACAATTCAATTTTCTTAAGCTCTGTAATATCTTTCAATACTACCACTACGCCGGCTAACGTTCCATCCGGATGCGGCACAGGTGATGAAGTAGCCTCGACAAACAGCTCTCCCTCCGGCTCAGATTCAATCTGAGTTGAATAAGATTTTTTCTCGCAGGACTTGCCGCGGAGAAACTTGTTAATTAGTTCTGCTATTGCAGGATGAAGCTTGTCTATTACCTTTTCTTCAACAGCAAGACTTTCAAGGTTAAGTAACTTCATTGCGCTCGGGTTGAACAGGACAGCCTCGCCGTTTTTATTTACAACAAGCAGCCCGTCGCTTATTGAATTTATTATTGTGTTCAGCCTTGTTTTTTCAAATGCAACTTCAAGGAGCCTCTCTTCTCTTTCTTTTATCCATTTTTCTTTTTCAAGAAGAAGCTCGCGCCTTTTATATGCCTGGTTCAATTGATGAAGAAGCTCATCCGGGTCGAACGGCTTAGGTATATAGCTGAATGCGCCGTACTTTGTAGACTCAATCGCGGTCTCATAACTTGCATACGCCGTCGCAATAAGGCAAACGGTATCCGGATGAACTTTTAAAATTTCCTTCATTACATTTATGCCGTCAACGTCCGGCATCTTTAGATCGATTATTGCGAGGTCGAATACTTCCGAGGTACCGGCTTTAATTGCATCGGTTCCATTTTCGGAACACTCAACTAGATAGCCTTCGCTTTCGAGCAGCCGTTTAGTGCCGGTGCGGAGACCTTTCTCATCATCTACAACTAATATTTTTATACCGCGGCTTTTTCCCATAGTTTTTCCTACGGATTACTACGATGGTATTCCGAAGTTAATCGAAAGATATATCATGTAGCCTTTTCCGTAAAATACGACTCAATCTTTTGTACCAGTTCTTCAATCACCACCGGCTTGTTAAGGATTTCGTCGCACTTAATCCATTCTCTTTCCTCTCCGGTGGAAACATCAAATTTGTATCCGGTTATATACGCTGCCGAAGTAACGACAATGACCGGTATGTTTTTTCCATAGCTGTCTTTTTTAATCTTATAGCTTAGAACAAAACCAGAGTCGTGCTCTTCCATCATCAAATCTATTACCGCGGCATCCGGCTTTTCTGCTTTGAATTTTTCCCAGCCTTCATTGCTGCTTTCCGCAGTTACAACCGCATAGCCATTAGCTTCAATTTGAATTTTGCTTTGTTCAAGTAAATCGACGTCGTCATCTACCAATAATATTTTTTTCTTTTCGTTTTCCATTTACATTTACTCCTTAGTTCAAGATCGTCTGCAAGCTTTCCATTTCGTTCTGCTCAATGCCTGCAGACAAATTTATTTTCTCCCGGCTGTCAATTGCCGGAAGCTTGACAACGAATGTTGTCCCTTTTCCTTCTTCACTTTGGAAAGAAACAAATCCCCGGTGCATCTTTACTATACCGTAAGAAATTGCAAGCCCGAGCCCGGTTCCTTTTCCTATTTTCTTTGTAGTGAAGAAAGGTGTAAAAACCTTTCCAAAATTATCCTTTGATATTCCAGGTCCGTTATCTTTAATCTCTATTATCAGAAATTCTTCTTCGCTCTTAAGATTTATTTCAATTCTCTTTTCATTCAGTTCATCAAGTTCTTCCAGCGCTTCGCAAGCATTGTTGATTATATTCAGAAATACCTGTTTAAGCTGGTCCTCATCTCCCGATAATTCCGTTGATTCAGCCTGCTCATCAATCTTAATTATTATATTTTTAAAAAGAGGATTTATCATTACAAGCTTGATTATATCTTTAATTAGAACTGATAAATTGAAACGCGCAATGTTGAGTTTCCCCTGCCTTGCAAAGTTAAGAAGATTCGTTACAATATTCTTGCACCGGTTGGCTTCGGTCATTATCAATTCAAGGTCCTCGGCACTCTGTTCTTCCTTCTGCGCCTTTACAAGTTGTTTCTTCAAAAGCGCAGCATACAGTATAATAGTTCCAAGAGGATTATTAATCTCATGCGCAACGCCCGCGGCAAGCTGACCAATTGATGCAAGCTTTTCCGCAGTCCTCAACTGTTCTTGAGCGTTATTGAGATTATCATAAGCCTTCCCAAGCTCATCAATCAGATATGGAAGACACATTTCGTTCTCGGCAAGATCTTTAGCGATTGCAACTGCGTACTCACGGCAAGTGTTGTAGCCGCATGCCCCGCAGTTTAGTTCATCCTGCAATGCAAGCTTGTTTGTACGTGCTAAAATTTCTTTTATCTTTTCTTCCGAAGGAAACACCCGCCGCTGGTTCTTGGAAGAAAAGCTTCTTGTAAAATTTAATTTCCTGCTGTTATAAAGATTACTCTTCCAGATTTGCTTGTCGGTAGAATAAATCTTCTTCTCCACATAATTGATCACCCTTTCTCTGCGGGCATAGTAATTCAATTCGGAATCTATTGCAGGACCGCTTATACAGCCTTCGCAGAATAGCGCATCAACAAACTTTGCTTTTATCTTGTTTCCTGCAATCTCATCAATAATTTCCGTTACCTTCTGCTTTCCCTCAACAATTATAATTTCTTTATCAAGAATATCGCTCGGTATTTTTGAAGTCTTAACAAGTCCCCCGGCTAACGGATAAGCCTTACCGAGATATGCATGCGGCGGATCGAAATCCTCATCATTTAACTTGTCAATATTGATTCCTTTCTTCTTCAGCATCGATTTTATCTCGCCGAATGTCAGCACTGCATCAATTGAGCCACGGACTTCTTCCTCCAGGTACTCTTCTTTCTTTGCAATGCAGGGACCTATGAATACTATCTTCTCTTTGTTCTCGCTATTTAATTTTAAATACTTTGCAACTGCAATCATCGGTGAGACAACCTTGGCAAGATTAGGGACAAGTTCCGGCTGATATTTCTCAACATAATTTACAACAGCCGGGCAAGCAGAGCTGATAATCGTCCTGTCGTTTTCAGATTCAAATATCTTTAAGTATTGTTCGCTGATTAAATCCGCCCCGAACGCCGTTTCAACAACCCCGGAGAACCCAAGCCTACGCAAAGCCGCCGGAACCTTCAGATAATTATGATGGAAAGAAGCCGCAAAAGAAGGTGCGACTATCGCAATGGTTTTTTCTTTAGCCAGCAGTTCATTTTCAACCTTGTCAACCTCGCTCGAAATTCTTTTTGCATCCTGCGAACAGACTTTTACACAATGACCACATGCGATACACCTCTCCTGTAGTACCACAGCCTGTCCATTTATTACTTTAATGGCTTTTGCCGGGCACTCGCGGATACATGAGTAGCAGCGCTTGCATCTTGCAAGTATGGTGCTGACTATTCCTGCACTCTCGGCATCGTAAATATTTTCTTTAACTGAATCCATTTCCCGGGAACTGTTTATGTTCTCCTAATGATTTTTTTAGATTTTGTTCAGCGCTTCTTTTCTGTTAAAATACTCCGTGTGTAAAATCTCATGCGCTTTGTATGAGTTGGGCTCGATGAAAAATTCTTTATACAGAGTTTTTACCGATTCGTTTTCATGCGAGCGCCTTGCCGTCATCCGGCTGTCAATCTGGTAAAGTGCTTTCATTCTCTTCTGAATCTTTTCCGGCTGCTGGTGAATAGGCTGTCCGCCGCCGTTTATACAACCGCCGGGACAAGCCATCACTTCAATAAAATGATATTTAGAAGTTCCGTTCCTTACTTCGTCCAAAACTTTTTTAACATTTCCTATTCCGTTGACAACACAGACATTCAAGGTCATTCCATTAATATTAACGGAAGCTTCTTTGATCCCGCTTGTTCCCCTTACGGCTTCAAGCTCTATGCTGTCAAGTTCTTTCCCGGAAATTTTATAATACGCAGTCCGGAGCGCCGCTTCCATTACGCCGCCGCTCGCACCAAATATAGCCGCAGCACCGGTCGATTCTCCCAACGGATTATCAAACTGTCCTTCCGGCAGATCGTTGAATTCAATTCCGGCAAGCTTAAAAAATCTTACAAGCTCTCTTGTTGTCAGTACCGCATCTACATCCGGTAAGTTGTCCTCGTTAAGTTCAACTCTTTCTGCCTCAAATTTCTTAACAGTACACGGCATAACGGAAACGACAAAAATGTCTCCCGGGTCAATTCCCATTTTTTTTGCATAATAGGTTTTCAGAACGGCACCTTCCATTTCGTGCGGCGATTTGCATGTCGAAACATGTTCCAGTATTTCCGGTCTATTCTGCTCGACGTATTTTACCCAGCCCGGACAGCAACTTGTAAACATCGGAAGACTGCCGCCGTTATTTATTCTGTCTACAAGCTCTGTTGCTTCTTCCATTATTGTCAGGTCCGCCGAGAAATTTGTGTCAAAAACTTTTTTGAATCCAAGACGGCGCAATCCGGTTACTAACTGTCCGGTAACGTCAGTTCCGAGCGGAAGATTATATTCTTCGCCAAGCGTTGCTCGTACTGCCGGTGCAACCTGAACAACTGTAAATTTATTTTTGTCATTAAGTGCGTTGGCAACTTCCTTAAGAGAGCCCTTTTCTCTTAAGGCAGCGGTAGGACAAACAAGAATGCACTGCCCGCAAAGTATGCAGTCGCTGATATTCAAGCCTTTGTTATAAGGAGTTGTAACTATGCTGGAGAATCCTCTCCGCGAAAAATCTATCGCTCCTATTTTCTGAACCTCATGACAGACTCTAACGCACCTTCCGCACAAAATACATTTCGCCGGATCCCTTTCCATCGATGGCGATGAAATATCAATTGCATGCTTCTTACTTTCACCTACATAACGGTGTTCGCGTACGCTGTACTTTTCGGACAAATCCTGAAGCTCACAGTTTTTATTGCGTACGCAGACCAGACAGTCCTGCGGATGATTTTCAATCAGTAGTTCCACAATTGTTTTTCTTGCACGCCTAACTCTCGGCGAATTTGTTTCTACAACCATTCCGTCGAAAACGGGGAATGCGCAGGAAGGTGTTAAGCTCCGCTGTCCATCAACTTCAACCACGCAAATCCGGCAAGCGCCGGTCGGCGTTAAATCTTTTAAGTGACAAAGTGTCGGTATATGAATACCTACCGACTTCGCCGCTTCAAGAATTGTCATTCCGTCTTCTGCATTTACTTTTATATTATTTATCGTAAGCTGAACCATCTTATCAGTATCCATTTTTTAATTTGTAATTATTGCATCGAAACGGCATGAGTCGACGCATGTTCCGCACCTTGTACATTTATCATCTATTATATAGTGCGCCTGAGCCTTCTCGCCTATGATCGCATCTGAAGAACATTTTTTAATACACACACCGCAGCCGGTGCAGATAGTGTTATCGATAGTGTAAGTAAGCAGTTCTTTGCAGACGTGCGCCGGACATTTCCTTTCGTATAGGTGTTCTTCATATTCTTCCCTGAAGTAGCGAAGCCCCGAAAGCACCGGGTTTGGCGCCGATTGACCGAGCCCGCATAGTGACGTATCCCTGATAACGTCAGCCAGCCTTTGAAGATGAACTATTCCTTTGAAGCGCTTCAGTTCATCCAACTTATCTTTTGTATTGCGGTAGCTCGTCGGAATTCTTTCAATTATTTCAAGCATTCGTTTAGTGCCTTCCCTGCACGGAACGCATTTGCCGCAGGATTCATTTTGAATAAAAGTCAAAAAGAATTTTGCAACATCAACCATACATGAACTTTCATCCATTACCACAAAGCCGCCCGACCCCATCATCGCACCGACTTTCTTCAGCGACTCATAATCGACTTCGGTGTTCATAACGCTGTTTGGAAGGCAACCGCCGGATGGACCGCCGATTTGAACTGCCTTTAATTTTTTCCCGTCCGGAATTCCTCCGCCGATGTTAAAGACAACGTCTCTCAATTTTATTCCCATTGGAACCTCGACCAAACCTGTGTTGGTAATGTTCCCGCTTAGTGCAAAGACTTTTGTCCCTTTGCTTGTTGCTGTTCCAACGGAAGAAAACTTTTCCGCTCCTCTGTTTATAATAGAAGAGATGTTGGCAAAAGTTTCAACGTTGTTGATGACGGTAGGCTTTCCCCAAAGCCCCGAAGTTGCCGGGAAAGGCGGTCTCGGCTTTGGCATCCCGCGTTTCCCTTCAATTGATGCGATGAGCGCCGTTTCTTCGCCGCAGACAAAAGCACCGGCTCCCTTCTTAATTTTTATTTCGAAGTTGAAACCGCTGTTTAAAATATTTTTTCCAAGCAGTCCGTATTTCCTGCATTGCTCAATCGTATTTTGAAGACGCGAGATTGCAAGCGGGTATTCGGCACGGCAGTAAATAAATCCTTTTGACGCCCCTATTGCATAAGCTCCAATCAGCATTCCTTCCACGACTCTGAACGGATCGCTTTCAAGAACCGACCTGTCCATGAATGCTCCGGGATCGCCTTCGTCCGCGTTGCAGATTAAATATTTCTGTTCTGACTTTTGCTTGAACGCCAACTCCCATTTTTTTCCGGTAGGAAACCCGGCGCCGCCTCTGCCGCGCAAGCCGCTGTTCAAAACTTCCTTAATAACTTCTTCCGGCTTCATCAAGCGTAATATTTTATCCAGTGCTTTAAAGCCGCCGCAGGTAATGTATGCGTCAATCGAAGCCGGGTCGATTACTCCGCAGTTTTCAAGAACAATTTTTAATTGATTTTTGAAAAAAGGAATTTCATTTATCGAAGGAATCTCAGGAGTTGATTTTCCGAATGTTCCCAAAAGTTTTTCTTTGAAGATCGTCTTTTCAACAAATACTTTTTGAATAAACTTCGGGACAATCTTGGCAGTTATCTCGCAGTAAGAGATTCTATCTTCTCCCGGAAACTTGACATCTACAATAACCTCTTTAGCGCAGTAGCCGATGCACCCGGTCGGCTGAATAAAGGCTTTGATGTTAAGTTTGTTCAGTTCTATCTTAATCGCCTCTTCAACTTTTGCCGCGCCGGAAGCCAAGCCGCATGTTCCCATACCGATAAAAATTACCGGGTATTCATGCTCGATGAATTTCAATCTTCTATTTAATGACTGAATCCTTTCTTCACATGATTTTTCATGATGGCAAAGCGGTCCTTCGGTACAACAGCGTACGAACATATCGCATGGCTTTTCGGGGCTGTGCCAGCATTCTTTGCAGCACTTCTCTATAAAAGAATTCATGCAAGATTTACCTCCGGCTGTCCCGCTTCCCTTGGCTTGGAGGCTTTCGAATATTTCTTTAAAATAGATGGGATTTCTTTTACTGTTAAACGACCAAAGTATTCATCATTTATTGTTATAACCGGCGCAATGCTGCATGCGCCTATGCAGTTCACAATTTCAAGCGTAAACTTTTTATCTCTGGTAGTCTCTCCGGCTTTTATCTTTAAAACATTCTCAATTGCAGAAAGAATATTAGCCGAGCTTTTAACATGGCAAGCGGTTCCCCGGCAAACTCTTATTATGTTTTCCCCAAGCGGTTTTAGTCGGAATTGATTATAGAATGTAGCTACACCGTAAACGCGGCTCAAGGGCATGTCCACAAACCCGGCAACATCGCTTAAAGCGCTTTCGGGTAGATAACCATAAATATTTTGTACTTCTTGCAGTAAAGGAATTAAACAACTCTTATCATTAACTTCATAACTTTCAAATATATGCGAATGCATTTTCTCCTCAATTTGTTCCCCGCTTTACTTTCATATTGAATGCCACGATTCGAAAATTAAAAAAATGTGTTTTGGAATAAATCTATGAGCGGAAATTGAAGGAATCGGTTTATTTACCAAGAATGGAAAATCCCTTTTTCAAAAAAGGAATATAGTTGCTAAATGGAAAGTAATT
>JBJKRP010000313.1:0-9579 GCA_046704565.1 Ignavibacteriaceae bacterium | reverse complement strand
AAAACTTTAATAAGATTACAAAGTCTAAAAGACTAATCAGTAAGAGGTAATTTAATAGCCCGATATCAAGATTCATTAAGCAAATGAGAATGAATAGAGTAATTAAGGGGACCTTATTCTTTATAATCAATCCTTTGTCAAATAAAGAGATGAGCATAATAAAATGAATAGGCATATGGAAGAAATTTGACCCTGAATGGAAAAGCAATCGTAAATATAAAGTCAGGGGATCAGCCAAAGCGTAAAAGTAAAAAAAGTAAAAATATTTTTTACCGACATGCCTGAATGGAATTGTAGACCAGACAAGTATTGAGACATACATAATTATGTGCGGGAAATCCGTTTGGAACATAGACATCTACAGGTCAGGGAATTATGCGGTTATTGCTTTTGTATTCTTACTAAATTTTTTTAAAAGAAAATTTTTGATGCTAAAAATATCCAAATAAAGAAGTAATTACAAAGGGAAAGTTAGCAGGTGTAGAAATAAAGAAGCGCAGGGTTTTGCGGCTATATACCCCGGGAAGATTAACGGCAAACTTACTTGCTATCCGGAAGCTTTGCTGGATAAATATTCTTCCAATATTTTAAGCAGCTTATTGTTAGCTACCGGCTTAATTAAAAACTCATCTGCTCCTAATTCCAAGGCTCGCTCTCTTACATGCTCGGACGTCTGCGCCGAAAGACAGATGAGCGGCAGGTTCTTTAAGCTTCTGCTCGTCTTAATCTTTTTAATTAAAACGTCGCTGTTTACCTGGTTTTTAATTGATACGTCCAGAACAATCAAATCGCAGGAAAGGGAATCATTAAACTTGTTAAAGAAATCTGAGGAATTATAAATGAAAATCTGGAAGCTTTTACCGATAAAGAATTCCAGGTACATCCTGGTGTCTTCGTCATCTTCGATTATTAGGATTTTTTCTTTTTCCATATCTCTAATAAATTAAAAAATAAGAATGGGAATCATTGGCTGGTTCTCAACTGCCAATGATTCCCTAAATTCCCCTTATCCCTGCCCTAAGCGAATTTTAATGACAAGAGACAAGATAAATAATATTTAACCCAAAAAAATCAGTACAAGTACGTATATGGAGTAAGTTTTTTTAAGAAAAAAATCTGTTTTGCAGCCGGGTGGCATAATTGTTGTTTAAGAAAATTACGTATTTTTTTGAAAATTTCTCTCGCGGAATCAACTTTACCGATGAAAAGATAGGAAGCACCGGGAGGCGGCTTTGCTTTCCGTCTTGGCATAATCAATCAATAAAATTATATTTGAGACATAACTTCGGCTGCATAATCTATGTTTCCAGAACTTCATCAACTCGGTAAAATCCTGATACTGGGAGGAATAGTAGTTATACTTTTGGGCGCATTTTTCCTTTTGGGTGATAAGATACCGCTTATAGGAAAATTACCCGGGGATATTTATATAAGGAGGAAGAATTTTACTTTTTACTTTCCCTTAGCTACGTGCATTGTTCTAAGCCTATTAATCAGTCTTATCGTCTATCTTTTCAAGAAATAGAAAATACTGCGACGGAAAACTTATCCTGTACAAAATTAGCAGCAGCCGTTAAAGAAATTCTTAAGCTGCCTAACTATTAAGTCATTTAGAACAAATTTAACAGTTAAGCAATTCAACCTAAGTAAGCAGGCAAGCTTTCCTGGACAGAACTTCTACGACTTGCCCAACAGCTTGTTTATTTCGTCTATGTAGGTTTCTTTAGGAGTTAAGCCTACATGCTGGGTAACAATATTTCCGTCCTGATCAATTAAGAAAGAAGTAGGGATCGCATCGATGTTGCCGTAATCCTGAACGACCTCCGGTGTGGCGTAAAGAATTTTATAATTAATTTTATTTTTCTTTACAA
The DNA here is from genome assembly GCA_046704565.1 of Ignavibacteriaceae bacterium. Lineage (GTDB taxonomy): Bacteria > Bacteroidota > Ignavibacteria > Ignavibacteriales > Ignavibacteriaceae > FEN-1297. The sequence goes on along the minus strand of JBJKRP010000313.1, from coordinate 7,708 downwards.
AGGGGGCTACATCCGCCTTGGTATCCATGTCGACCGAAATTCCAATTACGGCAATTTTGTTCTTATATTTTTTCTGAAGATCTATCAGGTCGGGAATACTTTTACGCCATGGCGGGCACCAAGTTGCCCAAAAATCTACGATTACAACCTTGCCTTTGAAGGAGGAAAGGCTGACTTTTTTACCGTTCACATCTTTGAGTGTAAAGGCGGGTGCCTTCTGGTTGTCGGGCTGGCTGCTCGCTGATGATGAGCTTAACTCTGCCGGTGAGTTATTGGCGAGGCTGACATCATTCTGATTTTCATTTGTCGTTGAAACATTCCTGTTGCATCCGAGCAGAGTAACGGCTGCCGCCAGAACTATAAAAGATATTAGATGCTTTTTCATCTTTATTCCTAATTTAATTATTTATTTACTGTGCCGGTATTCATTTGCAGACGCGGGTCGATTGCAGTATCCGGCTTTGGCTGTGTTGAAGCATTATAATTAGGCGGATAAGGACCATGACTCGGAACGGAACGCGTATTGTTTATAATAAAGAAGATCAGCAGTATTAGTATTACAACTACCGTCCAAAATGTGTTTTTGTATCTTGGATTTATCAGCGGCTTCGTTTCCGGCTGCTTTTTTCCTATCTGCCTTTCTTTCGGCTTTGATCTTTTTTGAGCCATAATTTATAATTCTTCAGTTAATATGATGACAAATAATTAAATACGTTTCTAAATTCTAAAATAATAAAAAACTTAATAATTGTAACTGCAGATAGCCGGTATATTTGATGCGCAAATTAGCTGCGGAAATCCTAATTAATTTTTTGTCTTCTACTAAGGATCAAATATATTCAGTTGATTGACGGACGGTCTTTTAAAATGTTCCGTCGTTAGTTCAACTTTCTCTAAATTAAGCCCGTACTTGCTGCAGCTAATCTTAAAAAGCCTCTTAATTGTCCCGGCAAATTCGCCTTGTCCTCTAAACCTCTTGCCGAATTGATTTTCATTAAGCTTGCCGCCGCGGATATCTTTAATCCTGTTAATAATTTTATTCGCCCTATCGGGAAATTCCCGGTGCAGCCATTCTACAAATAAATCCTTGACCGAATACGGCAGGCGCAGGATTGTATAGCCTGCAAACTTTGCACCGTACATAGATGCCTCGCGCAGAATTTCCGGGATCTCTTCATCATTCAAACCCGGAATAACCGGGGCAATCATAACGCCGACAGGAATATTATGTTTTGCAAGCTCTTCAACTGCCTTAAGCTTCTTCCCGGGAATTGAGGTTCTTGGTTCCATTTTGCTAATTAAATCTTTGTCAAGGCTTGTTATGGTGAGCATAGTCGTTACAAGGTTCTTTGCCGCTAATTCGGAAATGATATCTATGTCTCTTATAATCAGAGAATTCTTGGTAATGATCGAGACCGGGTTGCCGAATTTTAAGCAGACTTCAAGACACTTTCTTGTAAGCTTCAATTTCCTTTCTATAGGCTGATAACAATCCGTATTGCCGCTGAACATAATTACATTAGGTTTGTAGCTCTTCTTGTTAAAGAAATCTTCAAGAAGCTTTGGAGAATTTTCCTTCACCATAATTTTAGTTTCAAAATCAATCCCCGAAGAAAAGCCTAAGAACTCATGCGTGGGTCTTGCGTAGCAATATATGCATCCATGCTCGCAGCCCCGGTAAGGGTTGAAAGAGAAGTCAAAATAAATATCGGGGCTGTTATTCTTAGCTACAACAGATTTTGAATCATCTTTATAGAAAACAGTTTTAGGCTGTGGTTCCGAAAAATCCTCGTCTGCATCAATGACGATGTCAGGCGATAAGCTTTCAATATGAAGCTGTTCAAATCTGTTCGGAGGATTGCTGCCCGCACCTCTTCCTTTGTAGTTAGCTGGTTTCATTTTCTCAAATTAATTTTTCTACCATAAAATAATGAACTGATGAATAAACGGATGTGTTGATTATTCCTTACGAGGAAAATTTACGGAAATGAAAAAATAAAGCCTTCAGGCTGAAGTATTATGTTTTATGGAAGATATGAAATAAATGTAGAGAATCGGATTGGTAAGCTTATTTTCCCCTAATGAAAAGAAGCCGCATTTAATAGTGGCTTCTCTCATTACATAGATTTCTTACGAATCCGGTAGGCTATGTATGACCCGCCGATCACTAACGCAAATGAACTCCCTACTATCATCAGCGAAGAAACAATTACAGAATATAAATCCATTGTTGCCCTCCTAAGCTGTCCAGTTATTGCTGTTATTAAAATTAAAAACAATATAATTAAGTTCCGGTAACAACTTAATTAAAAGGATATTATCTGCAAAGCGTTAAAGATGGAATTTCGCCTAACGGTATTTATCCGTCGATTAGCGGCATAATTTTCTAACTGCGGGCTTCAGAATTTCGTTATTTTACTCCATTCAAAGACCAGTCGAAATCCCTATAAACAACATCCCACCTTTTAGCAAAAGCAATTATATCCGATGAGATATTTTTAGGCAGAAATCTTGATAAATAAACAAGCATTTCTTCCCTGCTTTTACCAAAATCATCTTCATGCCAGCGGAAAATTTTCGACAGGTACGCGGTCCGGCTTTTTACATCAAAAAAATTTAATGTTGTGTCGTTTAAGAAAAGCCGCGCCTGCTCATTCAACTGAACGCTTATCTTATCGCTTTGATAAGGCTCGTCTCTTAACGGAGGACAGCCCTTTGCCGCATATACAAGCGCAAAATAAATCCGCGGGTCTTTAAACTTTGCCCTTATCTTCTTCTTGATTATATCGTTCAATGAGATTTTCTCTTTGCCGAGCGGAATAAGCTTTCTATCCATTACCGCAGCTCCTAAAAGCGGTCTAAGTATTCCAATCCCCGTATTCAAATCATTTATGCTTTTTAACGGGTAGTTGTCGCATACAAGCTTCAATGTAAAGGCATTAAACTCGTTAATCCAGAAAGCAAGCTCCTTGCCGGGAGACGTTAGCTTATCAGGGTCTACGCTTTTCAGATAATCTACATATTCTGCCAACCTGGAATCTCCGCATAGTTCTTTGTATTTAACAAGCCCAAACTTATCATACTTTTTCAATATCAGATTATAGATTTCCTGCGGGTCACGGATTTGAGCTGCACTCTTCATCCCATTCAACAATAGGAATAAAGTCAAAGACAGAAAAAATATTTTAAGTTTCATTAGGTTATTTAATAGTCGTTCCCTGAAATCTATTTATACTTCACCTCAAATATATGAGAGTGATAGCTTTTAAGCTCGATAAATAATCCCGAGGTTCTTATTTCAGGAAGCGACCTGTTGTACTCTACGTTGTTCAACAAGTCATTCAGTTTAATTTCATTAGAAGAGGTATTTATCTGAAGCTTCAGCCTGCACTGTGAAGTGATATCTGAAAAGTTTATGACTACCACTATCAGGTCTCCGTCAAGCTCCCACTGCCATGAAAGAAGATTTTCAAAAGTGGAGTTATCGTTTGCAGCAGGCAGCGGCTCTATCATCGTCCATTCTCCCTGGCTGAAAATGTTTTTGCCGGTAATTGATAAAAGCTTTGAATAAAAACTTTCAATGGATTGAGATACTTTTTCCGCCGGCTCGCGCCCGAGCTGTACCGGCAGCCTGACCTTCTTTCCTTCAAATTGTCCGTCGTAAAAGAGTTTCATTCCCTGGATGGTATTAATAAGAACAGCGGCGGCAAGAGATCCCTTTCTTCCGAACTTTTCAATCGCACGGGCTTCATCGTGGTTTTCCAAAAATCTGACAGACTTTAACTGGTAATCTTTTTCAGCCATCAGGTGAGCCTTTACTCCCCGTATGTCTCCTGCAGCCAGCCTGTCGGTAAGGCGTTTATCATACGTAAAATCGAACCCAAGCTGCTGAAGCTGCCATTCCAGATCCCAATAAACTTCGGCTATAAAAAGGAAACCGGGTTCCTTTTTCTTAACTCGTTCAACAGCGGATTTCCAAAACTCATCGTCCGGTTTTTGCATTTCATTTTTATTTATTACGCCCAGCCAGGTATTCTGAAAAACATTGTTCAATTGAAGCATAGCCATATCGCATCGTACTCCGTCGCAAACTTCCGATAGCTTAAGAAGTCTGCCGGTCATGAATTCTCTTGCTTCCTCGCTGAAATAATTTACCTGCACCGTATCCTGCCATGCAGGGAATAAAGGATCCCTGCCGTGGGCGAAAATATTCCCGTTGTTTTTATCTATAAAAAAAGTATGTGGATCATCCGAAAAAAGCTTTTCATCGCCTCTAAGAAAAATTTCGGGATTTGTTTTTATAAGCGGGGTTCCTGCACCAAAGTGGTTAGGTATAAAATCAAGGACAAGTTTTATTCCTATATCGTTTAATTTTTTTCTTAGATTCTTAAGATCAGAAAAATTTCCAAACTCCGGATTAACGACATAATCATCGAGTGCGAAGGGCGAGCCGGCAACGTCTTCCTTTTTCCAGTCTTTTAATGCCTTTGAGTAATCCGATACTAAGTCCGGTGTAAAACAGTAGTCTTCTACAATACTATTACAGGTTTTCCAGATTCCTAAAAGCCAGACAATATTAATTCCCTTATCGGCAAGCTCTTCAAAAAATTTGAAGGGTACGGTGTTTAGCGTTATCCCTTTACCGAATCTTTTAATCCAGATGCGTGTGTTTATCTCATATAACTTAGGATTAAGCAGCATTTGGCATAGCAATTAAATTTGAAAATAGTTAAATAAAAAAGCCTTAAAATTAGCCGCCTAAATATTGGGATAAAATTGTTATAAATAAAATGCTGCTTCTTTATCAACCATCCAATCTATCTTTCCATTTACTGGTGATATTTCTGCTGAGGGGTAGTCTTTGCTTATAGGAAGTTCTTTTATAATTTCCGAAAGTACTTTTGCCTTTTCCCTGCCCGTAACCATAAAGACAATTCTCTCAGCATTGCTAAGTACATCTTTTGTTAGTGAGATTCTTTTCTGCCCGCTTTCAGGGTGCTGCGCTACGCCGGTTAAATTTGAGTATAAAAAAAGAAAATTCTTACCCGGGAATAAAGAAGCGGTATGCCCGTCTTCGCCCATACCGAGAATGACCCAGTCGAACTGCGGCAGGTCGTTATTATCGAAAGGCAGCGAGTGCTCAATTTCATTTGCATATCTGATTGCCTCGTTGCGGGGTTCAGCCTCTCCGTGAATTCTATGAATATTTTCCGCAGGAATAGGAACAAGACTAAAAAGATTTTTATTTGCAGTTCCGTAATTACTCTGGGAATCACCCGGAGGTACGCATCTTTCATCGCACCAAAAAAAGTGAACTTTATTCCACGCTATCTTTTCATTAAAGGATGGTCCGGCTAACTGCTTAAAGAGGGTGTTAGGCGTATTCCCCCCGGAAATAGCAATAAAAAAATTGCCCTGCTTTTGGTCTATCGCCTTCATCAGTTCTTCGGAAAGCTGAGAGGCAAGTTTTTCGGGGTTATCAAAAATTCTAATGTTTTTATTCATAGCAAAAATAATTTTCAAAAAAAAAGTAAATCATTTTAAGATTAATTTAAGAGGTATTAGTCACATTAAGTCTTTCTTCAGGCGTACTTTAAAGATAATTTGCAATTGATCAACTAAAATATAAATTGTTAAGCGGTTTTATTCTTATATTGCTGCCGGTAATTTTCCAACATTAAAACTAAAGCATGAAACAATCTATTATACTTTGGATAGCAGCAGGTATAATTACACTGCTTGCAGGATATACGCAAAGCATAACTTCCCCGCTGTATCCGATAAACGGTACAATCAAACTTAATAAAGGTTATGAAGCTTCCTTCAGCTTCGACAAAGCTTTTAGCGGGAAAGGAAACTATCCTATCCTAATAGCAACTAATCAAGATAAGTTAAGCGGCTTACTGGAATGGAGAATACAATCAGATACGGCAAAATGGAATTCGGTCGAGTTGAAGCGTAATAACGGCGCGCTTACCGCAGCTATACCTCATCAGAAAGCTTTAACAAAAGTTGAATTCAGAGTCACCTTAAAAGACGGGGACAAAAATGTTGCGGTACCGCAAACACCAAACGGACAGGCTGTAAATGTCCCGTTACAGTTTTTAGGCTTTGTTCCTCCTGAAATTTCTCAATTTTATTACATCACTTTATTTGCGGGTATTCTTCTTGCAATTAGAACCGGGCTGGAAGTTTTCCGCGACAAGCCAAGAATAAAAATGTATACCATCTTTACTTTAATTTCTTTTTTCTCGTTCACTTTGATATTCAGTACGGTAAAGAAAGGCTGCGAGCTCGGAGTAATAGGCGGAACAAAAATTGCCCCGCTGCAGGATTTATTCCCGAGTGCGCCTATACTTCTTTTTGCCGCGTGGATTGCCGCATTAATCCTGGTCTTCAATACACGCCGCTCAAAGATGTGGGCAATTGTCTCATCAATTGCTACAATAATTATTTTTTTGACGGCGAGTTTTTAATGGTTAAGAATTTCTATTACCTGCTTATGAAGGTAAGGCGCAGCAGCAACAATACTATTACCTTTAGCGGCTTCGCTGCCCTTGTAATCCGTAATTATACCGCCGGCACCTTTCACAACCGGAATCAGCGCCGCCAGATCCCAGATGTTCATAATCGGGTCTATCATAATATCGGCATAGCCTGTCGCGAGCAGGTAGTATCCATAACAGTCGCCCCAGTTGCGGTATAATTTAACCTTATTTAAAAGCTTTTCGAATTTGCCGATATCCTGGTACTTCTTAATGTTCAGATGATCGGTTGTAAGAAGCGTGGCATCTGAGAGAGCCTTAAGATTTCTAACCTCGGTTTTCACCCCATTCAGCTCACAGGAATTATTGTCTCCGATAAGAAACTCGCCGAGGACCGGTTGATTTATAACTCCAAGAACCGGCTCATTGTTTTTTACCAAGGCGATCAATGTTCCGAAAGTTACGGTACCGCTAATAAAGCTTTTAGTCCCGTCAATTGGATCAAGAACCCATTTGTATTCGGCAGAAGGGTTATGCCCGCCGAACTCTTCGCCTAAAATTCCGTGTTCCGGAAATTCAGACATGATCTCTTCGCGCATTACTTCTTCGGCTTTTTTGTCTGCTATTGTAACCGGGGAAGAATCGCTTTTTGAATCGACTGACACAGGAGTCCGGAAGTATGATGAGATAATGCTTCCGCTGATGTCTGCAAGATGTTTTGAGAAGGCTTTAAATCTATCTAAGTCGTTCATATATTATATCATTTTCAAAAATGTTTTTGTTTGCAAATACAAATTTAATACTTCATAAAGTAAATATTTCAAGAATAAACGGGACAAAGAGTAAATTATTTGTCAATAAATCAAGAATTCATATATTTACACCTCAAAATTTCTTATTTCTATTAACGGAGAGATGGCAGAGTGGTTTGAGCCGGAGGCTCATCAGCCTTTGGCTGAGAATGCGGCGGTCTTGCCACGTGGTGGTCGCTTCGCGAAAAACCGTTAAGGACGTAATTTAGTTTTTGGAGAGATGGCAGAGTGGTTGAATGCGGCGGTCTTGAAAACCGTTAAGGATGCAAGTCCTTCCGGGGTTCGAATCCCTGTCTCTCCGCAAGATGTATTTCGCTTACATTATAAGAAGCCTTAAAGATGGAACTTTTTACAAGGGTTCCTCTTCGGATTTAGATAAGCGAATCTATTATCATAATGTGGGTAAATCTA
>JBJKRP010000312.1:0-12414 GCA_046704565.1 Ignavibacteriaceae bacterium | reverse complement strand
AAGTCCAACCGGCTTGTGGATATTTGCCATTCTGAAGACCCGACCAGACCCGTTACGTCGCCATGCAACACTCCGGGGGACGCGGTTAAAAGCGGTTTTTCAAAACCCCTCGATGTACTTGGAATAAATTATTCGATACCGTATTACAATTCTCTTAAAGGAAAAGCAAAGCTGGTAGCTTCCGAGACTGCATCGGCGGTAAGCACGCGCGGCGAATATAATCTTGTCAAAGACGGCAGCGAACTGAAAATCGTTCATGCGATGGACAACCAGTGTTCTACTTACGATGATACCACGGCTGAGTCCACACTAAAGGCGATAGAAAATTCTCCATGGGTTGCCGGTCAATTCGTCTGGACAGGCTTTGACTATATCGGTGAGCCTTCGCCATTCAGCTGGCCTTCGGTTAGTTCTTACTTTGGCATGGTGGACTTATGCGGCTTTCCAAAAGACAGGTATTATCTTTATCAAAGCCAGTGGACAAAGAAACCGATGGTTCATCTTCTTCCGCACTGGAATTGGAAAGGTTACGAAGGAATGGATATTCCTGTTTGGTGTTACAGTAACTGTGAATCGGTTGAATTATACTTTCAGCCAGAGGCTGATCATCCCGAAAGCCTTCGGGATGAAAATTGGAAATCTCTCGGCGAAAAGAATTTCAGCGATACAAAAGATTTGCATTTGGTTTGGAACGTTCCATACGCACCCGGCACTTTAAAAGCGGTTGGAAAGATTAACGGAAAGATTGTATGCACGGATGAAGTACGAACGGCAGGCTCTCCTGCAAAAATAATTTTGACACCGGATAGAAATGAAATAAACGCCGATGGCGAAGACCTTTCATATGTTAAAGTTGAAGTTGTTGATAAAGAAGGTAATATTTGTCCCAACGCCGATAACCTTGTGAAATTCAAAATTAATGGCGAAGGTTTTATTGCGGGAGTTGGCAACGGTAATCCAATAAGTCATGAAGAATTCAAATCGAATAAAAGAAATGCATTTCACGGACTTTGTCTTGTCATTGTGCAGTCGAAGGGAAAACCCGGGAACATTCAACTTGATGCCATGTCGAACGGATTGGAAGGAACCGGAATTTCGATCAAAGCAAAAAAAATTGGGAGACAGAACTAACAATGCAAGTTTCTAAAATACGAACTCAAATATTCATCGCAATAGTAATATTTACCGGAAGCTGTTTTGCAGGCAGCTTCCAGAAGCAGCAAGGCATTCAGCGTAAGCAGCTTTTTGATTACAACTGGAAATTTGCTTTGGGAGACTTCCCGTCTGCAAGTAAAATTGATTTTGATGATAATGGCTGGCGCAATATTAATTTGCCTCACGATTGGAGTATTGAAGGAAGTATTGATAAAAATAATCCAACCGGACAAGCCGGCGGTTATTTCCCGGCAGGAATAGGATGGTACCGGAAAAGTTTTATTGTGCCGTCTTCATGGCAGGGTAAAAAAGTTTCAATTTATTTCGAAGGGGTTTATATGAACTCCGAAGTTTTTATAAATGGCAAGTCTCTTGGAGTTCATCCGTACGGTTATACATCTTTCTATTATGATCTTACTCCTTTCCTTAATTATAACGAAGAAAATATTATCGCAGTCCGTGTTGATAATTCGCAGCAAATAAACAGCAGGTGGTACAGCGGTTCGGGTATTTACAGGCATGTTTGGCTTTTTGTAACCAACCCAATTCATTTCAGTCAATGGGGAACTGTAATTACAACTCCGGACATTGCAGCAGCAAAAGCGACGGTTCAAATAAAATCGTTGATAAAAAACGAAACTGCTGAATCTCAATCAATTGTACTTTTTACAAGAATTTTTGATAAGAAAAATAATCAAGCCGGCAGCAGCAAATTAAAAATTGATTTGCCGTCTAAAAGTGAAAAAGAAGTTGCCCAAACGATAAGCGTGAATAATCCAATGTTGTGGACACCGGAAACTCCGCACCTGTACAGCGCGCAAATGGAAATAATAAAGAATAACAAAACTGTCGACATTACGCAGAATTCCTTTGGCATAAGGTCATTAAAATTCAGCGCTGAAAACGGATTTCAATTAAATGGCAAAACGGTGAAACTGGACGGCGGCTGCGTCCATCATGATAACGGTTGTTTGGGCGCTGCAGCATATGATCGTGCTGAAGAACGTAAGGTAGAGTTGTTAAAGTCAGCCGGTTTTAACGCTGTTCGAACATCGCATAATCCGCCGTCGGAAGCTTTTTTGAATGCCTGCGATAGTCTGGGATTGATGGTAATAGATGAAGCTTTTGACTGCTGGAGAGAGAGTAAAAATACTTATGATTATGCGCGGTTCTTTGACAAATGGTGGAAGCGGGATTTAGAATCAATGGTAATGCGCGACCGGAATCATCCTTCAGTTATCATGTGGAGCACCGGGAACGAAATAATCGAGAGGAAAAAACCTGAAGCTGTTAAGACCGCCAAGATGCTCGCAGATTGTATTCACAAATTGGATAAAACCCGACCGGTTACTTCGGCAATGACGACGTGGGATAACGAATGGGCAATATTCGATCCGCTTATGGCGGCTCATGATGTTTGCGGGTATAATTATCAAATGCAGCGAGCACCTTCCGACCATCAAAGAGTTCCTTCAAGGATAATTGTGCAAACAGAATCCTATCCGAAAGATGCTTTCTATAATTGGGATATGGTACAAAATCATAACTACATTATTGGTGACTTTGTTTGGACTGCAATTGATTATTTAGGTGAATCCGGTATCGGGCGTTATTATTACCCGGGCGAACCGGAAGGTGAGCATTGGCAGCGTGATTTCTTCCCCTGGCACGGAGCTTATTGTGGCGATATTGACTTAACGGGTTGGAGAAAACCTATTTCACATTATAGAAATATTTTATGGAACGATAACGAGAAACTTTACATGGCAGTTAAAGAACCCAATCCGGATAACGGGGAGATCAAGTTAACTCAATGGGCAGTGTGGCCCACGTGGGAAAGCTGGACCTGGCACGGGCATGAGGGGAAAGATATTCAGGTTATAGTGTATTCGAAATATCCAAGTGTCAGACTTTATTTAAATGAAAAGCTTATTGCAGAACAACCAACAACAATAAAACAGGAATACAAAACAATATTTACAATACCTTATACTCCTGGTACTTTAAAAGCAGTAGGTGTGAAAGACGATAAAGAAATAGAATCAACAGAATTAAAAACCGCCGGCGATCCGGCAAAAATTAAATTAATTGCCGATCGTTCCATAATAAAAGCTAATGGAGAGGACTTGTCATTTGTTACGGTTGAAGTAACAGACGAGAAAGGAAATGTTCAACCTAATGCTGATAACCGGCTTATGTTTTCAATTGATGGTCCGGGAGTGATTGCCGGTGTGGATAATGCTAACTTAAAAAACACAGAAAAATATGTAGGTAATACACGAAAAGCCTGGCATGGCAGAGCATTGGTTGTTATTAAAAGTACAAATAAAACCGGCAACATTAGGCTTAGTGTAAATTCACCGGGATTAGCTGCCGGCTACATAATCATAAAAGCCGGTAAGAATCAGTTATAACAAGGAATACAAATTAATTATAACATAAATGACAAAGAATAAATTATAAAAGTGAATTTAATATGAAAACAATCTTCGTTTTACTCTCATTGGTTGTATTAAATACAATTTTAATTCATGCCCAGGAGATAATATCTCCGAATAATAAAATCAAAGTAGTAGTTACAAACAGACAGATGAAAGAAAAAAAATCTGTTCAGGTATTCTTCAAAGTCATGTATAAGGAGGGTTCGAAGTACATTGAGGTGCTGCCGGATTCACCTTTGGGCATTTCGCGAAAGGACCAGCAATTTGTAGATAACCTTAGTCTTGTTAAGGTATCCAGGGCAATTTCAATTCATGATAAATACAAAATGATTACGGGCAAGAGAAGAAATTGTGAGAATTTCGGAACCGAAAAAATATTCAGTTATAAAAACACCGGTAACCAACCATTGGATATTATATTCAGAGCCTATAATGACGGCGTTGCCTTCCGTTATGTCTTCCCAAATCATTCGGACTCGTCGGTAAATATAACAAGTGAAGCTACGACATACGTTTTGCCGGATAGTACCAATCGCTGGATGCAGCCTTACAATATTTCGTACGAGGATTTTTATGACTTCAGCAAGACCGGTAAAAGCGTCAAGAAAGGACAGGAGTGGGGTCTTCCAGCGCTATTTAAAGTCAATAATGAGCCTGTTTGGGCGTTGATTTGCGAAGCTGATATTACCGAAAATAATTGCGCCGAAAGATTATCCAACCTGGATAATTATAATGATTATAAAGTAACCTTTCCCCCGCCGAGAAAGGATTTCCAGCAGACCGGCGTTGTTGCACCGTTGCCGTGGCGCTCGCAGTGGCATGTACTCATAGTAGGTAAGTTGTCGGATATCGTTGAATCGACTTTAATAACAGATGTCAGTGAGCCGGATAAATTAAAAGATACAAAATGGATAAAGCCGGGACCGGTCGCTTGGATTTACTGGGCAAACAATCACGGCTCAAAAGATTATCAAAAAGTTGTTGAGTATGTTGATTTGGCAAAGCAAATGGACTGGCCTTATATACTTATCGATTGGGAATGGGAAGTGATGACTAACGGCGGAAATATTATTGATGCCGTTAATTATGCGAAAAGCAAGGGAATCAAACCGTTGTTATGGTATAACTCATGCTCAAGCTGGTCGACTCCTACAACCAACAAAAATATGTTAACGGCAGAAACGCGCGCTAAGGAATTTACATGGCTAAATAAAATAGGCGTGTATGGAATTAAGGTTGATTTCTTTGCGGGAGACCAGCAGGATATGATGAAATATTATTTAGATATTTTGAAAGATGCTGCTAAGTATCATCTGATGGTAAATTTTCATGGCGCAACTGTTCCGACGGGCTGGGCTCGGACTTATCCGAACCTTATGACCATGGAAGCTGTGTATGGGGCGGAATACTATAACAACGGGCCGGTACAAACACACAGAGCTGCTGTTCACAATACAACGCTTCCTTTTACCCGTAACGTAATCGGTTCGATGGATTATACTCCTGTTACTTTTTCAAATTCACAGCACCCGCATATTACTTCGTACGGACATGAATTAGCTCTGTCTGTTGTTTTTGAGTCGGGGCTGCAGCACTTTGCCGATAGACCATCGGCATATGAATCATTACCGGCTGAGCCAAAAGAATTTCTAAAGAATGTTCCTACTGTTTGGGATGATACAAAGCTGGTTGACGGCTATCCCGGAGTAAAAGTTATTATTGCCCGAAAGAAAGGACATGAATGGTATTTAGGCGGATTGAATGGAAAAGATACATCCCAAACTCTGGAAATAAACTTCAAGTTTCTTGACAAAGGAAATTACAGCTTACAGCTAATTAAAGACGGAAGTGATGCCAAATCCTTTTCGTATGAATCTTTAAAAGTTAAGAAAGGCGATATTGTTAAAGTTGATTGTCTTCCGAGAGGCGGCTTTGTTGGTCTAATAGATTTTAATCATAAACAGAAATAACCTAACAGCATTACCGAATTTGTAAATAATTTAAGTGAAAGGTAAACAGCTATGAAATGGAGAATCATATTACCGGCGGCATTAATTATTGCCGGATTATCCGTTTACATCAATGCTCAGGCACAGGAACAGAAATATCAACCAACCTTTAAATCGCTTGAGAAAGTGAATCCGGTTCCCGAATGGTTTAAAGACGCAAAGTTCGGGATTTATTTTCATTGGGGAGTTTATTCTGTTCCGGCGTTCGGCAACGAATGGTATCCCCGTAATATGTACATCAAAGGGTCGGCGGAAAACAGACATCATATTGAAACTTACGGAGACCCTTCCGAGTGGCCATATTATTATTTCCTCACCGGTGCGAAAGACAAGAAGGGTAACTTTGTTCAATTTGCACCTAAGCTGAAATCAGAGGGAGGTAAGTTTGACCCGGATGAATGGGCGAAATTGTTCGCCGATGCAGGAGCTAAATTTGCCGGTCCCGTTGCAGAACATCATGACGGAATTTCTATGTGGGCAAGTAAAGTTAATCCATGGAACGTAAAAGATTTGGGACCGAAGCTGGACCTTGTTGGTCTGTTAACAAAAGCCATTCGTAAAGAGAATATGAAAGTTATTTTATCCATGCATCATGCTTACAATATTACGGGATACTATGAAGCTGTACCAAAGACAAACGATCCGAAACTGCAGAAGCTTTTCGGTCAGCAGGGCAAAGAAAAGAACGAAGCATATTGGTTAGCTAAGCACAAAGAAATCATTGATAATTATAAGCCAGATATAATTTATCAGGATTTTAATCTGCATCTTATTTCACAGCCGGTACTGCTTCAGTTTCTTGCATATTACTATAACAAAGCCACCGAATGGAAGAAGCCTGTAGTAGCGACATTTAAAGATGGTCTTAATACCAAATGCGCTGTGCTTGATTATGAACGCGGAGGTCCGCCGGATATAACCGATAATTATTGGCTTACCGATGATGCAGTCAGTTCATCAAGCTGGTGCTATACCGAGGACATTCAATATTATTCCAAGAAAGCGATACTTCACAGCTTCATCGACAGAATAAGTAAGAACGGCGATATGCTTCTAAACATTTCGCCTATGGCAGACGGAACAATTCCGCAGAAGCAAAAGGATATTTTACTTGCCATGGGTTCCTGGCTGAAGAAATACGGTGAGGCGATATATGCAACCCGTGCATGGGAAAAGTTTGGCGAAGGTCCTACCAAGATGGGAGCCGGTTACGGCGTAATGGGAGCTCCGGTTGAAGGCACGGCGAAGGATGTGCGATATACAAGATCAAAAGACTACACAACACTATATGCAATTTTACTTGGCTGGGACATCGGGGAGAAAGAGATAACTCTAAAGTCGTTATCTTCAGATAGAATCGATCTGAAAAGCCTCAAGTCGGTTGAGCTCATAAACGGCAAAGCCGGAAAGTATCTTCCGTTAAAGTTCAAACAAAATGAAGATGGATTGAATATTGTATTGCCGGAAAAATCATTCGATGATATGGCGTATGTAATCAAGCTAAGCTTCAAAGATAAAATCCCGCCGCTCGACATGTTTACTAATCTTGATTGTACTCTGCACTATTATGTTGTTCCCGGCGGCAGCAACAGCAGCAGTATGGTACTTGGTGCCGATCTAAAATTAACGGGTAACAGAAAGAATCTTTCTAACCAATGGTCGCTGAAAAACGAAGGCAAAGGACTTTACAAAATTGTTAACCGCCAGGATAACGGAAAAGTTTTAGCGTGCAGCACTTCAGGTAATGAACTTATTAACTCGGATATTTCAGGTAATGATGACCAGGTCTGGAAAATTGAAGATGCACACAACGGGTTTTATAAAATTTCAAACAAGCATTTCCCGGATATGTTTTTATCAGTGAACGGAACCGCTGCCATAGGAAACACAGACAGAGTAATTAATTCTAAAGGAAGTTC
This sequence comes from Ignavibacteriaceae bacterium, assembly GCA_046704565.1. Lineage (GTDB taxonomy): Bacteria > Bacteroidota > Ignavibacteria > Ignavibacteriales > Ignavibacteriaceae > FEN-1297. The sequence continues at coordinate 4,890 of JBJKRP010000312.1, read as the reverse complement.
TTCTGACATATGGATACTGGAAGAAGTTTGTGAAAAAAAGCAAGAGCCGTTTAAGCAGCATACTATTCCGGGAACTATTGAAGCTGAAGACTATGATAAAGGCTGTCCAGGCGATGCTTATTTGGATTCGGATGCAATAAATCAAGGCGGATGGTATCGTCCAAATGAAGGTGTGGACATTGATACCTGTTCTGCCGGCGGTTATACGCTCGGCTGGACGCAGGCGGGCGAGTGGACGGCATACACTGTTACTATTAGTCAAACCGGTTCTTACAGCGTGTCGTTCTACATCGCTACTACTTCGGGCGATGCCAGGCTGCATCTTGAATGCGACGGCGAAAATAAAACCGGGACGGTTTCTATTCCCAACACAAAAGGATTTCAATCCTGGCAGGTTGTAAAAAAGACCATTAAGCTCGATGCCGGTCAGCATGTTTTGAAAATGTTTATAGAAGGCGGACCCTTGAACCTTGACAAAATGGTTTTTGAAAAAATATAATAAGCTCATAATCAAAGTTGTACTAAAAAAATTTGCCATAGGAGTGGATAATGAAGCGTAGAACTTTTCTTAGAAATAGCGGGATAGTGGCTGGTATAGCCGGCTTAAAAATGTTCGTGCCTTTCACAGCGAACGGAATGAACACTCAAAAGTTTCCCGGCATATCCAGCCGGAACTCAGTGGTAACAAGAACTGCAGGTAAGAATATTAATTCCTCAAATTACCTTCATCGTATGCAGCAAGGTAAATACCTGCCTAAGAAGCCGGTATTTGCGGAATCGAAACTAAATCCCGAGGTACGGATTTCGCCGATGCCATTGTCCGAACGCCTTAAAAGAAATGTCGTACCGCGTCGTGGATTTTGCTGTACTTCACCAGGCGGCGAAGCGCTTATTGCAGGCAATGGACCCGTTAACATTGAAGTGATTGGTAATCCCTATTCAGAAAGAATTTCTTTCAGCCACGAGAGTCTGTTCACGCCTCGAACGAAATCTTTTGAGGCTCCAAAAATCGCAAATGTTTTCCCGCAAGTACGGCAAATGATAATGGAAGGGAAATACAGCGAAGCTGCAATGTTGGGTTATAACGAGTGGCATAAAACTCCTATGGTAAGACCGGGAGGGATGTTTGGCGGTATAAGATTTTCCTTGCTGTTAGATTCGCCAAAAAGTAACTCCGTCAAAGATTATCTTCGCACTGTTGATTTCGAGAGTACGGAATTAAAGATACACTGGACGGACGAACGCGGAGAATGGGTCCGTCGAAGTTTCACTTCGCGACCGGATAATCTTGTGGTTCATTGGTTAACCGCTCCTTCAGGACAAACAGTAAATGTACGAATTAAAATGTCGGAAGGAATGGCTTTTGGGAGGCGCGGTTTTGGAGGTCCTAACGGACCATCAGCCGGAAACAATGATACTGCAAACAAGAAAACTGATTTCAACGAACAGCGATTGATTATCAAAGGGCAATTGGATACCTCTGTTGATAATAGAGGATATGCCAACGTAACCCGCGTGGTAAGGGATGGAGGTTCTGCACGAATGGATGAAGATACATTGGTCATAGAGAATGCTTCATCGGTGAAATTGCTTACGCGTATTGAATATTTACCGGACTACGGTGAGGAGAAAGTTGAAGCTGTGTGGCAGTCTTTGCAGCAGCTTAATCCGGATTATTCAAAACTACTTGAGCGGGCTCGCAATGTACAGTCAGAGATGCTTAATCGTGTTACGGTGGATTTCGACGATGAATCCAAATTTGGATTTTCAGCTGAGGAACTTCTGTCTGATCAGCACACACGTCCCGGTTATTCGGGAGCTTTTCTTAAAACTTTTTTCGAGATGTGCCGCTATTGGTTCATTATTACTACCGGGAAGTATCGTAGTGTATGGGCTTTGACGAATGTTAATACTAATTTACAAGTTGCGCCAATAAATATTGGCTATTTCCGCGAAGGCGAGCTCGCCTATTTCAATTGGATTGAAAGTCTAGTACCTGATTTCCACTCGAATGCAAAAAATATTTATGGAATGCGAGGCGCATTTTATCCTATTGCGCCGACAAAAGATTCCGGTGTTTCTACAATGTACGATCACGCAGATAGCACCGGGGAAACATGGCCGCATGCTTACTGGATTAGCGCAGGTGGCTGGGTCTTGCGTCCATTCTGGGATCACTAACTTGTAACCGGTGACCTGGATTTTCTTCGTAAGCGTATGGTTCCGCTTTATAAGGATCTCGCATTATTTTATGAAGACTTTTTGACAGTTACTGACAAAAATGGAAAGTACACATTTGTTCCTTCTTTTTCTCCTGAGAACAATCCTGGTAATCTTAATCCTGGGTGTATGGCTGTGATCAATGCAACGATGGACATTTCGGTGTGCCGGGAAGTTCTGTCTAATTTAGTTGAAGCTTGTGAATTATTGGATATTGAAGCCGACAGTATTCCGAAATGGAAAGGGATGTTAGCCAAGCTGCCTCCTTACATGCTTGAACCGGAAGGTACTTTGAAGGAATGGGCTCGGGCAGATTTGGAAGAGCGTTATAACCACCGTCATATTTCACATGGGTACGGCGCCTGGCCCGGCGACGAAATTGATCCTGATAGCACACCGGAACTTGCGAGAGCTTTAGTAATAGCAAATAGAAAGCGCGTACCCGAGCGATTAGCGGCTCACAGCCATTGTCAACGCGGTTTGATCGGTGCAAGACTAAAAGATAATTATTTAGTGGATAGTGAACTGCGTCAGCTTCTTGAAGAAGGTTATGTCGGAACCACGCTGCTTTGTGTCCATGACCCCTACACAAATATGCGAATACCCGATGCACAAGGAGGGATTCCCACAATCATGATGGAAATGCTTGCCTACTCGAGACCCGGAGTGATCGAGGTTCTTCCGGCTCTTCCTCCAACGCTTAAAAAAGGATCCATTAATGGAATGCTGCTTCGCACGTTTGCAAGACTCAACAAACTTGCCTGGGATATGGATGCCGGGACTGTGGAATTAACCGTTACTTCCGTAAGAAAGCAGGATGTAACTTTAATAGCCCGGTATGGTATCAAAGGAATTTCCGTCTCGTCCGGAGCTTTGAAGTCAAAACCAAAATCGGGCGAGGCAACCTGTACTTTACATCTGCCGGAAGGAAAACCTATAGAAATCCATCTGCAACTTGACCGGCGCAACCCGCTGGATTGGATCAATTGGATTGAAGATGAACAGCCAAAAAAACAGTTGAGGAAATTATGAAACGCAGAGATTTTTTTAAGAAGAGTGCGGTTGCTGCCGGAATAGTAGGTTCAATGAAAATATCACCGCTTTTCGGTGCTGACGAAATTGATTCCGGAAATTCATCAGTTGCGCCGGTAGAGGATAACCGTCCGGCTGAATTTCTTCATCATGTGCAAAATAAATCATTCTTACCAAAACCATCTTTAGTAAGAAAATCTTATCCGTTATCTCCTATGCCGTTAAATGAACGGATCAAGCGAAAGATAGTTCCTCAGCATGGCTTTTGCAGTATTGCCCCTGGAAAGTCAGTAAGAGAAACACTTACATCCGGTAATGGTTCTATGACTATTGAGTTGATAGGCAATCCCTATTCGGAACAAATTCTTTTTCACCACGAAAGCTTGTTAATGCCGTGGAAGAGACCTATTGAAGCACCCAATGTTGCATCTATTTTTTCACAAGTCCGGCAAATGGCTCTGGATGGAAAAACCAAGGAAGCCGTTGAACTGGCTCTTCAGAAAATGAATGAAAGCCCGTTGAAACAAAACACCGAGCCGCACCTGACCATCCCGGCATTCCTGATGAAGCTTAATCTTACCGGAACATCATCAGCCAAGAACTATTTGCGTACTGTAAATTTTGAGAATGGCGAAATAAAAATCTTCTGGACTGACAAAAACGGCGACTGGCTCCGACAAACATTTACGTCACGACCAGATGATGCAGTCGTTCAAAAATTAACAGCTCCTACAGGTAAAACTATGAATATCAGGATTTCTTTAGAGAAATCCGCGCAGTGGAGTATGGTCTCCGGTATGGACTGGGGTGCTACAAGCGGAATTGGAACCACAGATCCGGATATGGCAGCATTTACTGATTTATCAAAAAGACAAAAAGAGTTCGCTCCAAAGGGTGTTGAAACAAATGAAGTAAAGCAGGATTGCAATGAACATAGATTGATTTACAAATGTCTTTTAGATACCTCGGTGGATAACAGTGGTTATGCCGGTATTACACGTGTGGTTCGCAACGGCGGCACTGCCAGGATGGATGGAACAACGCTTGTTATTGAGAATGCTTCATCAGTTATGCTGCTTACACGTATAGAACATTTTTCCGACTTCAGTGACGACAAAGTTGAAGTTCTGCGTAAGGCGGTGGAAGGAATCACGCCTGATTATTCCGCATTACTGGAAAGGCATCAAAAGATACAGTCGGAAATTCTTGATCGTGTTACTGTCGATTTCGGCGGAGATCAGCAATATGCTAAATCGTTAGAAGAGCTTTTTGTTGAACAACAGTCAAGACCTGACTATTCACCGGCATTGTTAAAGAAAATATTTGAGATGGGACGCTATTGGTTTATCATTAATAGCGGCAAGTATCCGAGCATCGCAGCCAGAGTTAATTCAACCATTAACCTGCAAACTGCAGGTGCGGTTCAAGGAGACTTGAGAGAAGGTATGGAGGCATATTTTAAATGGATGGAAGAAATTGTGCCGGATTGCCGGAACAATTCCAAAAACATCTTCGGTTTTAGAGGAACTTCTTATCCGCTCTTTCCTGATAAAGGTTTCGGTGTAAATTTTTATTATAACAATACGTCTGAAATCGGGATTTGGCCTTACTGGATTTCTGCGGGCGGCTGGAGTCTTC
>JBJKRP010000311.1:0-5819 GCA_046704565.1 Ignavibacteriaceae bacterium | reverse complement strand
CTTTCTTGAATGAATGGAAAATATCCTGGAGCTGAAGTTTTATTTCTGTTACTTTGTCCGGAACAAAAGGTTCCGGTTTGGAATAACTGTTTCTGTATTTTCCTCGTATGATGTCGCCGCGAACCATCATCTGGTAGCCGCCCATTTTAACTTCACATGGATTTGGAGTGAAATTTTTTGCCGTATCCGGGTAGACGTCTATCAGCTTAACAATCCAATCCGAATCTGTTCCCGATGTTGAAACGAATAAGTTCGCCCGGATCGGTCCTGCGATAGTAACATCTTTTTCAAGCGGCTTGGTTTCATAAACAAGAACATCGTTTCTTTTGGAAGCAAAGCGCTGGTCTTCGTCCATATACCTTCGAATCATTCGTTCGGTAATATGCTGCGTGTACGGTACGGGATGTCCGGGATCGCTTATATATTGATCAAAGCTTTTCCCTTTTTCTGCAGGCAGATCAAAGGACAATTTTTTTCCTTTTTGAAAGTACAGGTTTTCTGTCTTAACATTTTTAGGCGGCCACTCATTAAACTTTTGCCATTTGTTGGCGCCGGTTTCGAAGACATTTGCTTCGGGCAAGTCTGGTTTGCCTTCGCCTTTAAGGTAATAGTTAAAAAACGGAAGCTCGATATTCCTCTGATAAAACTCGCTTGTATTGCTGCCGAAGTGAATGTCGCCGAGTAAGTTTCCCTTTGATCTTTCCCATCCGCCATGGAACCACGGACCCATAACAAGAGCATTTTGGATTTGCGGATTATTTTTTTCAATCGACTTATAAGTGTTTAGTGCGCCGTAAAGATCTTCCGCATCAAACCAGCCGCCTACGGTCATTACGGCAGGTTTAATATTTTTAAAATGAGGAAGCGTATTCCGTGCCTGCCAGAATGCATCGTAATCCGGGTGAGCCATTAAAGTATCCCAGAAAGGAATTTTATGCATGAAGAACTTGTCGGTGGTATTTTTGAATGAGCCCATCTTCAAAAAGAAATCGTAACCATCCGGATTTGAAGTTGTGAATACCGGCGCCTGCCAGTGATCAATCGGTACCGGGCGGGGCATTCCAAAAAATGTATAGAACCAGAAAGCATGAGGCAGCCAGAAAGCGCCGTGGCGGTGGAAATCGTCGTCTATAAACCAATCGGCAATAGGCGCCTGGGGCGATACGGCTTTAAGTGCGGGATGCGCATCAATGGCTGCCATTGCCGAATAAAAACCGGGGTAGGAAATTCCGTAAATACCAACCTTGCCGTTGTTGTGTGCAACGTGCTTTATTAGCCAGTCAATAGTATCATAAGCGTCGCTCGATTCATCAATATCTTTCTTGCTTTTCTTTTTTGAAATGTACGGACGCATCTCAACAAAAGTACCTTCGGACATAAACCTGCCGCGTACATCCTGGTAAGCAAAAATGTATCCGGCTTTCTCAAATAACCTTGAGGGTCCAAGCTCAGTCTTGTATTTACCAGCACCGTAGGGACCAACACTATACGGGGTCCGGGTTAAAAGAATCGGATATTCGGTTAGGGTATCGCGCGGAGAATATACTACAGTAAAAAGCTTAACTCCGTCCCGCATAGGAATCATGTATTCGTGCTTTGTAAAATGCTTCGCGATATAAAGCGAGTCGTTGTTTTGCGGGTAAAGAATACCAGTCAAGAATATAAAGAAAATTAAGAATATGTAATTTCTTTTTTTTGTCGGTAAAATATTTTTCATTCCGGTACTCCAGTTTTTGCCAGAAATATTTTCATTTGAAATTTGTCTAAAAAAATAAGGTTTAACTGGATAATATCAAAAGGAAAGTTGATAAAACATTGCCGGGCAAAATCTAAATCTGCCTCTGTTTATTAATTAAGATTAATTTGGTAATTTAACACCGGTGTTTGTTGACACAAAATAATATCAATAATTCGCTTACAATCCTGAAAAAAAATTTGACTTACTTACACAAAAAATAATAATACATACTATCAGAGAAGTAAATTACCGCTAATGGACGAGAGTAAAAAAACCAAATCACAGCTTATCAAAGAAAATTCACTTCTCCGCCGGCAGATTATCAAGCTTGAAAAGACAGGAGATACAAATAAGCAGAAGAAAGATAATAACAGTCGAACTCGTGAGAAATTCCTTCTTAAAACATTAATTGAACATATCCCCGATGCAATTTATGTTAAGGATTTAAAGGGTGGCAGGATTATAACCAACGCTGCCGATTTAAATAATATAGGCGCTGATTCGGAAAAAGAAGTCTTAGGGAAGACGGACTTCGATTTATTTCCAAAAGAAATTGCAGAAGTTTATACAGCCGATGATCAATCTGTAATCAAAACAGGAAATCCTGTGCTTAAGCAGGAAGAGCTCTTTTATGATAAGGAAGGCGGGAAGCGCTGGCTTCAGACTTCCAAGCTTCCTTTGAAAGATGAAAATGAAAATATAATCGGATTGATTGGAATAGAACGGGATATAACCGAGCAAAAGCTTGCTCAAGAATCTCTTAAAGAACAAACCGAAATGCTGCGCTTAATTTTTGAGAATGCCTTCGACGGTATAAGCATCTTCGAAGAAAATTACGAGCCGGGGAAAAGAAGATTAATAGAATGCAATGAACGTTATGCCGAAATGTCCGGAAGAAGCAGGGAAGAACTCTTAAAGATAGCAGACTTGGATAAGGCGGGTTTGTCTACGCCTTTATCTTCGGACAATACAAAATACATAAGCCAAATCAGCGAATTTAACGGAGCCTATTCATGGCAGCGCCCCGATAAAAAAGAAAACATTATCGAGTACACGGCTGTCCCCATCAAACTGGATGGTAAAACTTATACAATAGGTATTGACAGGGATGTAACCGAAAGGAAACATGCTGAAGATGCATTACGCCAAACTTATGAGGAATTAGAACAAACAAACGAAAATCTAAAAAAAGCCAACAAGATTAAAGACCAGTTCCTTGCTAATATGAGCCATGAAATACGGACTCCTCTTAACGCAATAATTGGAATGACCGGTTTATTATTTGATACTCCCTTAAACGAAGAACAACGGGACTTTATAGAAACCGTTCAAAGCAGCGGCGATATTCTTTTAACTCTTATCAATGATATTTTGGATTTCTCAAAGATAGAAGCCGACAAAATAGAATTGGAAAAGCAGCCGTTCGATGTAAGAACTTGTATTGAAGAGGCACTAGATATTGTTGCATCGAAGGCGGCTCATAAAAACCTTGAGCTTGCTTATTTAATCGAGGAAGGCATTCCGACAAATGTTCTTGGCGATGTAACAAGACTGCGGCAGATTTTGGTAAATCTCCTTAGCAATTCAATTAAATTTACAGACCGGGGTGAAGTTGTTTTAGGCATTAAAGGACAATTAAGGGATTATAACAATTACTTGTTCCACTTTACCGTCAGAGATACCGGACTCGGAATTGCACCCGATCGTCAGGATCGTTTATTTAAATCTTTTACTCAGGTTGATGCCTCTACTACAAGGAAGTACGGTGGTACGGGGCTTGGTTTGGCTATTAGTAAAAAGCTGAGTGAATTGATGGGCGGTACTATGTGGGTGGAAAGTACGGGCATTCCGGGAGAAGGATCAACTTTCCATTTTACCATCGTTACGGAATTAGATTTAAACAAAGCACCGGATATCGATTTTTCGGATCTTCGTGCAAAAAGAATTTTAATTGTAGACGATAATAAAACCAACAGGAATATTTTGATCCAGCAGACCGCTTCGCTTCAAATGATTCCAGCCGGAGCTGAATCGGGTACTGAGGCGCTTGCACTGCTGAACAAGGAAACAAAATTTGATGCTGCAATTTTAGATTTTCAAATGCCGGAGATGGATGGAATTATGCTGGCAGAAGAAATCAGTAAGATTCCAAAGCTGAATTTGCTTCCGCTCATACTGCTGTCTTCGCGGGGTTTTCAGCATGACAGAAACCTGAACCTTACATATTTTGCAGCAACACTGACAAAACCAATTAAATTTTCACAGCTTCAACACGCCCTGATTACAGTCCTTAGAAAAAATAAACCCGTTGTTAAAGAGCAGCGTCACGAAACGACTTCGCTTTTTGATTCAAATCTCGGGAAACAATATCCGCTTAAAATTCTTCTTGCAGAAGACAACATTGTAAACCAAAAGGTTGCGCTTCGTTTTCTTGAACGGCTTGGTTACCGAGCCGATGTTGTGTTTAACGGTTTGGAAGTGCTCGATGCGTTAAGACGCCAGTTCTACGAGGTTATTTTAATGGATATACAGATGCCGGAGATGGACGGCGAAACGGCAACAAAAGAAATCAGAAAAATATTTCCGCCAAAGCAGCAGCCGGTAATAATTGCCATGACGGCAAATGCAATGAGATCGGATCTCGACAAATATATTGAATCGGGGATGGACGATTATATAGTAAAGCCATTTAAAGTTGAAGAACTGATACGTGTACTAATTGAGGGTCATACCCGTTTTTATAATGATCAGTTATCGAATGCAAATTAGCCGTAACTTTTTTGAAAAGGACAACCCGCAAAAGCTCGGGCTGTCCTTATTCAGTTTTCAAAACTACTTTTAAGCTGCAACAGCCTCAGCCCTCGGTTTATAAATTAACGCAGCTGCTATGCCGAGAATAATCATCTCGATAAGCCCGTAAATAAACCACTGCAGAGCTATTGAATGCGGAAGCGGATAGACTACATATTGTGCATATGCAGCAACAAAAGAAATGAAGAGTCCGATGTAGATACCGAAACGTAATCCTTCCATTACTCCTTTCTTCTCATAGCCTTTAACGAAGAAGAAGACAAAGAAGAACGACCAGACAATGTCGGCTACATACATAATCCACATTTTGGACGCCATGTCCTCATAAGGGCGGAACGCGGTTTTCGCGGCTTCCAATGAAGACATCATAAAAACACTATAAACAAGAAAGTTGAGAACTTCGAGCAGTACAAACACAACTATGAAAGCAATAAGGAACCTTTGTTTGTTCATAAGAACCTCCATTTGGTTGTTGATAAATAATTATACTACTGAAAAGAACCGGATGTATGATGTTAACCTAAGAATTGTAAAATCAAGATGCAATAAAAATATATGCTTTGCTTATTTCGACTTTTCGGTCTTCTTGGCTGAAGAATAATTTTCGATATCATATTTTATCATTCTATCCGGCATTGGTAGCTTTACTATTTCTACTCCCGACTGTGTATAAAACTGTGTAGCCAGTGTGTCGTGGAAATCCGAAAAAACTACAACCCTCACTATACCCGCGGCAATCAATGCTTTGGCGCAGGTTGTGCAAGACATGTTGGTAATATACGCAGTAGCTCCTTTGATATTTACACCATGATTTGCTGCTTGTGTAAGTGCGTTTATTTCGGCGTGGTTGGTTCTAACGCAATGATTATCAACGACAAGGCATCCTACATCTTCGCAATGCGGGTGACCGGGCAGTGATCCGTTGTAACCTGTTGCAAGTACAAATCTGTCTTTTACGAATACGCAGCCGCAATGCATTCTCGGACATGTTGACCTCTCCGACGCCAGCATTGCGAGCTTTAGAAAATATTCATCCCACGTTGGTCGATGATTGTTTGACATATTAACTCTCTCGAAATTATTGCCGCAAAAAATAAGTTTAAAATTTCACTTACACAAAAAGGAAATTATGGTATACCATTGTTCCTCTATACCACAAGCCGGACAAGCCGAAACCAACAGTTATTAGGTTACTGTTACGTCTTTCGTCTTTGTACTTACGATTAACGAACGACGTCCTGCGATTTGCCTGCGCAGGTACAAGCATCGT
>JBJKRP010000310.1:0-25567 GCA_046704565.1 Ignavibacteriaceae bacterium | reverse complement strand
CTATGTAGACATTTAACTGGAGGTCTTTCAGAAAGTTTAACTTTTCTGCAGAACCTGTGCCGACCTTCCTTGCCTCATCGAATTCTTCGAAGTCTGCTATACCCGCGCGAACCTTAGCCTCTTCGTTAGAAGCCGATGCACTTGAGAATATTCCTTCACCGGCATCACTCTTTGAGCCTTTGTTTAAGCCGCTGTTATCAATGTTGTCTGCCATTGTACATCTCTATTCTATTTTGTTTTTCTGTTCGTTTTTTCTAGTAATCTTTACAGCCTTGTGGTTGTTAACTACCCCTGCCCTTCCGAAGAAGAGTACTTTGTTGCCTACCTTTACTTTCTGCTCGTCGCTTACGGACGTTTCCAGCCTGATAATGTCTCCCTTCTCAAGCTCGAATAAGTTCTTTACTGAAATCTTTGCCGTACCGAACTCCACTTCAACAGGAAGCAAGGTTTTGTAAAGATGGTTCGAAATAATCTCGCCCGTGGGCGTAACACCGCTTTTAGATGGTCTGACTGCTGAAAATTTCTGGGACGAAAGCTTTGACAGGATCTTATCGAAAGCGAAAGTTGCGAAGCAAAGATTCATCATGTAAGATTTTTCTGCAATGATAATCTCAAAAGAAATTAACAGAACAGACTCGCTTTGGGAAGTTATCTGGGCGAAGTCTATATCCGATTCAAATCTTTCTATACGGAAGTCGAAGTCGTCTATTATCTGCCAAGTCTTTCGAAGATCGAGCATTACCCTTTCGGATATGAAGTTCAAAACCTTTTGTTCTATAGGTGTAATTACATTAACCTGCTTTGAGCCGGAACCGTTTCCGCCAAGCAGCCGGTCAACCAGCACGAGAGCTAAATCCAGGTTCAGCTCAAGAATGCCTTTAATGTCCGTATTTTTCAACTCGAACGTATAGAGACAGGCAGGGTTCGATACAGAGAGCACATACTCGGAATAATATATCTGGTCGATAGAGGTAACGCTCATCGAAACAATACACTGGAGCTTAGATACGAGAAACGAGGCAAAGCTCTCTGCAAAGTTTTCATTAATGTTCCGTATGGTACGAAGCTGATTTTTTGAAATCCTGTTCGGAAGCCGGAAATCGAAAAGTATGGCTTCTTTGTCAGTAGCCGCAGTCGGCGCCTGTTCTTCTCCGCTTTTTACTTTATTAAGAAGCTGATCTATTTCCTGTTGTGATAATACTTCTGCCATAACTTACATCTGCATTATTGAATTATATACTTGCTGAAATAGAGATTGTTAATTGCAACCATTGGGATCAGCCTTTTTAACTTGCCGATAATTTCGGTTTTCATGGTATCCCTGTAAGCGCTGTCGTCAAGCTGATCTATGCTCTTGCTTGAAAGCGTGGAAATAATTGCATCTTTAACCATCGGCTCACGCGTTTTAATCTCGTTCTCCATTTCTGCCTTTGCCACATCCAAGCCAACTGAAGTTAACAGAAGCCTTTTACCGTCGGTATCGGCAGGATTAACAATAATATCATCGATAGAATAAATGTACTTGCCATAATCCACAGCCGGCGTTGTACTTGCCTGACTCGCTTGCGCGGCAGCAGGTTCGCTGCCGGCGCTCTTGCTCTGCACGTTGCTCTCGAACCTCTTCATAAGGATGTTTGCGGTAACAAAATAAACTATAACCAGTTGAACTATAAATACCGGGATTCCAAAGATCAAAATCTTCGAATTGAATCCCGGCTTCTCTTCTTTAGGCTTTATATCTTCCGGCTTAATTGTATCTAATTGTTCTTCTTGTAAAGGCATATCTATTCAAAATTATTTCCTGATATTTTACAATTGATATGCCAGCCAAACGGTTTATTTATTATCATAATCAGCGTCCGTATTCTCAAATGATTGGTTATTATTCTACACTTGGTTGAATTTGAATCTGAAAAAAGACTGCCTCTGTTAATCCCTGGTGTTTAGCTGCAATGATTAAATTGCCGGTATTACTCTTAAAGATTAAGCCTGTATTTGTTCTAGTTCAATTTTATAAAGACCCCGTTAAGTGTTAAATTCATAAGTGGATTTCAAAAAATATTTTATCGAAGTTTGAAGGTATTCTTAAATAAAATTTAAAAGAAGCAATATGCCCAAAGCTGAAAAGTATGCAGTAGGTGTTGACCTTGGCGGTACCAGCGTAAAAGCCGGAATAGTTTCTCATGAAGGAAAAATAATTAAGAAGCTATCACTGGAAACCTTTGCGAGCATGGGACCTGAAGAGGTAATAAACCAGATAAAAAAAGGAATCGCGCAGATATTAACCGGAAGCAAGCTTAAGATACGAGGCATCGGTGTTGGCTCGCCGGGAAGTGTTTCGCCGAAAAAGGGTACTGTAGAAAATCCGCCTAACTTCCCCGGCTGGAACAAAATAAATCTTGGTAAAATTCTGTATAAAGAATTCAACATTCCTATTCATGTTGAAAACGATGCGAATGCGGCTGCGATAGGTGAAATGATTTTCGGAGCCGGCAAAAAGCTTGACTCGTTCATTATGATAACTTTAGGAACAGGCGTCGGCGGAGGAATTATCTTCAAAAGAAAATTATTTAGAGGAGAGTTCGGCGCCGCCGGAGAGATCGGACATATGTCGGTAGATTTAAACGGACCCAAATGCAACTGCGGCTCCTGCGGCTGCATTGAAGCTTACGTGGGCAACAACTATCTAGTAAAAAGAATAAAGAATGAGCTGACCGAGCATAGAGAATCAAAAATTTGGGAACTGTTGAAGAACAATCTCGATGATTTAACGCCGCTGATTATTGATGAAGCTGCCAATGCGGGCGATGAGTATGCACGGTCAATAGTAAAAAATATGGGATTATACCTGGGGGCTGCGCTTGCCTCTGCCGCAAATGCCTTTGACATAGGTACATTCATTATCGGCGGAGGCGTTGCAGGCTTCGGCAAACCGCTGTTTGATTCGATCCAGCAGACCGCCGCTTCAAGAGTACTTACGCCCATCCGGAAAAGAATAAAAGTGCTGCCTGCAAGGCTAAAAAATGATGCGGGTATTAAGGGTGCCTCCGCTCTTGTATTTTATAAACCATAGTTCAAATTTTCATTGAGCCGGCGGTTGGAAAATAGTTATTATTAAGTATGAGATTTTATATTGTCATAACTTCCATTATAATTTTTTTCAACCTGACTGAAGCGCAGATTGCAGACTCCTTATCTTCTGTAAAAGATTCTTCGGAAGCTTTACAAAGTAGTGACTCTCTCAAACTTGCCGCTCCAGATTCGGCTGCTGCAGATACTGCCGCGAAAAAAAAGACTTATGACGTTGATTCCGTAATTTATGCAAGCTCGAGCGACTCTCTCTTCTTTTATGTGAATAAAAAGAAGATGGACCTTTACGGCAACAGTAATTTGAAATATAAAGATACTGATTTACGAAGCGCGGATATTTCCGTAGATTTCGATACTCACCTGGTAGATGCGAAAGGAGTACCCAATGACTCTCTTCCGGGGAAGTTCAAAGACACGCCTGTTTTAACCCAGGGAAGCGAATCTTACAACGGCGAGACAATGCTTTATAATTTCAAAACTACGCAGGGCTATATTACCGAAGCCGGCACAAAGAACGAGGGTGCAAAGTACTCCGGGCAAAAAATAAAGAAGGTGGATAAGAATACTTACTTTATAAAAGACGGCATTTATACGACGTGTACTCAAACGCCCCCGGATTATTATTTCTATTCCCCTGAAATGAAGGTAATCCAGAAAAAAGAAATTATAGCAAAATGGATATGGCTTTATGTTGGCGGTGTTCCATTCCCGGTGCCGCTGCCATTCGGTGTATTTCCCCTTGAGTCCGGAAGAAGATCGGGAATAATTACACCGGCATTCGGACAGGACGGAACTTACGGCTATTATTTTTCGCACTTCGGATATTTCTGGGCGATAAACGATTATCTTGATCTGAATTTAACCGGCGACTACTATACCCGCGGCAGCTACGGCATATACAGCCGTTTCAGGTACAACAAGCGTTATGATTTCAGCGGAAGCATTGATGCCGGCTACAAACTCTTAAAAGCAAACAACCCGCTTAGCGGTTATTCCATAACGAAGAACTGGAGCCTCTCTGTAAATCATCACGAAGACTTTACCCCGACGTTAAGATTGGATGCTAATCTTCAGTTCTTATCGGGCAAGAATTATGTGCAATCAACAACCACCAATTTAAATGAAGCACTTACAAACAATATTTATTCGAATGCAACACTTTCCAAGACGTGGGATGAATCCGGTAACAGCCTGACAATGGGTTACAGCAGAAGTCAGAACCTGGAATCGGGAGACATTACCGAAGTACTTCCAAGCTTAACATTCAATGTACCGGAACAATACCCTTTCAGAAGAAAAGGAAACTATACAGATCAGAAATGGTACGAACTGATCGGTTATAATTATACCGGTCAATTCCAAAACAAACGAATTAAATCCGGCGGACAGCTCGATATTCACGGAGGCATACAGCACAGTCTTAATTTAAGCGCCTCGCCGAAGGTCGGGTACTTTAATATTTCTCCAAATATTTCTTATACAGAAGATTGGTACAACAAACAGATATCGATGTATTCCGCGGGGATTACTTCAGACAGCACCGGCGATTCAGTTGTTACAAATACAATCCATAAACTCGCTGCAGTTAGAACCTTCAGACTCGGACTTTCTGCCTCGACAAAATTTTACGGCATGTTCCAGCCGAACATGTTAGGCATCAGTGCAATAAGACAAATTGTGACGCCGTCTATTTCATATAACTTCACGCCGGATTATTCATCACCTGGCTGGGGTTATTATTCTTCTTATACAGATTACAAGGGGAATAAAATTAAGTATGATAAATTTGGACAGGAAATCTTCGGTGGTCCTTCTCAAGGCGAGCAGCAGAGCCTTTCATTCAATGTAGGAAATATTTTTGAGATGAAGACAACTGCTGATCCGACAGATACTACTTCTAAAGTACAAAAAATTCAACTGCTTAACCTGACCGCCGGCATTAGTTATAATTTTGCAGCGGACAGTTTAAGATTTTCAGACTTAAGTCTCGGCTACCGGACTCAAGTCGGCAACTGGTTCAACTTTTCAGGATCTTCCGCTTTCACGCTTTACGATTATAACCGCGATGCAAGCTCATCTTACAAGGGCTATGATATAAATAAATTTTTGATCAATGAAGGGAAAGGATTTCTTCGCTTGCGGAATTTTAATTTTTCAGTCTCAACAAGTCTTTCCGGCGAGAAGCTAAAATCCGCCGAAAGCAGCAGAGATACAAATAAGATTCAGAGCGAGGCTTTTATGCCGAACCGGAATAATTACCAGGGAATTTACAACAACAAAGAGGCAGACTTCAGCATTCCGTGGAGCCTGTCGCTAAGTTATAATTATTCTTATTCCCAGAGTAATCCGTTCTCTAAATTTAAGTCGTCTAACGTGAGTGCAAGTCTCGATTTTAATTTAACGCCGAAATGGAAGGTATCGATGACCGGCAGTTATGATTTTATTCAAAAAGAATTTGCTGCGCCGCAGATTAGAATATCACGCGACCTTGAATGCTGGCTGATGGAATTCACATGGAACCCGGTCGGGCTGTACAGCGGTTATTATTTTGAAATAAGAGTCAAAGCGCCTCAGCTTCAGGATTTAAAAATTGAAAAACGCGGCGAGTTCTATAACGGGAAATAAAACATCGTGAAGCATTATATAATCGACGGCAATAATTTGCTTCATAAAATCAAGAAGCTGGAAGCTGTACTTAAAAAAGATAGACAAGCTCCACGCGAAAAGCTTGCATTTATGATTGAGAGATTCGCCTCAGACAAAAAAATAAAAATTTCCCTTCACTTTGACGGGTTTGAAAACATTCCGATCAAAACGGACAGGATTAAGATATTTTACAGCGGTCGCAGAGCCGCCGATGACGAAATCAGAAGTGAAATTGAATCCGCAAAGAACAGTAAGAATCTTATTGTTGTCACTTCCGACGATGCCCTGAAAGAATTCGCCAGGAAGTGCCGGTGCGAGCTGATACAGAGTGAAGAATTCTCATCAAAGCTTTCGGACGGCGATCCGCAGGACGAAGAAAAGAGAAGGATTGAGTCTATCGACAATGTAGAATACTTTAAGAAAATTTTTAACGATAAAAGGAAATAATGCAGGAAATTATTGAGATAAAAAATATTAGTCAGTGGGAAGAACTTAGAAATAATCTTACAGGAAGCGAAGAGCTTGTAATTTTCAAATTTAGCCCTATCTGTTCAATAAGCTCAATGGTTGAAGAAGATTTTTCAGCCTGGCGCAGCGGCTTGACTGATGAATGTAACTTGAAGTTCGCCAGGGTAAATGTAATAGACCGACGCGAAGTAAGCCGCAAAATAGCCGATGATCTTAAGGTACAGCACCAGTCGCCGCAAGTAATCTGGCTCAACGAAAAATCAAAAGTAAAATGGACCGCGAGCCACTTCGACATTACTAAGGACAGCCTGACTGCACATCAGGGCTGACGGAATATTCTTTTCGCCGCCAAGACTTGAACAAAAAAAATTAAATCCTTTGAAGATATACGGAACCTTTTAATTCAACCTCCGTCTAAAAAATTTCTTTCAGGAAAAACAAAACAATCAGAATACCTGAATTACGGCAATCATAATTTTGGTATGAACATTTTTCGTAAACAAACCACAAGGAAAAATGAGCATTATTGTTGAGAACCTTACCAAGCAATACGGACCGCAAAAAGCGGTAAACGACATATCTTTCCAGGTAAATACCGGAGAAATTCTTGGATTTCTTGGACCAAACGGTGCAGGAAAAACCACCACGATGAAAATCATCACCTGTTATATGGCGCCTTCAGGCGGAGACGTAAAAGTAAACGACGTTTCAATCCATTCTAACCAGGAAGAAATAAAGAAGAAGATCGGTTACCTGCCCGAGAATAATCCTTTGTATTACGACATGCCTGTACTCGAATATCTTGACTTTGTAGGCGAGCTGCAAGGAATAGAGAAATCCAAAATTCAGGATAGAATTGTCGATATGGTTCACGTCTGCGGCTTAAACGCGGAGAAGCATAAAAAGATCGGCGAGCTTTCAAAGGGCTACAGGCAGAGAGTAGGATTAGCCCAGGCAATGATACACGACCCTGAAATCTTAATACTTGATGAGCCTACAACCGGTCTGGATCCGAATCAGATTATTGAAATAAGAAAGCTCATAAGGCACATCGGAAAAGAAAAGACGGTCATTCTAAGCACGCACATTCTGCCTGAAGTAGAAGCAACCTGCGACCGGATATTAATAATAAACAAGGGGAAGATAGTTGCAGACGGAACTTCGGAAACGCTGCGCAAACAGGCTCAGGGCAACGAGATGCTGCGCATTGAAATCCAGGACTTTGATTCGAATGATTACGTTATTTCCGAACTTCACAAGATTGAGACTATCCAGATGGTAGACCCTGCCAGGGATACAAGCGGCATTTTCGTCTTGCAAAGTAAGCCCGGTGCCTCGTCGAAACGGAATATATTTAATCTTTGTGTCCGGAATAAATGGGTCCTTTCGGAGATGACGCCGATAGAAACCAAACTTGAAGATATTTTTAGAGAACTAACTACAGAATAATCATGAGAAAAATTTGGATTATTTCCTTACGCGAACTTAGATCCTTCTTCGATTCATTAACAGCTTACATACTTATTGTTGCATTCCTCGGTCTCAGCGGATTCTTTACATGGCTTTCCGGCTCAGACATTTTCTTCTCCGGTCAGGCAAGCCTTCAACCGTTCTTTTCGGTTGCGTACTGGACGCTCTTCTTCTTTACTCCGGCTCTTACTATGCGGATGCTTGCCGAAGAAAATAAGACCGGCACGATTGAACTTTTACTTACAAAGGCTGTAAGCGACTGGGACGTAATACTGGGCAAGTTTCTTGCATGCCTTATGCTAATTGGAATTGCGCTGCTGTTGACTATTCCGTATTACATAAGCGTTTGGGCAATGGGACCAATTGACCACGGCGCAGTATGGTGCGGCTATCTCGGCTTAATCTTAATGAGTATGTCTTTTATAGGGATCGGCTTATTTGCGAGCAGCATAACCAGCAACCAGATTGTTGCATTCCTGCTTTCGCTTTTTATCGGAGTTTTCTTCTTAATCATATTTAACGTGCTGTCTTCCGACTTCACGGGCTTTATCGGAGAGATACTCAGTTTCTTAAGCCTGTCAACTCACTTCGATTCGATTGCCCGCGGAGTTGTCGATTCAAGAGACGTTATTTTCTTCCTGAGCATTTCTGTGCTCGGATTAATTTTAGCTGAAGCTTCTCTTTCAAAAAGAAATATTGTTGAATAAAAATTATGCTGACTAAGAAAAAAGTACTTTACTCTATCGCTTTGATTTTCGGAATAGTTTTACTTCTAAACATAGTTTCCGATGAATTATATTTCCGCCTCGATTTTACTCAAGGTCATCAATACACACTCAGCCAGGCGACCAAAGACATTCTTGCAAAGCTTGATGCGCCGTTAACCGTTACGGCGTATTTTTCTGAAAACCTTCCGCCGGATATTGCACAAGTCAGACGCGACTTCAAAGACATGCTGATCGAGTATGCAAAC
Source organism: Ignavibacteriaceae bacterium (assembly GCA_046704565.1). Taxonomy (GTDB): domain Bacteria; phylum Bacteroidota; class Ignavibacteria; order Ignavibacteriales; family Ignavibacteriaceae; genus FEN-1297. Next base: position 16,920 of record JBJKRP010000310.1, on the reverse strand, counting down.
GATTCGAACGGAAAGGTTGTTTACGATTTTATAAATCCTAATAAAGACCAGGAAACAGAAGTGAAAGCGCAGCAGGCTGGCATACGTCCGGTAGTGATAAACGTTCGCGAGCGCGATCAGATGAAGCAGCAGCGGGCTTATCTTGGTGCAACTCTTTCTTACCAAGGAAAGAAAGAAATTATTCCGCTTATTCAGCCGGGCTCTGCTATGGAATATGCGCTTTCTTCAAACATAAAAAAGCTGTCGTTAAAACATAAGACAAAGATTGCCTTTCTTCAGGGAAATGGTGAGCCGCAGATCTCGGATTTAAGTCAGCTTGATGATCAGCTCTCGGTGCTTTACGATATAAATACCGTAACATTGACCGATACGACAACAATCCCGAACGATTACAAGACTCTGATTATAATTGCACCTACGGATACAATTAAGCAGGAATATTTCAAACAGCTCGATAATTTTATTTCGAACGGAGGAAGAGTCTTGGTTGCTCTCAGCCGTGTAAAAGGAAACTTATCCAACGCGACCGGTAACAGCATATATACCGGATTAGGCAATTGGCTTGAGAGCAAAGGTATAAACATTGAGCCGGATTTTCTTATCGACGCAAATTGCGGCAGCATTATGGTTCGTCAGCAGGAAGGTATGTTTGTAATGAATACTCCCGTCCGGTTTCCATATCTGCCGATGATTACCAAATTCGCCGATCACCCTATCACTAAGGGAATAGAACAAGTGCTTATGCCGTTCGCCAGTCCGATTAAATATTCTGCAAAGAGTCCCGCAGTTCAAATCGTAACCCTTGCAACCACTTCCAATAGAGCCGGCGTTGAGAAGCCGCCGGTTTATTTTAATGCGGGAAGGCAGTGGACAAAGAACGACTTTAATGAGTCTTCGCTACCGGTGGCAGTTGCTATCTCCGGGAAAATTTCCGGCAACGACGATTCAAAGATGGTTGTTTTTGGGTGCGGAGATTTTGCAACAAACGGCTCGGGACAACAAGCTCAAAAACTAAGCTCTGACAATGTTAATCTAATGGCTAATGCTATCGATTGGCTTTCGGATGACACGGGATTAATTGCGCTGCGCACAAAAGGAATAACCACCAGACCATTGAATGCCAATATCTCCGATAGTACTAAAACCCTGGTTAAATACCTGAACTTTCTGCTACCTCTGTTTTTAATAATCGGCTACGGGCTTTTCCGTTACAAGAGAAGAAGATCAAAAAGAAACAAATGGATGAACGAAACTTATGGTTAACAAACTCTCTATTAAAATACTCGGGATTGTTTTTGTAATCCTTCTGATCATTGTCGCATGGCAGTTCATTAATTCAGGTAAGAGCGAGCGCTCTTTCAGAAGTACGCTCGTTTCTATCGATACTGCTAAGGTAACTTCTATCAGCCTTTATCCAAAGGCAACCGGACATAAGGAGGTTAGGATTTCTAAAGAAGGAAATTATTGGAATGTTAATATTGCCGGAGGCAAAACGGCTCCCGTGCCTTATTCAAAAGTTCAGAGTTTATTAGCGCAGCTTATAAGCATTAAACCGGAAAGCGTCGCCGGTCAAAACGAAAGTCAATGGAAGGAATTCGAGGTCGATACTTCGGGCATAAGAGTAAAAGTTTACGAAGGGAACGATGAGGCGCTTGACATTACTATCGGCAAGTTTACATACCAGCAGCCTCGAAGCATGAGCACATACGTTCGTGTCTCAAACGATCCTGACGTTTACCAAGTTAACGGATTTCTGACCTATGTATTCAACCACGGACCGGATTATTTCCGCGATGACCATGTTGTAAATGATGACTATATTAACTGGAACAAGCTTACTTTTGTATACCCCGCCGATAGTTCATTTCAATTAACAAAAAATAAAAATCAATGGGAAGTAAACGGCAAGCCTGCTGATTCGGCAAAAGTTGTTGATTACCTATCCACACTCTCACACATTGAAGACCCAAACTTTTTGGACAACCCGGATCTGTCATTATTTAGAAAGGCGCTTTACACTCTGACAATTCAGTCTTCATCGAAAGGAGCAATTACTGTAGCAGCTTATTCCGGCGGTACAGACATGGCTGTTACCTCCTCTCAATTTAACGACACGTATTTCGACGGGAAGAAAGCCGATTTCTGGAAGAGAGTTTTTGTCAGTCGAAAGCAATTTTTTAAATCCAAATAATGTAATGACGGTTATATCCAGGAATTAATAGCGCGGCATCCAAAGGTCATATACTTCGTGTCATTCAATAGTCATCTGCTTCGCGTCATTAATCGTCATCCGTTGTATAATATTGAAGTACCATGAATGACGGGTAAGACTCGTACGATAATTAGCAGCATTTCCATTCAACAGTTAGAAACAGAAGACGGCAATTAACTGCAATTATCACAGTTGCCGCATGGCTTTTCATCCTTGAAACCAAAATATTCCGATATGAAAACCCGCCGGCAACTTTCTCCTCTGAAATAATTGACAACCGAGAGAAGCTTTTTATTATCGTACATTAATTTTTCTTTCAGGTAATCGTCGTCAATAAGTATACCGGGAAGCTCATCAACCAGTTTTAAATTACGGTTGTCTATCGAGCCTTCTGTTACACCATATCTGTCAAGCATTCCGAGAGCAGTCTCAATTCTAAAGTCTTTCCTGTTCTTAAAGTTCATCTGCTCGCGTAGATGCTCTATCCCGTCAACTGAATTTACAGCATGAATATCCCTCTTTAATAAATCATAAAGAGCAGAATAGAAATCGGCTCCGGGATTTGACCACTTGATAAACTCCATTTGCGTATACAAATCATCCTGGTTATAAAGAAGCAGACAAAGAGAATCCTTTCCGTCTCTTCCCGCCCTACCGATTTCCTGGTAATAGGCTTCAATAGAAGAAGGGACTTCCGCATGAATAACGAACCTGATGTCTGGCTTATCTATTCCCATTCCGAAAGCGTTTGTAGCAAGAATCAGACTTTGCCTGCCGCTGAGAAAATCACGCTGCATCTGCTTGCGCTGTCTGTCTTCAAGCTTGCCGTGGTAAACGCCGTGCCTTAATCCGCTGTCCGAAAGCATCCTTGAAAACTTTTCCAGGGACTGGATCAAAGCAAAGTATATTATCCCGGAACCTTCATAATTTTTAAGAACGGAAACAATTGCTGCATACTTCTCTTTATCATCAAATATATCCAGAGCCTCAAGCCGGAGGTTGGGACGGTTAATTCCTTCGTGGAATATTTTAATTTCATTAACCGGAATGTTCAGTTTGCCGACTATGTCTTTCTGAATGTCGAGAGTTGCCGTAGCTGTTAAAGCAACAGTCAAAGGATTTCCCATCAGCTTTCTAAACTCAGCAAGCCGCGAGTAATCGGGTCGAAAGTCATGTCCCCATTCGGAGATACAATGTGCCTCATCTACCGCCAGCAAATCAATTTTCTTCCCTGTTATCTTATCGATAAACTCCTGCTTCCGGAATCTTTCAGGCGTAACATAGAGAAGCTTGATTTTCCCCTTTATAAAATCTTCAAGGCTGCGCTCGCGTTCTTGTTTGCTTAAAGTGGAATTGATAAATCCTGCAGGAATGTTTTTCATGCGCAGCGCATCCACTTGATCCGGCATTAAGGCAATAAGCGGGCTGATAACAATCGTTCCGCCTTCAAAGCATAATGCAGGCACTTGATAACAAAGCGACTTGCCTCCGCCGGTCGGCATTAAAACCAGGGAATGTTTTCTTTCGTTCACGATCCGGTCTATAATTTCTTCCTGCCTGCCCCTGAAGGAATCGAAACCGAAATATTGCTTTAATATGTCAGAAGGCTGATTCATTAATCCTATTTGTTTTATTTTGACTTACAAAACTAATAATTGTCCGACGAATACTTTCTGATTTAGATCAGAATATAAATTTTCTTTCGGGGAATTTCCGCTCTAAGATTAGATTTTGTTTGATACTTATTTTATCATAGAATATATTTGTTCAATAATTCTTTGCAAAGGGATCAGCATGAACTTAGATAGAGACCTTCAATCAATTCAGGAAGCGCGCGACTTAGCACGTGCTGCCAAAGAGGCGCAGCTTGAGTTCCAGCATTTCAGCCAGGAACAAGTTAACCGAATCGTTAAAGCAATGGCAGAAGCCGGATATGATGAGTCTGAAAGGCTGGCTAAAATGGCTTGCGACGAAAGCGGTTTCGGTAAGTGGCAGGATAAATTAATCAAAAACCGCTTTGCCGCAAAGAATGTGTACGAATCGATTAAAGATTTGAAAACAGTCGGTGTAATTGCAACGGAAGCTAACGGCAAAGTAATTAAGATTGCCGTCCCGATGGGAGTAGTCTGCGCGCTTATTCCTTCAACAAACCCTACTTCAACGGCAATGTTCAAAACATTGATTTCGCTTAAATGCAGGAATGGTATTGTTGCCAGTCCGCATCCGCGGACACCGAAATGTACCGCAGAAACACTCCGCATTCTTTCTGATGCGGCGGAGGCAGCAGGCTCGCCGAAGGGCTTAATCCAATGCATGAGTACGCCTACAATTGAGGGCACTGATACTTTAATGAAAGATAAAAACATTGCAGTAATTTTAGCTACAGGCAGCAATCCAATGGTGAAGGCTGCTTACAGCGCCGGCAAGCCTGCATACGGAGTCGGCTCCGGGAACGTACCAGCTTTTATTGAGAAGACTGCCGATTACAAAAAGGCAGTTGCAGATATAATCTACGGAACGACTTTCGATAACGGGACTCTCTGTTCTTCAGAACAGGCAATGATTGTAGACATACCACTCCGCGAAAAAGTTATTGCTGAAGCGGAAGCTAAAGGATGTTATTTTGTCAGCGAAGAAGAGAAGAAAATGCTGGCAGCCGCAATTCAAAAAGACTTTAAGATAAACCCTGAGATCGTTGGTCAGCCTGCTTCATACATCGCGAAGTATGCGGGTTTCAGCGTTCCGGAGGAAACGAAAGTCCTTATTGCCGAATGCAGACAGGTTGGTAAGCAAGAACCGCTCTCTATGGAAAAGCTTTCACCGGTACTCGCTTTTTATACAGTAGACGGCTGGCTGGAGGGTTGTCACCGAAGCATTGAACTTTTGCAGTTCGGCGGCATCGGGCATACATTGGTAATTCACTCAAATGATCCCGGCATCATAATGAAGTTCGCACTTGAGAAGCCCGCGTTCAGAATTTTAGTAAATACTGTTGCATCCGTAGGCGCTGTAGGTTATACCACCGCTTTGTCGCCGTCTATGACGTTAGGTCCCGGCACTATCGGCGGTTCCATTATTTCGGATAACTTAACTGCAAGACACCTAATGAACATTAAGAGTCTGGCATTTGAGACGAACCCCGTAAATCGCGGAGATACTATTTCTTCGTTGAGAGTTCCGATAGATTTACGCTCATCGCCGGCTAAAGATAATTTTATGAAGGAGATTGAAGAGCGGCTAAAAGCACGAGCGGGAAATTTGCCTTTGAAAGATTCTTTCCTGCACGCCGGAGAGGCAAATCCGCCCGAAAGTGAATTCTCGAATAAAGCAGCAACACTTAAACCGGACAAATCCGGGAAATACGGCAGCGGCATCACGGAAAACGAAGTGAATAAGATCATTAGAGATTTTGAGAAAGGATATTAATTTAATCTTTTGAAAATTCCCGATGAATAATGAACGAACACATATTGATAGCCGAAGACGAGCAGGACATCCGGGATTCTCTTTCATTTGTACTTGAGAGCGAAGGATACAACGTCTCAGCGGTTCAAAACGGATTAGACGCCGTTGAAAAGATTAAAAACAGCAATTACGATCTTTTAATTACCGACATCCTTATGCCGAAGATGGACGGCATGAAGCTGCTGGAAACAACCATTCAAATTTCCCCCGAAACTCTTGTAATAATTATGACTGCATTTGCATCTATTGAAACAGCAGTGAGTGCATTAAGAAAAGGCGCATCCGATTATATCCTTAAGCCGATAGAATTTGACGAAGTGCTTATTCGAATAAAACATCTTCTGAACCAAAAACAGCTCCTGCTTGAGAACAAAATTTTACGACAGCAGATTGATAAGCGTTATAACTTCAATAATATCATCGGTAAAAGCAAAGCCATGCAGGACATTTATGGAATGGTAAAGCAAATAAGTTCCGCACCGACGAATGTTCTCATTACAGGTCCATCCGGAACCGGTAAAGAATTAATTGCGCGTGCAATCCATTCCAACAGCGATAGAGCCGGCAAGCCTTTCATCCCGGTTAACTGCGGAGCCATTCCAGAAAATCTTTACGAGTCGGAATTCTTCGGCTACAAGAAGGGAGCCTTTACAGGTGCAAATGCAGATCATGACGGCTTGTTCAAAGCGGCAAACACAGGTACTTTGTTTTTAGATGAGATTGCCGATCTACCCGAACATGTACAGGTAAAGCTTCTACGCGTACTCCAGGAAAAAGAGATTAGACCGGTCGGCTCTACTGTTTCCGTGAGAGTTGATGTTAGGGTTCTTGCGGCGACAAACAAAGATCTTTTAACTGAAGTTAATGAAGGCAGGTTTAGAGAAGACCTTTACTACCGGCTTAATGTTGTTGAGTTGAAGCTTCCGCCGCTGTCGGAAAGGAAAGATGATATCCCCTTGCTGGTAAACTTCTTTATACAAAGATACAATGAGGACTTAAAGCGCAAAGTAAGGGGAATAAACAATGAAGCAATGAAAGCTCTTCTGAATTACGGATGGAAAGGAAACCTGCGCGAGCTTGAAAATATAATAGAGCGCGCGGTGCTCCTTAGTACCGATGATTATATTTCAATAAAGGATCTCCCCCCCTATTTTCATACCGATGAGAGAGTAGAAAAGCAAACACAAAATATCCCGAAGAACTTAAATGATGCGCTTGAATCATTCGAGAAGGAACATATTACCCGCGTACTGAATGAAGTAGACTGGAACCGTTCCGAGGCTGCTAAGCTTCTCGGCATTGACGCTTCAACGCTATACAGGAAGATGGTGAAGCTTACAATAAAAATAGATGTTGGGAATGAAAGTTGACGGAAGGATGAGTTTAGTTAAAAATTATAATAGGCATTGCAAATAGGAAAGTAAGGAGGTTTTACCTAATGACTTTAGAGACGCATTAGTTTATCCCCTCCACACCATTGGTATAAACATTTACAAGCTTATATTTGTCATTCATATTAAGAATGTCCGTCCACATTTTAGATAATGTTATAAACAATTCTTTCTGGCTTATATTCCCAAGTTTAATATGAATTACTTTCGGCGGAGGACTTTTTAGAATAATCCTCTTTGAAAAATCACTATCTTTAGTTATAATGGTCAAATTATTTCTGGTTGCATATTCCCATACTTTTTCATCGGACCACTCTTGATCAATATCTTTAAGATGAACGCTGGCTTCATTATTCCACAAAGAGAAATAATATGGAAGATTTACGTCGATCAAGAATTTAAGCATTATGCGGCGCCTCTAAACTTGTAGTCCCTGTTCATAATTTCTGCTGCAAATTTTAAGCAGGCATTAATATCTGCAATTTCCAAAAAAGGATAAGCCTTTAGAATATCTTCTTTTGAATCACCGGCACTTAAGAATTCGAGAATTGTTGAGACGGCAATTCTTTTCCCTCTTATCGCCGGTTTTCCGTTTAATAAATTATCGTCAATGGTAATTCTATCTGAGATATAGTTCATTCCAACACCTTCTATATTATTTAGCTCACGTTTAAAAATAATAAATTTAATCTAAAAAAATATACGCCAATACACTTCCGCTACAATCAAATAGTCGCTTCTTTAATGCCTGTTACGAAGTCTAAAAGCCCGCTCTGGTTGCCGCCGGATACTCAATATTTTCTACCATACCCTGTAACAAGTATTCATATATGCTATAGGGAAACTACTCTTTCTTCATCTTTTCAATAAACGGAGTTATTAAATCAATCGGCACCGGGAACAGTATGGTTGAATTTTTATCTGAAGAAATTTCAGTAAGCGTCTGTAAAAATCTTAACTGAATTGCAACCGGAAACTTTTGAATAACCTCGGCGGCATCCGAAAGTTTCTGGCTTGCCTGAAATTCACCCTCGGCATTTATGATCTTTGCGCGGCGCTCACGTTCTGCCTGAGCCTGGATAGCAATTGCACGCTGCATTTCCGGGGGAAGATCTACCTGTTTTACTTCTACCGATGTCACCTTTACTCCCCACGGCTCGGTTTGCTCATCTATTATCTTCTGGAGCTCGCGGTTTATCTTTTCACGCTCTGATAAAATTTCATCAAGCTGAGACTGCCCGAGGATACTCCGCAGAGTCGTCTGTGAAATCTGCGATGTAGCGAACAAGTAGTCCGCAACCTCTACGACAGCCTTTTCCGCCTGGACAACCCTGAAATAAACCACGGCATTAACCTTCAGCGAGACATTGTCTTTGGTAATAATATCCTGCGAAGGCACGTCCATAACAACGGTACGAAGACTTATCTTTGTCATCCGGTCGACAATTGGAATTAAAAAGATAATGCCGGGTCCCTTAGAGTTAATCAGTCTTCCAAGTCTAAAGACGACGCCGCGCTCATATTCCCGTAAGATCTTTATCGCATTGGCAAGGATAAAAATAACGAATAGAATCAAAATGAAAATGTAAAAAGATACTTCCTGCATAGCTTTCTCCTTTGAGATTAAGATTATTTAAGCTTTCTTTATAATTAATTTTAAATTTGAAATTCCAGTCACGATAACTTTTGTCCCGTTCGGAATGCTGCCGTCGGTACTTTCCGCTTTCCAGATTTCTCCATGAACCTTAATTGATCCGCCGGGATTCAAATCGGTAATTGCCTCGCCCGTCTCGTTGATTAACCCTTCCATTCCTGTTGTGGGCTTTCTTGCCTGAGCTTTAATTCCCATACCGATAGCTAAAGTAAAGAATAAAAATGTTAAGATGACGACTGTGGCAATCACTCCCCACGAAACTCTTAGGACATTAAAACCCGAGTCGGTTTTAATCAGCATTAATGAGCCCAGCAGAAGAGATATAACTCCGCCGATCGTCAGCAATCCGTGGCTCGGTACCTTCAATTCAATTACAAAAAGAATTATACCGAAAATTATTAAAGCTAACCCGGCATAGTTTATCGGCAGTGTCTGCATAGAGTAAAATGCAAGCACAAGGCTTATCACTCCTACAATTCCCGGGAAAATCAAGCCCGGATTGTACAACTCGAAAAGCAAACCGTAAAAACCCAGCATCATCAATATATAAGCAATATTCGGATCGCTTAACAAACTAAGCATTTTCTGTTGAAAGCTCATGTCAAGATAAACAAGACTTGCATTCTTTGTCGAAAGGACCGGCTCTCCGCTAACGGTCTGAATCTTTCTATTATTTATTTTATTTAGAAGGTCGTGTATGTTGCCTGCAATCAAATCGATTACACTGTCTTTCAAGGCTTCCGTTTCCGGGATTGAAATACTTTTTCTTACAGCTTCTTCAGCCCACTGGACGTTCCTGTTCCTCTTCTGGCTGATTGACTTAATAAACGCAACCGCGTCGTTGGTAACTTTCTCAGTCATTGTAGAATCCATTTGCCCCTGCAGCGAAACCGGATGCGCCGCTCCAATGTTAGTCCCAGGTGCCATCGCTGCTATGTTTGCCGACAAAGTAACGAATACACCGGCAGATGCCGCTCTTGATCCCGGCGGGGAAACATAAACAACAACCGGCACCGGCGATTGGAGAATATCGGATACAATCGTCCTCGTAGATTCCAAAAGTCCGCCGGGTGTATTCAGTCGTATTACAAGACATTGCGCGTCCTGTTTTACAGCCTGCTCAATACCGTAATGGATGTAATCTGCCGCGGCAGGATTTATAGCGCCGTCTAATGTAATAACAATAACTTTAGGAGTCTGGCAGAACGCCTGAAAAGCGAAGAAAGAAGAAAGCACTAAAAGGAATGATAATTTATGCACCAATTTTTCCCATATCAAGTTGCCGGCAGAAACTTATGGAAAAAAACCAAAGGATGCAAGAAATGCCTCTGCCTTCCGTTCGTAATTTTTTTCTGGCAACTAAATATAATTCTATATAACTTTTGGCATCAAAAATTATATGCGGGGAAATCCACATATAAACCGTAAGAATGTATTTAACATGAATAAAAAGATTTTGATCCACAAACAACCAGAAGGAATAATATGAAGAAGAACATTTACTTTTTTGCCGTAGCGGCAGCTGCTTTGTTATTTGCCGGTACTGCTTTTGCGCAGCAGGCATATAATCTCAGTTATAAATTCACAAAAGGAAAGACATATCTTTACCGGAATATAAATGTAAGCAATATAACCCAGGAAGCTATGGGGCAGGAGATGAAAATCGTCAACACTTCTAACGACGTTGTAAAGCTTGTTGTTAATGATGTAGCCTCAAATGGTAATGCCGACCTGGTTTTCTCTCTGGATTCCGCTGCGGTAACAACTTCGATGATGGGAAGAGATACTTCTCCGGACGTTTCCAATTTTATAGGCAAAAGATCAAAAGCAACTATAACTCCATTAGGCGAGGTTAAAGATTATCAAGAGCTTGATACTGTAGATGCAGCTACAAGATACTTTTCCCTTTCGCAGATAGTTAACGGATTCTTTGCAAAGCTCGCCGGTAAAGAAATCAATACTGGAGATAACTGGAACAGCACTGTTATAGATACAATTAAAAACTTCGGAGGTGCTATCGTAGATACTAATGACTTTGTTTATACGCTTTCGGGAAAAGTTGACACGCTCGGGCACAACTGCTTAAGAATACCTTTTTCTTCAAATATAAAGCTGGGCGGAAACGGTAATGTTCAAGGAATGGATTTGTACATCAACGGAAGCGGCAAGGCGAACGGTACAATTTATTTTGATGCTGAGAAAGGAATGTTGATTTATTCCGAAACAGATATGAAAGCCGATATGACCATGGCAACCACCGGTGCACAGAGCATGGTAATACCGATGACACAGTCTCTCAAGGCGACACAATCTCTGATTGAACAATAATTTTTCTTGAGGTTTAGTTGCGGACATACTCAGGCAGCTAAACGCTTTAACAATTCGGAATGAGTTTTAAAGCCGGTAGTTAACTACACCGGCTTTTCGTATTTACTGCGCAAACTAACCAGAGGTGTTGAATAAGGCTTTCTTGATTATTGAAAAGAAATAAAACGTGAGTATAAACTTTAACTTCTAATTTACCTGCGCCGGATTCTGCTCAAACAACTATAACTATGTTCTCCCGCCGGACTATCACTAAAGAAGTTTCTTTCAAATAGTCAGTAATAATTTCCCAGTTTACTTCAAAAAAATTGTGCAATTCAGATAATGTCATGTTTCCAAGTTGGAAATAAATTACTTTTGGCTTGACTTCAGATGAAATAGAACGTTCGTAGAAATCAGCATCTTTCGTCATTATAACTTTATTATTTTGAATAGCGTAATTCCAAATATCACTATCGCTCATTCTTGGGTTTATGTCCTGAACATGTGTAAAATTTTCATTATTGAAAAAACTGAACTGCTTAGGCAAATTCGCGTCAATAAGAAATGAAAACTCTTCAAGATGCTTTGAGTTCATAAGTTAATATGCTCTTATCGGCAATTTTTTTTGCGTATTCCAACGATGCTTTAATATCCTCAGGCTCGAGGAGCGGGTAAGCTTTTAAGATATTCTCACTTGTTTCACCTGCTGCAAGGTACTCAAGTATAGTTGCAACGGTAATCCTCATACCTCTTATAATCGGCTTACCATTGCAAATATTCGGATCAATTGTTATTCTTTTAATTAAATCTTCCATATCTACAAATCCTTTTTGCTAAATTATTAAAACTATAGCTGCCAAACAATTCATCCGCAATACTCGTGCGCACACACGAATAGAAGTTAATAAACCATGTTTATCTTAAGGCATGAGCCAAAATTGTTACACCGGCTGCTCGTGAGTAAGACAGTGCAAAGTCCCCAATCCCCAGACAAGATCAACTGCATGGATGCCAATGACTGGTCTATCGGTTATTAATTCCGAGAGTATGCCGAGCGCAATTTTATCATTCGCGTCGTTAAATGTCGGCACTAAAACAGCAGCATTAGAAATATAAAAGTTCGCATAGCTTGCAGGAAGCCTTTGCCCCTTAAATATTACAGGTTCAGGCATTGGCAATTCAACTGCTTCTATTGATGATCCATCTTCAAGTTTAACGTTTTGAAGCCGTTCTTTATTTTCTTGCAGAAGCTTGTAATTTTCATCTGCCTTATCTTTTTCCTGCACAATTACAACGGTATTCCTGTTTACAAATCTGCAAAGGTCGTCAACATGACCGTGTGTATCATCGCCCGCAATTCCTTTCCCGAGCCAGATAGTATTCGAAATGCCGAGATACGTTTTAAAAACATCTTGATAATCTTCCTTTGTAAAACCTGGATTTCTTGTCTGTACCATTTCATCAAGAAGGCACTCCTCGGTGGTAATTAAAGTCCCTTTTCCATTGCAGTCTATTGATCCTCCTTCAAGAACAACATTCCTTCCTTTATGTATGGGGATTATTCTTTTAATTCCAAGTTTTTCTGAAATAAACTTTGGGAACTTCTCATCCTTTTTATAATTTGAATATTTAGCCCAGCCGTTAAATCTAAAATTTATCAGAATAGTTTCTTCCGGTTTCTTTACGAAAGCAGGTCCGGAGTCGCGCATCCATCCCCGGTCTGTCTTCAGAATAAAGAATTCAACATTAGCCGTATCCACATTAGCCGAAGATAATATTTTCCTAACCTTCTTTTCGTAATCTTTGGATTCAACAACAATTCTTACAATCTCTCCGCGCGAAATATGCCTGACAATCTCTGCATAAACCCAGGGGATCGGCGCAAACTTTCCAGGCCAATCCTCTTTGTTGTGTGCCCACCCGAGCCATGTAGCTTCATGCTTTTCCCATTCGGCAGGTAAGCGAAAATTTTTGGAGGAGGAGGTTATTGAAGCGGTATACTCTTTTACCATTTATCTGCCGTCTAAAAATCTTTCTTCAATCCCGCCGTACGCGTCTACACGCCTATCGCGAAGGAAGGGCCAGTTATGGCGGATATATTCTATTCTTGAAGAATTTATTTCAGCAAGAATAATCTCTTCTTTATCTACAGACGCCTGCGCAAGTACAATACCTTGCGGGTCAGCAATAAAAGAAGAACCCCAGAACTGAATACCCGCCGAACCTTTAATTTGTTTTTCTATCCCGACACGGTTTACTGCGGCAACATAAACTCCGTTGGCGATTGCATGTCCTCTCTGCACCGTCATCCATGATTCCAACTGAGCTTTACCGTGTTCTTTTTTTTCATGAGGATGCCACCCTATAGCCGTGGGATAAAATAATATCTCGGCACCTTGCATTGCAGTAAGTCTTGCCCCTTCCGGGTACCATTGATCCCAGCATATAAGTGTTCCTATGCTGCCGTATTTAGTTTTAAAAGATTTAAAACCCAGGTCGCCGGGTGCAAAATAAAATTTTTCGTAATAAGCAGGGTCATCAGGTATGTGCATCTTACGGTAATGCCCGGCTATTTTGCCTTTCTCGTTTATTATTACCAGGCTATTATGGTACACGCCTGCAGCACGCTTTTCAAACAGCGGTACAATAACTACAACTCCGTTTCTCCTTGCGGCTTTTCCGATTGCCTCTGTCGATTCTCCCGGTATTGTTTCGGCTAATTCGAAGTTCTTTATATCCTCAACCTGGCAGAAGTACTGCGAACGGAAAAGCTCAGGCAGACAAATTACTCCGGCGCCTTTCTTAGCCGCTTTGTCTATCCATGAAACCGCCTTCTTTAAATTGTCACCTGTCTCCTTTTCCATGGACATTTGAATTAAGCCTGCAACGAATTTCTTATTTCTCATTTATTAATATCCTGCTGATGAAATTATCTTACCTTCCGGGTTGTATTCCTTAGTGGTAAACTTTTTACCGGCAATATAGTATTCTTCTGTTTTCAGCTTACCGTTTTCATAATATGTTTTTACATAACCGTCGATTTTACCATCCCAGTAAGGCTCTGTTTTCTTAAGCTGACCGTATTTATAATAATATTTCTTTGTACCTGCAATCTTACCGTTTTCATACTTAGCTTCTGTTTCAAGCAAACCATCGTTGAAGTAGGTTTTATAGTCGCCGTCGGGAAGATTATTTTTGTTGTAAAAATAATCTTTTAGGTTATGGTTCATATAATAGATTATTTCTATACCATTCTTCTTGTTGTTCTCATAGTTTGTCTCGGATTCAAGCGTGCCGTCGGGATAATACGTCCTGGTAATTCCTTTTTGAATTCCATTAATAAAATCAATCGACGACTTAACTATACCTCCTTCGTAATAGGAATAAGATGTTCCGAATAAAGTATCGTTCCTGTACTTCCATTCGTCTTTAAGAAAGCCGTCCTGATAATAATCTTTTGCCATGCCGTTCTTCCTGCCGTCTTTATAAGGAGTTTCTTCTTTTAAAGAACCGTTTGGATAATAAGATCTGTCCGTCCTCTCTTCCGATTCCAGCTTGCCGAGCAGTGAATATTTGACTCTGCTTTTCAACTCGCCGTTAACGTAAAAATCTTTTACGCGCAAATCGCCTGCAAGATCATAAATTTTTACTTCGCCTTCAAGCTTATCTTTTATATAATTTGCCTGAAGGGCAATAGTGTTATTGTCGTTGTAAACAACGGTTGGTCCATCTCTTAAGCCGTTTAAATAATTCTTCAGAACTTCCACTTTGCCGTTTTTAAAATAAATTTTGTTTACGCCGTTTAGCTTACCGTTAACGTAGTCCCAATCTCCTTCAAGCTCACCTGTCTTATAATACGTATGCGTCATGCCTTCAAGTTTTCCGTCTACATAGTTCTGAACCGCCCACAGCTCTCCGGTTTCATAATACCATTTTGAAATTCCTTCCTTTAGCCCGTTTTTGTAATTCCACTCTATGCTGAGCAATCCGTTTTCAAAATACCAATTGGATTTACCCTCCTCCTTACCGTTTGAAAAATTCCAGACTTTCCATAAACGACCGTCAGGGTAATATTCGATGTACTGCCCGTTAAGCTTGCCGTTAACGTAGTCGCCTTGAGTCTTAAGAACGCCGTTAGGATAAAAAGTCTTTTTAACCTGAACGCCGGAGCCGCTTTGCGCCTTGACGGTACTAAAAATTATTAGTACAATAAGAATCGACAGCAATCCAGAGAAATCGGATCTGAGCATAAGATTTTCTAAAAATTAGTTTAAATTTGTCTTCGTGAAAAAACATGATCATAATTTGAATTTCAAAATTAAAATTATTTCTTTAGAAGAAAAACCTGAAAGAAAAGCCTTAGGAAGAAATTGTGGCTCATCAGCATAAAACGACACAACGTAATTTAGTAATTTCCATCTTGTTAAACTCTCTGATTGTAGCCGGAGAGCTTTTAGGCGGCATTATAAGCAACAGCCTTGCGCTTATCTCGGATGCGCTGCATAATTTCGGAGACCTGCTCTCGCTTGTATTGAGCCTTGCAGCCTTCAGAATGTCCAGGTGGAAAGCAACCCCCGACAAATCATACGGATACCTCCGTACAGAAATTATTGCGGCTTTTATAAACTCTTCGGCTTTAGTTATTATAGGCGCGTACATTATTTATGAGGCAGTTAACAGATTCTTAATGCCGGAAAATATCAAAGCCTCGTGGGTAATATTAATTGCCGCCCTGGGATTCGCTGCAAACTCCATTTCAACTTACCTTCTCCATAAAAACTCTCACGAAGACTTAAACTCAAAAGCCGCATACCTCCATATGTTTTACGATGCTCTCAATTCATTTTTTGTAATAGTTGCGGGCATATTAATATATTTCTTCAACTGGACCATACTCGATCCTGTTTTTTCCATAGTAATAGGGCTTTTTATTATAAAGAGCGGCTGGGATGTTGTTGTAGAGACAACAAACATACTAAGCGAGGGAACCCCAAAAGAAATAGATACAAACCAGGTTGCATCTTTTATTTCATCCTTCCCGGAAGTAAAGGAAATTCATCATCTTCATATATGGTCGATCTCTTCTCGGCTGTACGCACTCTCCGTTCACGTGGTAGTTCAAGACCAATTGCTGAGCCAGGGCTACTTAATAATAGCCAGACTCGAAAAGGAACTAAAAGAAAAATTTAACATCGATCACCCTACCATTCAGCTCGAAGCAGACCTCGGCAAAGAGCAAAACGGGCTTATCAAAATTAAGCATGATATTGATTAAATCTCGCTCAATGACTTGCGTGCAGTTTCTGCAATCTTAGCATCCGGATGTTCTTTTATCAGCTTAGACCATATCTGCTTCGCCTTCTCTTTATCCCCTGCGCTTGCAGCAATTGCACCTAAATTATAATAAGCCTGAAGATTATTCTTATCGTACGAAATTACTTTCTTCAGATAATTTTCAGCAGTTGAAAAATTCCTTTTAATATAATTCAGATAAGCCGCGGAAAAGAGTACATCAATCCGCCGGGGATAGAGACTTAAAATCTTATTATAATAAACAAGCGCCGTATCCGGCTGATGAGCCGCAGATAAAAAGTCTGCATATGCCTTCAGCTTCGCAGTGTCGCGCGGATTAGCTTCTACATCCTTCTTCAGCATTAACATTTTTTGCATTACAGCACCGGCAACGTTGCTTTTATCGGGAAGCTGTTCAGGCTCCGTTAACCCGCTGTGGATCTTATCATGCGGCATTTGTTTAGTTATATTACCGCCCGCACTTTTTGTATAATCATCTTCCTCCTTTTGAGAGAGAAATATAAACACCAGCGCACATATTATAACGCCGACGCCGTATATATAAATTGGTTTTATGTTTTTCATCTTCAGATTCCAAT
>JBJKRP010000309.1:0-5791 GCA_046704565.1 Ignavibacteriaceae bacterium | reverse complement strand
CCGCCGGATAGTTTTCTATTATCTTCACCTAGCATTGTAAACAAGCCATGCTCAAATCTTAAATAGAATTCTTTCAATCCTAGTTCATCTATTCTGATCAATAATTCGTTAGGATCTTTGATCATTCTACCGATTAAAATATTATCCGCAATAGTACCGTTAAATATTTTTATATTTTGCGGGACAACCCCTATGTTCTTCCTGTAATTTTCAAGATCGATATCATTGGCATCTTTATCATCAATCAATAATTTACCACCTGCCAAATTGTATTTTCTTTGAAGAATCTGTACAAGAGTACTTTTTCCCGAGCCACTCTTACCCCAAAGCGAAGTAATTTTCCCTTTCTCAATATCAATGTTTAAATCATTAAGCAAAAAGCTTCTGCCGTTCCATGTAAAATTTCCTTCTTTAATTGAAAGCTTACTTTCCATTTCAAAGCGATTCGCATCTCCTTGATATTGTCGTTTGTCTCCGCGTTTTTCCTGTTCAACTAAAAGCATATCCATTAGCCTTTGAGAAGCTATTGATGCGCCTTGAAGCGAAATATTGGCATCCGCTAATCTATTAACCGACGGAAGCAGATAAGCCAATAAAGAATATGCCGCCATCATTTGTCCAAGCAGCAGCTTGCCATGAATTACCAATATTGCACCAAAGATTAATAGTCCTATCGAAATAACTGCTCCAGCCAGTTCAGATGAAAGTGATAAAAGCGCTTGAGTAAAGCCAAGCATTTCTACCTTATCCTGAAAGAAGGCAAAAAAATGCTTGTTTAACATTGTAAAAGACAATGAAGAATTGAACCCGAGGATTTCATCAATTCCACCGATGCTGTCAATGTATGTCGATTCAACCTGGGCGTATCCCTTCATTACTTCGTTCTGTTCGAATTTGATTTTCTTTGAATACAAGATAAGTATCAAACAGTAAAGGGGAATTGTAACGACTGCCAGCCAGGCTAATGTAGTAGAAAACGTGAACATGAGTGCGAAAGAACCGGCGATTATAAAAATATCAATTATTGTAAAGCTTGTAATAGTCAATATTGCCTGCTGTATTCTAATAGCATCATTTATTCGTGCGGTAATATCGCCAGTCTTCCTATAGTCAAAGAATTTTTTCGGAAGATGAAATAAATGAGTTATGAAATCTGAATTTATATTTATATTAACACGCTTGTTTAGAATAACTAAAAATCTATGTCTGAAATATCCTGCAAATGACTTGATAATAAGAAGTGCAAGCAGGAAGAATCCGGTATATACTATTTTTGAATAGTCCTTGTTTGGGATAAATCTATCAATTATCCATTGTACAAAAAGTGAAGTAAGCAAACCAATAAGAGTATAAATTATTCCAAGAAAGATAGATTGATAAACCCACGATTCTTCTTTCTTTATATATTCAATTACCCAGGAATACCATTTACTTTTTTTCTCCTTTAATAAGTCTTTCCCGTGTTTTAATAAAATTACTGATTTGCTTTCCCATATATTTATAAAATCTACTTTGGATAATTTATAAAGCCCTTTACCCGGATCTCCTACTACTAATTTGTCCTTGAATATTTTATAAACGACAATGAAATGTTGAAAAGTATTATCCACAACTACATGGGCAATACACGGCATCTTCTCTTTCATTAAATCTTCATATTCCCCGCTTGCGCCCGCTGCTTCAAAGCCGATTTCTTTGGCAGCATTAACTAAGTCGAGCATTGTACTGCCGGTTGTACTTGTACGGCATAATTCCCGCATTTTTACAAGCGTAGTGCTGCCCTCATAAAAGCGCACTACACTTAACAAGGCAGCCGGTCCGCAGTCAATTTGGTCATACTGCCTTACAACCGGATATTTAATTGAAGGTAATATTTTCTTTAATAACTTATTTTGAAGCAGCATGGCATTATTCGCATAAAGAAAACATAGGAAATAATTTTTATAAAAATAATGCGTATGCCGGCAGGTTGTCAATATAAGACTCTTATAATTCTCGTATAAGTTTCTTATAATTTTTTATTTTAACAACTCTTTTATATGCAGAATGGCAAAAACAGTAAGCTCGTGCGCAGACTTCAATCCCAATTTCTTTATCATATGAACCTTATGCTGCGCTACGGTATCAGGCGAGACATGAATTTCTTCCGCAATTTCATTATTCTTTTCTCCCTCTGCTATTTTCAATAATATTTCTTTTCCTCTTTTTGAA
Source organism: Ignavibacteriaceae bacterium (assembly GCA_046704565.1). Classification (GTDB taxonomy): domain Bacteria; phylum Bacteroidota; class Ignavibacteria; order Ignavibacteriales; family Ignavibacteriaceae; genus FEN-1297. Next base: position 3,580 of record JBJKRP010000309.1, on the reverse strand, counting down.
AGTAGGTTAATTTCTTCTGCGGCTACGTATAATTCGCCTCTAAAAGGCATTAAAACCTGCAAAGGTCTATCACAATTCACATCTCCTCTTGCCCAATTAAAGCCTTTCAATTTTATTGAATTCATGATTATACTATCATGGCAATTACAATTTATACCTACTAGTGTAATTATTCTTATAAGTTTCTCATTAACTTGTCCCCATGTAAGGCGCATGTTATTGAAATTCAAATTCGTTTGTGTAATACTTTGGCTCCCATGATCTGTTAGCATAATTAATGAATTCCTTAGCGGCGTTTCATAGTCGTGCAATATACACCTTGCCTTGGATGAAAGGATATCATGAAAATATTCTGGATTAACACTGTCGGTATAAACAATTGATTTAATTTCTTCCAACTTAGAATCACCATAGCCTTTAAGAAAATCAACTGTCTCCGCTTTGTTAAGAGAAAGGTCGTCGATAAAAACCACATTATTATTTTTTTGAGAAGAAAAATTACAATTGAAATAATTCAGAGCAGAATTAAAACTGCTGAAACAATTACTTAGACATATTTCATTATTCTGCCTAAACAAGCTTGTTAAGCCGGCAGAAAAAATTGGACTATTTGAAATTGCATGTAAATTAATCCTTTGTATCATTCCCGTTACCCCCAGGAGTAAAATTAATAAAAACTAATATCTAACTAAGAACTTTCAAACTTACATTATAAAATATAAGTGAGGGAGAAAAATGTCAAGCAATCAAAGCTTTTAACATTCTTTTAACATTCTTAAATTAACAGCTAAAGATAACCATCATTTCGCATAGCGATCAGTATCTGATAAAATTAAAGATACCCAATGCCTAACAGACATTGGGTGTCTTCACTCCATACTCTTTACTCCTTACTCCCTACTTTTTTACTGCACCCTGCTAACCGCCTCGCTCCACGGTCCTTCACCCGCAGTATTCACCGCACGCACGCGGTAAAAGTAACGGACACCCTTTACTACGTCGTCGTCAACAAAGGATGTTTTTATTGTTATTTTAAAATGCTTCATTTCGGGTATCTGGTCGGTCTTGGATGCGTCCGCACCCTGACCTTTCTGCCATTCGTACATGTCGGCATTCTTATCGGTCCTTGTTGAAACGATAAAGCCGACACCGTCGGTATCGTCGACTAAGAATACCTGTAGTACTTCCGAACATGCAGGCTTCTTAGCCTGGGCTTTGCGGTTCTGGATTCCGTAAACAATAAGCTTATCCGGGCTGTTTCCCAAAATACCGCGTAAAAGGGATTCTACCCGGTCTGCCAGTTCTGTGCCGTTGGCACTTAATGCGTGCGCTTCCTTCTGAAGTACGGCGATTTCTGTATTCTTATCGTCAATCGCTTTCTTCTTTGCAGTAAGCTCACCTATTTTTGCCTCTATCATCTCCTTTGTTATTAGCTGGTTTTGCAATACCTCGGGATTTTTGATTATCCCGTCCAATTGCAGTTGGAGACGACCGCTAACGTCAGTTATGTACTTCATTTTAAGGTACCTTTCCGTTTAGTTATGAAATGCCGGGATTATACCCCGTGATTTATTAAAAAGCCTGTTGTCTGAGCTAACCTTTGTTTTTCGCCTAAAATCTCAATTTCCGTTTTCAAAATTGCAGTATTAAAAAGATATATCGCATTAAAAGAATCTTCCGCCGCAATTTTACTTTTGTTTTTTCCACTAAAAGATTCTCTTAGCGTGGAAAAACTTTCTTTTATTGTTCTAAAAGTTTCTTTTAGTTCAGAATAACTTTCTTTTACTGCTCTAAAAGTTTCTTCAAGCCTGGAACAACTTTCTTTTGCTGCACCAAAAGTTTCTTTTGCCCGGGCTTTAGTTTCTTCTATCGCGTGAAAAAATACTTCTATTGAAATATTACTTTCTCTTATGCCAAAATAAGTTTCTTTTGCCGGGATAAAACTTTCTTTTTTTATTTCTAAAGTTTTCTTTATTGCAGCTTAAGTTTCTTTTATAGCAGTGTTATTTTCCGGTAAGGCTGCTTATATTCTTTCTATTATGATATAGATTCTTGTCAATCTTAGTAAGAACTTCTCCGGATGACTTCGGGTTATTGCCTCCCCGGTAAAAAAGATTTAACAATAAATTGTTTTTTAATTCCGTTTAACTTTTGTAAGTTATTCATTAGAAATAACTTAGCTATGACAATAATAATTTTTATCGCAGATTCTTACAAGAACTTTTTTGTGATAAAATAAAAATGTCACAAGTTTTTTTATACCGTAATTTTCTGTTCAGGTAAGTAAAGATTGGAAAGTTAAATCTTTTATCCGGTAATTAAACAATTATGAGGGAGTAATCTATTATGAGCAGACATAATAAGCATGATATATCTTGCTTAAAAGAATACCGCTGTCAAAATAACCTTGTCCAAAAAGATGTAGCGGCTGTTTTGGATATATGCCGTGAGCATTATTCAAGAGTAGAAAGAGGAAAAGTTTATCCCGGCGGAAATTTGTTAAAAAGAATAGAAGAATTAATAGGTAAAAAAATTGCACCCCGACGTGAGAGCAAGCCGGCATCGCTATCAGTCATGCTTAAATTATTCAGGAAGCTCAAAGCAGAAGATAAGGCTGCAATTATATTGAAAATGATAAGGATTATTAAAGGCTATAATAAGATTCAGCCTTTAGTCTTCATACTTATACCCCAATTGCTTTTCAACCTTGATTTTTGCGATTCTTTCTTCTTAAGCTAAAGATAACTTCTTTTCAAGGGAGGCGGATAAGCAGGGAAAAAGGTCGCCTTTATTGATTTACTTATGTTATTCGGGCAATTCTTTATATTTGCAGCAAAAAAATTTAGGAAATTATGATAGACGATATAATTCAGATTGCAAAGGAGGCTGGAAGCATAATAAGGAATGGCTTCGGAACAAACTTCAGCGTTGAGTTTAAGACAAGCGAAACCAACTTGGTTACTGAAATCGACAAGGCTTCGGAAAAATTAATAACCGAATTTATAAGAAAGAAATATCCTTCGCATGGAATTATTGCGGAAGAAGGAGGCGAGACAAAGAACTCTTCCGATTACGTCTGGGTAGTTGATCCTCTTGACGGAACAACAAACTTTGCACACGGACTCCCGATATTCTCCGTCTCAATCGGTGTACAAAAAAGCGGCGAAACTGTTGCCGGAGTCGTCTATGATGTTATGAGAGATATCGTGTATTCAGCAGAGCTCGGCGGCAAAGCCTTTGCAAACGGGAAAGAATTAAAAGTAAGTACGAACGCCAACATAGGAAGATCGGTTCTTGTTACCGGATTTCCGTACAATATCTCGGAGAATCCTGACCATGCACTGGAAAAATTTTCAGCCCTAACCGTGGTATCAAGGGCAATGAGAAGGCTGGGCTCGGCAGCGATAGACTTTTGCTATGTTGCTCAAGGTGTCTTTGACGGCTTCTGGGAAGTTAACTTAAACCCGTGGGACATGTGCGCTGGAAAATTAATTGTTGAAGAAGCCGGCGGTCTGGTTACCAATTTCTCTGGCGGCAAGACCGGTATCTTTACAAAAAAAGTTCTTGCAACAAATGGTCT
>JBJKRP010000308.1:0-13866 GCA_046704565.1 Ignavibacteriaceae bacterium | reverse complement strand
CCTCTTACAGAAGATTTGCAGCTTCTTCCGCATGAGACTTTGTCAGCATCTTGTATCGGGTTTCTCTGTAAGCATAGTCGTTCTGAGGAATCTTCATTCCCTTCGAATCGAGCTTAAACGGATTCTTCCCTTCTTTTGCAAGATCAGGATTATAGCGGTATAACTGCCAGTAACCGGAATCTACCGCAGCCTTCTGGTTCTGCAGCCCGGTTTCCATGTCTATTCCGTGAGCTATACAATGTGCATAGGCAATTATCAGAGATGGTCCATCATAAGCTTCTGCTTCAATAAATGCACGAACCGTCTGAGCATCGCTTGCACCCATTGCAACTTTGGCTACATAAACATTTCCGTAAGACATAGCCATCATCCCGAGGTCCTTCTTTGCCATCGGCTTGCCGCCTGCAGCAAACTTTGCAACTGCACCCCGCGGAGTCGACTTAGACATCTGTCCGCCGGTATTTGAATAAACTTCGGTGTCAAGTACAAGCACGTATACATTCTTTCCGGATGCAAGGACGTGATCGAGTCCGCCGTAGCCAATATCATACGCCCAGCCGTCGCCGCCCATTATCCATACGGATTTCTTTACCAGATAATTTGCAAGACTTAACAGATGGAGAACGTCGGTATTACTTCCGTTAGCTCCTGCATTTAAGATTTCATTCAGCTTCGTTTTCAAAACAGAAACTCTTTCTCTCTGCTCATATATTCCTGCTTCATCTTTTTGATCCGCATTTAGTAAATCATTTACCAATTGCTCGCCGATCTGCGGAGCTAATCTTGTAATAAGATTTCTTGCCTGCAATGTGTGCTTGTCAATCGCAAGCCTGAAACCGAATCCGAATTCGGCGTTATCCTCAAACAATGAGTTAGACCATGCCGGACCTCTGCCGTCTTTGTTTGTTGCCCACGGAGTAGTAGGTAAGTTTCCGCCGTAAATTGATGAGCAGCCTGTTGCATTTGCAACGATTGACCTGTCTCCGAACAACTGGCTTACAAGCTTAACGTAAGGAGTTTCGCCGCATCCCGAGCATCCACCGGAGAATTCAAACAACGGCTGCAGGAACTGCGAGTCTTTTATCGCCGCTGTGTTGACCAATCTCCTGTCAATTTCAGGCAGATTTAAGAAGAACTCCCAGTTCGGTTTTTCCTGTTCTTTTACCTGACCTTGAGGAACCATGTGAAGCGCCTTCATTACAGGTTCTTTCTTGCTCTTCGCCGGACAAACGTCCACGCACAATTCGCACCCGGTACAGTCTTCTACAGAAACCTGAACTGTGTAGGCTAAGTTTTCTCCGTAATCCTTTCCTCTGAACTTCATGAACTTAAAAGTTTCGGGTTTATTCTCAAGAAGCTTTTCATCATAAATCTTAATTCGTATTGCCGCATGAGGACAAACAAACGCGCACTTGTTGCATTGTATGCAGATGTCCGGCTCAAATACCGGAACTTCAAGAGCGATATTTCTCTTTTCCCATTGAGCTGAGGATGAAGGATAGGTTCCATCCGCCGGCATTTTACTAACCGGTATCAGATCGCCTTCGCCCGCAATCATCTTTGCCGTTACTTCTCTTATGAACTCCGGTGCCTTATCACTTACAGCAGACTCAAACTGGATCTTGCTTGTTACCTTTGCCGGAACAGTTACTTCATAAAGATTTGCAAGCGTCTGATCGACAGCGTTAAAGTTCATCTGGACAATCTTATCGCCCTTCTTCCCGTAAGTCTTCTTAATGGAAGTCTTAATCATTTCAATTGCCTGTTCTTTAGGGAATATTTTTGAGATAGCGAAGAAGCACGTTTGCATTATTGTGTTAATTCTCTGTCCCATGCCCGTATCGTTGGCTACCTTGTAGCCGTCGATAGCGTAGAACTTCATCTTCTTTTCAATTAAATCTTTCTGAATTTTTTCAGGAAGCGAATCCCATACATTCTCTTTAGGTACCGAAGTGTTCAGCAGGAATGTTGATCCTTCGGCAGCATTCTTCAGCATATCCATTCTCTCAAGGAATACCTGCTGATGGCATGCTATAAAATGCGCCTCGCCTATTAAGTAAGTCGATTTGATTTCTTTGGGACCGAATCTTAAGTGCGAGGTTGTGGTAGAACCGGATTTCTTTGAGTCGTAAACAAAATATCCCTGGGCAAAATAATCAGTACCTTCGCCGATAATTTTAATTGAATTCTTGTTAGCGCCTACGGTTCCGTCTGCGCCTAATCCGTAGAACATTCCTCTGAACGTTTCGGGGCTTTCTACCGAGAACGAAGGATTATAATCAATACTTGTATTCGTCACGTCGTCAACAATACCGACGGTAAAGTGGTTCTTCGGTTTGTTTTTATTTTCCGAATGGAGTCCTTTGGACAGCTCATCAAAAACGCCTTTAACCATTGCGGGCGTAAATTCTTTTGAAGACAATCCGTAGCGTCCGCCGATAATTTTAGGATAAGCAAAAGGAAGATCGCCGTTAATGTGCTTTTCCGAAATAGCATTAACAATATCGAGATAAAGAGGCTCGCCGGAAGCTCCCGGCTCTTTTGTCCTGTCTAATACTGCTATTGATTTTGTTGTCTTTGGAAGTGCGTTAATAAAATGGTCGATTGAGAAAGGTCTATATAATCTTACTTTAACAACACCGACTTTCTCACCTTTCGAGGCAAGATAATCTACGGTTTCTTCCGCCGTCTGCGCGCCGCTTCCCATCAATATAACTATTCTCTCCGCATCAGGTGCGCCTACATAATCAAATAAATGATATTGTCTTCCCGTAAGCTTAGCAAAATTGTCCATCTGCTTTTGAACTATATCCGGGCAGGCAATATAAAACTTGTTCACGGTTTCTCTTCCCTGGAAGTAAACATCAGGGTTCTGTGCTGTGCCGCGTATAAAAGGATGATCCGGGGTTAAAGCACGCTCGCGGTGAGCAATAACCAAATCTTCGTTAACCATAGCATGCATGTCGTCTGTAGTCAACTGTTCAATCTTCATTACTTCATGCGAGGTCCTAAAGCCGTCGAAGAAATGGAGGAAAGGAACTCTTGCTTCAAGAGTAGCAGCCTGGGCTATCAATGCAAAGTCCATAACTTCCTGAACGCTGTTTGAAGCAATCATAGCGAAGCCTGTAGAGCGTGTAGCCATAACGTCGCTGTGATCTCCGAATATCGAAAGCGCCTGCGCTGCTATTGATCTTGCCGATACATGAAATACTGTTGAGGTTAATTCGCCGGCTATCTTGAACATATTAGGTATCATCAGGAGGAGACCTTGCGATGCGGTAAATGTTGTAGCTAATGCGCCGCTCTGTAAAGCGCCGTGCGTGCTTCCCGAGGCTCCGCCCTCGCTTTGAAGCTCGCTTACCGAAGGTATTTCACTCCATAAATTTTTCTTATTTTCCGATGCCCATTGATCGCACCATTCACCCATATTTGATGACGGTGTAATCGGGTAAATTGCAATTACTTCGTTAGTATGGTAAGCCACATACGCTGCTGCTTCATTACCATCTATCGTTACTTTTTTCCTTTCCATCTTCTTTCCAATTATAATATTGAATATTTCTCTTTTTTTAGGTGTTCTACTTTTCCCAAATATTATACCATTACAGGCTGAGCCGATTATTGAACATATTTAAGGTTTTTAACAGGAATGAACTCAAAGTTAGGTAACAACGGCAGCCGGATTCTTACATCTGAGAACTCTACCAAGTTGGTGGTTTGTAGTTTGTGGTTTGTTGTTGTCTTGTGTCTTGTCCGGAATTAGGTTTATGGGTAAATAGTAAAAACGGGATGACTCGACAAAATGGAAGAGAAAGGCGGACACACAAAGTTTGCTAAAAGGATTTTATTATTAGAATTATATTTTAATTGACTTTGTTTTGATGATTACTTAGTTTGAGCCCAACATTTATAGGGTGAATAAATGAAATATACCAGGGTGTCTTCTTCCCCGGTACTGATTACTTTAATATCAGTTGCCAGTCTTATCTATTCAGGTTGTGCAAATTATGTTCTAAAAGACTTCCCTTCAAAGCAAAACTTCTATAACAGCTTTAACAATTTTGCCAAAGGGAAAACACTTAATATAAAATTAACAAACGGCAGCACCTTCATTTATTCAAAAGGAGTCTTTATCCGGGGAGATTCTTTAGTGCTGAAAGGCTGCGACACTTATAGAGAAGCCAAAGCCTTATCCGTAAAAGATATAAAAGATATAAATTATTACAGTGTCGATTTCCGCAAGCCGTCCGCTTACTTAGAATTAAAAGACGGCGAAAAGCTCAATGCCGAAAGTATAAGCTTCAGGAAAGACAGCATCGGCTTTATCAACGTTGAATCTAAGGACAAATATATTCCGCTCAACGAGGTAAATAAAATTTATTATACCAACAGGTGGTTAGGTGCAGGCATTGGATTCCCAGCAGGAACTTTGATCGGATACGTATTGCTGGATTATGGAATACTGCCGCCTTTCAAAAGCGCAGGCTGGGATCAGTACTTTAGCCAGCATGTAACTTCAAGAATAGAGGAACTTTTATGGGTGCCTGTTGCAGCGGCTGTAATCGGAGCCATAATAGGGTACACTTATAATTACCAATTCAATAATTAACGGCAGCACATGAAAGCTATTATTCTAATTTTATTAGTCAGCGCTTTAGCATTCCCGCAGAAAAAGGGAACTGCTGACAATAACGTCTATCTTGAGCTTCTCGGCAGCGGATTATTTTCTTCTATTAATTATGAGCATACATATTCCAATAATTTTACAATGCGCTTTGGAGTCGGCTGGGTTTTCAGCAACTCCGTATCCAATTCAGGCGGGCACCATAGCATAGCATTTTTCCCGCTGGCTATGGGAAATTATTTAATCGACATTTACGGAAATAATTATTTAGAAATAGGCGGCGGCTTTTTAATTGCGGCTTCGGAATTGACATTTTCGGATACATTTAATAATCCAACCAATATAACTATCGTTCCAACATTTGCATTAGGCTACCGATACAGTCCTAAAGACGGCGGCGTGTTTTTTAGCATCGCTTTCGATTTATTCACATATCCGCCGCAAGTAATGCCATGGGCTGGACTTGGTTTTGGATATAAATTTTAGCCGGTAGATTCCTCATTTTATTTGTATTAAGCTTGTTGATTTATTACTATGCGGTATCCGCCGTTATCAGGAACAAGCGGGAAGCTGTGTTCATAAATATATTCAGGAGCAATATCAAATTGGTTAATTTGTTTATCACTTTCAAACGGAATATCTACATCCATGTTAAAACATTATCGGCAAGATAAAATTTCTTAAAATTATTTTCTTCTTTGATGCTGTTAAAAGCTCCCATGTCTTCATTTAGTAATGGCTTCAAATCAATGGTTCTTGTCTCTCCTTCTACAGTTTCGAATAGAATAAAATTTCCTAAATAAACTGCTCTGCTATATACATATCAGGTGTCATGGTTCAATCCTTTCAATTGGCTGGTTATTGGAAATTTTCTCCCAACAATCGTTTAATTCATTCTGTCTTTTAATCAGCCATTCTCTTAACACTCTAAGCTTATTCTGTTCAATTGTGCCAGATATTATTTCACCGTCAAATGTAATTCTTAATTTGTTGTTTCCTGATACTACATGTATATGCTTAGGGCGATGATCTTTCCAAAATAATTTAACGGACATTCAGTAAAATCGATAAACTTCCGGCATAAGAAATTTTTTCTTTTTAGTTCACTAAATATTAATTATTAAATCCATTTTAGTAAATTCTTTCTGTTTACACGGAATACCTGTTTCTAGACATCCCCTACACAGACCCCGCCGTGCATCCCGATTCAATTGGTATGAATAGGGCTCTTTAGTGATACTCGCATACGCTTCATCTGCATTGCAAGGGATATAAGTTTAACTTTTCATCTCTGCTTCTTATTCTCCAACGGAATTCGAGGCTAAGAAAGTCAAAGCGCTATTTTAGCGCTCCCCCACTCTAAATTCAACTTGCTTGCCTAAAGAGTGTGCAGCAGGACTAAAAAATATTTTCTTGCCGTCTGCTTTAGCTGGCGGATATTAAGCAAGTCTACGTCAACCGCTTTAGCCGGGATCTCGTCAAAGGTGGACTGTCCGGCTGGCGGCGTGAGGTTATATGCATCCGCTTTGCTAAACAACTTCTATTCTTATCTTTCTGCCCAATGTTCTTGCGTAGCGACCTAACGTTGAAAGCTTTATATCTTCTGAATGATTTTCTATTCTAGATATAACTGACTTTTTTGTCTTTAATTTTTCAGCTAATTCTTCTTGAGTTAAACCGGAACTTTCTCGCAGTTCCTTTAACAGAACACCTATCTTAAAGTTTTGATAGCCTATTTCATAATTCTCAGCAAATTCTTTATCGTTTTTTTTCCTTTGTGCGACATATTTTTTCAAATCACTCATTTTTTCTTTTCCTTTCAAAATATATTATTCTTCTTTCTTCCGCTGTTTTAATTTCATTTAATGGTGTCTTTTGTGTCTTCTTTATGAATCCATTGGTTATTATAAAGTCTCCATCTATATCAAAGAATCCTAACAGCCTAAAAATATCACCGGCATAAATTATTCTTATTTCCCAAATATCATCAGATCCGGATAATTTCTTAAAATATTGTTTAGGAACAATTGAGGTATCTTCAAAGAGTTCTAAAACCCAGGTTATTTTTTTAGCTTGCTTTCCAGTTAGAGATTCAAGAAACTCTTTCACCGGAAATTTCCCGGAATCAGTTTGATAAAAATTTACTTCCCGCATATTTCAAAGTTAGCATAAAAGCTAACCAGAATCAATCGAAAGATGTTATATCCTTGAGCGTAGACGTTGCGTCTAAGCCGCTACCCACATAGCGGCTATGTCAGAGTAAGAAACTTATTAGAGCCTTCATTTGAACAAGATACTTAAAGCAGCCTGTCCGCCTAGCGGAGATCATCTACTTTATAAATCTTTAATAACCCGGGTGCGTGCAAGGCTGTCGGCTTAAAATGTTTTATTAGGTACTTTAATCTAAATACTATTTTTAATCAATTTGTTTAAAATATTTTCAATATTATTTCTGTCTGAGGGTCTTGGTGCATTTTTGTTAATCAATTTACCCTTTCTATCCATTATCATATAAGTAGGAAATCCGGCAAACTTTAATTCACCTCTAAATAGCTTTGATTCATCGCTGCTAAGGAAATAATTATCGCCTTTAATATTTTTATTTGCAATAATCTTTTCCCATTCGTTTTTATCCGACTCGAAACATAAATTCACAAATGCTATCGGTTTATTTTTAAAATAATTTTGCAAACCAATTGAATACGGTATTTCGGCACGACATGGACCGCACCAGGTTGCCCATATATCTATATAAATGATTTTATTTTTGTATTTGGAATGAAGTGTTTCGAAAAATTTATCGACTGACTTATACTTTAAGACTAAATTTGAATTTATTGAACTATCCTTTTCATTTATCTGCTTTTCAGAATTAACCACATCTTCATTAAAAGTCTTAATTAATACAGGATTATTTATATACTTTTTATAGCTTTTCCAAATTGCCGCTACACTATCTAAAGAAATATCGGGAGACCTGTAGTCATAAAGATTATGAAGTATCTTATAAATCATAAAGTCTCTGCTTAGCCCGGGTTTTTCATTTTTTACAATATTATTAAAAACTCTGCTGTAAGCGTTTAGAAATTCTTTTCTCTTTTGTAATTCATTAAAAATAGAGTCACTATATAGATATTTAAAGACAATATAATTATATAAGTGTACAATGTATAGATCACACACAATTGCGGAGTCTTTATCTACCGGAAACATATTGGTATTAAACATTTCAGTTTTATTTTGCTTATATATTTTTTTGTTCCTTCCATATGTGAGATATCCCATTATGTAATTCGCAAAAGTGTATCTTATGTTGTTTTTTGCCCAATATATAAATTCTTTAGTTGGATTCTTTTTCATAGAGAATTCATTTAGGATGGAATCTTCATGATTTATCTGATTTCTCAAATCAGTTAAGAATTCTTTAGGTGATTTATTGTATTGCGGGACATAAGAAAAAGGATTATGAAATTGGTAGAAGTCGCGAATATTTTTTGACGTGGAGGAATTCATGCCGGTAATCTTATAATTCGGAGAGCGATCTTTTTCAAATGCGTTAGCATCTAATTCTATGAATAAACTGTCGCCCGGTTCTATGTATAAGGTTGCATTGTTATTTTCAAATACTAGACTTACATCCTGAGGATAGAAAACCTGAATTACAAATCTAAAATTTCCCAAAGAATCCAATATTGCAGTTTGTTCAATATCTTTGACAACCCCTTCAGAAGCTAAACGTAATACCCTGTTATTGTCATTAAAGTTATATACTTTGCCTTCAATGATTGCCTTGCCTTTTTTAAGAACTATGCCTGTATTCTTCCTGGTATTGCAGCCAAATAAAGAAATTACAATTATAAGATAAATTAGTTTTCTCATTATATCATCATCCTTTACTTAAGAATAAAAATTATATGTGCAGCTTTTACTCAATAGTACCAAACGGCTTTCGGTTAAGTTGCTGCGCACATAGTGGCTATGCCTGAACAACAATGCCGGTTTAATAAAATATATTTTTAATCCTAAAAAAACTTTCATAACACTACTATGTTACACAAAATGCCGAAACTGCTTGCCGCCTCGCGGGAATTACCAGCTCTATAATATCAAAATGCCGAGTGCGAATACAGTTTACCACCACATGGCTGTCGGCTTAAAAATATTTTGTTATATTCTTTTCAAATAATTTATTTTCCTTCAGCAATATTTCTACAGCGATTCAATCCATTTGCGCCAGACTTCTGCATCATTTCCAAGATCTTTACCTCTAAGAGCACAAAGCAAACTTAACGCCGGCTTTCGCGCAAACTCTTGATGAGCCCCGGCATATTCTATCAATGCTCTACCTCCGCCTTTCAAAAAAGCTTTTGCCCATTCCGGTTTTGCACCTGTTTTTACCAGTAGATTACAAACAGTCGTCATTGAAAATAAACTAGTTCCATCTAATATTGCGTGTATCGTTTTCGCTTCCGGCATCCAGTTAATTAGATGTGCTTTGTTTGCAGTCATTTCTGCCAATACTTCTTGTGATGTTGTTTTAGCCGGACCATCAGATTCAAGCAAATCATCCATTAAACTCCACCATGTTGTATCGTTCTTTGAAAACTGTATCAACATGGCGGCGGCAGCCATCCGGTTAAAGAAATTTGAATCTGATTTTAAGATAAACCGCGCTTCCTCCGCATCTGAGTTTGAATTATGCTTTTTAAGAAAAGCCCCAAGCGAGGATATACCTGTTGTATCATAAAGATTATGAGAAAAATTCTTTTTCGCACTGTCACTCATTAAGTATAAAGCTATCTCTGCTTGGAACGCCATTGGATGCTTTAGAATCATATTAATTCCGGACTTCCATTCTCTCTTGATTGATAATGTATCAAATTTTAAGGATGTTCTTTTATAATGTACTCTGGACGAATCCTCCGGCTCAACAACGCTTACAAGTACATATTGTTTCTTAAAGTCTGTTCTATCAGGAAAGAAAGTTATTACAGATGCATCAGCAAAGTGTAGCTTATAACGGAGAATGGCAGCACAAGCGTGGGACTGTAGAGAATCGCCGGGTGAATATTTGTCCAGCGAATCCTGAATCATTTTCACTGTCCAATGTTCTAAACCGGTAACTTCAATGGTTTTATTTTGCAGATGGATTATATTTTCATTCTGCGCATGGACTATTGACATCTCCAAAATAAAAGATAAGATCAATAATAAATATTTCATTTTGTTCCCTTCATATTTTATTAAAACATATAACGGCGTTGTGCAAAAGCCACAGCCCGTAATAGCAATGCTGCTTACATTAACGTAGCCGATAATTATTAAAACTTTTCATAGCTTAACTACTTTGAACAAGACTGCCAACACAGCTTACCTCGCCTCTGACGCAGGCTAGCCAACCCAACAATTACCGAAATGCCGAATATGGACTTTCTGTCGCCTTTAATTGCTCTGTTAGGTGCCTCTGCGTATTTAGTATTAATCTTTGTTTTACATTTTATTTACATATGCTCTAATTTCTTTTTCAGTTTCGCCTTGAGCATAACCAATAAAGACCTTTTTAATTATACCTGACTTATTAATAAGAATAAAAGTAGGGAAACCATAAATTTTATATTTATTTACTGTCTGTTCATCTCCAACAAGAAACTCATAACTAATTTTATTTGTTTCCTTCTCACGTTTCAATGCGCTAATATTTTTAGAATATGATTCGATACTTATGACACAAAAATCTTTATCCTTATATTGATTATTAAATTTATTCAAAAATGGAATGGCATCTTGACAGTGTCCGCATCCCAAGCCAGTAAATTCGATTAGTAAATTCTTTCCCTTATATTTAGAAAATTTGATAGTCTTTCCAAATAGATTTTTTAATTTCCAAACAGGAGCAGCCTCTCCTTCAATTACTGCAGTTGATATTTCATTTCCTTTTTTATTTGACATTTTAAATCCATCCGGCAAGTATATTCCTATTTGTTTCGAAATTATTTCACTACTATCACAATTAGTCAAATTATAAATTTCTTCATAAGTAGTTTGATTAGGAGGTTCCTTCAAAAGTTTATATGGTAATAAATCTTTGGTAGTCCATAAATAAAATTTAGTAACGGCATTCGGCTCATAATAAGAGATTAGTTCTTTTCTAAGCTTAACCGATTTTCCTATAAAAATAAAACTGAACTTAATCGAGTCTGTGTATTCTTTAACATCACATTGTACACTATCTCGATTATTAATTATATACTTTAATAATCCCTTTATCTCTTCAAAAAAAGGAGTAGGCAAAATTGAATACTTTTTATTAAGCGTATCTATAATAACTTTCTTATTATCCCAATCATATCTTGCAACTACTTTATTATAATAGCTAAGATATATTTTTGAAGTGTCTTTTAGATAAAGCAAAAATCTAGCTCCTATTATGGAATCACTCGGTTGGGTTATAATCTTATAAAATGATGTGTGTGTGTCTATTATAACAGTATCATTCGGAGCGCTGGAACCATTTTCGCTTTTATAACTTACACAATTTAATAAATTTATTTTATCTAACGATTTCTTTAATAAATTATCAACTGATTGTAGATAAACTTTTGACGATAAAATAAGTACAATCAAAATAATTTGTTTTAATAATTTCATAGAAGCTCCTTTATTTATATTGCGCCTAACGCCGTGTTATCCCGATTCCCTGAACAAGTTGTTAAAACGCAGCACTGCCGTATAAATTATTTAAAGATTTCCATTAAGCGCTCTACCGCCTGCGGCGGTCTGGATCGAGTCGATGATTATATGCTTTATTTCAGCCTTGACTTTTTACTTACTTGTCTACCGAAGGCAGATTAAAAAGGTTAAAACGTTTTACAAACCTTTGAACACCACTTCCTTATTCTTGTTTTTTATATCTTCGACAAACCTTGAAAATTCCGGGAATCCATTTACCCCTAATATTTTTTCTGATTTAGTACGAATTATTAAGGCTTGCGAACGATTACTCTCAATTGATTTTATATCGCTAAACTTAATAGTCGTTTCTTTATTAAAAATATTATAAAGATTTGCATAATCTTCAAATACTTTGATTTTAACTGGACGCTTGAAATATTTAAACCAATTCCGCAATACAGTAAAAAAAAGAAGCAATCCAATTAATAGTTTTAAGTTGGTAATGCCTGCATACATAACAAAGATTAAAAGAACAATTACGGAAAGTATAGGTAAAGTCGAGATGTAGTATTTTAAAAATTTATTAAGCTTTAATGAATATTTAATATCTTCTTCCATATTTAACCTTGCGTTATAATTATCAATTAAGCCGATCATGCCGCATTCCTTTTGGCGTGTTAGCCAAATTCATATTTCCGCCTATCACTCCAAATGAATTTATGCATAATCTTCATAACATATTTTAATTATTTATGTTGAATGTAGAATTTATTTTATTCAATAGACTGTTAGCCCGAAATTCTCTTCCACCTAACAGATTTCTTCCTTCACTAAGCTTATAAACTTCTGCTGAGTTTGTAAAATTTTAATTTCTAATTTTTAATTGATTAAACATGCAAGCTCAAACCCTTACCACCCATAACCCTAAGCCTTCTTCACTTTTTCGGCTTATAACATATTTCTGCTTTTTGCATAATCAACTTAATAAAATAATCAATCCAAACAAATAAAAATGTTCCCGGTTTATAGTCATCTTATGCAAAACTAAAACTTAGTGTACTGGTACCGACGCTTCTATACATCAGACTCGGCTGTCACTTACCATTCCGTGACAGGAATGCGATGATACTTACTAAAAACTATGTCAAGTCATGGTATGGACCATGACTGCCAAGTAAAGTTATTTTCGTGGCAGTACATTAGGATGTTGGAATAATGGAGTAACGGACTAAGCTCGCGCATCCACTATTTCAACGGCATTACTCAACGGGCTTCGTATTGACAATCAAAGTAATAAATTGTAACTTATTGTCACCATTAGTCATAGTTTACTTTAGATATAATATTTAACCCATTTGCCGGGGAATCCAGGTATTAAGATTCCCGATTTCTGTGTGCTTTTAATAAAAGAGATAAGTACATCAAAAACTCCCGCGGCTCTGCAGCTTTGATTCATTATTATTCTGCTGCTGATTTTATTCCGGCTGGCAGCCCGCCCTTTACAGCTGCTCCCCTTCGACTTTATTCTAATTCAAAAAATATTTTATTCTTGTCTGCTGAGCTATGCACCGCAGCAGCTAAGAGCCGCAGTATATCTTCTGAACCCGGAAAAGTATTAACTGAAGCCCGGAAACTATCAACCGGACTCCGGAACATATTAACTTTACTCCGTAAGGTATCTACTGAATTACGTAAGGCATCAACTGGAAGCCGGAAGGTATTAACTGGACTTCGGAAGATATTAGCTTTACTCCGTAAGGTGTCTACTGAATCACGTAAAGCATCAACTAAAAGCCGGAAAGTGTCAACTGAAAGACGGAGAGCATTAACTGGAAGCTGGAGAGCATTAACTGTGTGATATTCGATCACAACTAAATTTATTTATCAATCAACAATAAAAAGGTGATAAAAATGCAAAACGAAGAAGAGCCCAGAAGGCATTACTACTGTCCCGACGCCGAGGCAACAAGAACCTGCAGAACAACGCTCGGTTATTTTGACCTTGATAAGCAGCAATTCATAGATTTTGACCCGGACTACGCCGACCCCTATGAAGACAGTGTACTGCAGGCAATAATAGCTGCCGAAAATGTAGAGCCGGACTCCAGCGTAATCGCTGTGCAGACCGGGATAACCAATTCCTTAAACCTTACCATGGAGCAGTGCAGGGACTGTTACAGGCTAACCATGCACTTCGTCAACAAGGCATTCCCGGACAACAAGGCAATACGCAATGAGTTCGGTGAGAATGAGTTTGATAAAGTAAGAAGCAGCCAGCCTGCAATGGCTCGCTTTATGAAAAACCTTTATGCAAAGTCAAAAAAATATTCCGGCAGCCTGATCGAAAAGAAATACACCATGGAGCAGATTGAGGAAATAAACGCTCTTGCCGAGCGTATAAGTTCTCTGGACGTAGACCAGGAATCGAAGAAAAAGACGAGGAGCGTATCGACGGCGGAAAGAATTACTATCCTTAACAAGCCATGGGACATGATCTCGGATATATGCAGGGACGGGAAGATAATCTTTGCAAAGGACCCGGTAAAGAAGAAGCTTTACACCCTCTCCAC
>JBJKRP010000307.1:0-3685 GCA_046704565.1 Ignavibacteriaceae bacterium | reverse complement strand
TTCCCACCGCATCAAATATTTGCTTACCATTTCCAACGTTTTTTAGGCTATCTTTAAAAAAATTATTAAAGGGAAAGAATATAAATATCAGCATAAAAATAATCACAAACGGCAGAGCCTTCATATTCCTCGAAAAGGAATATGCGAATCCCGCTCCAACAAGCCCGGAATAAATGCACCAGAGTATAACAACCTGAGACGGCAAGTTCAGGTTATTTACAATATCGCCGGCAAAGCCGAATATTGAAAATATAAAGAATATCGAGGTTATGAAAAACAGGTACGTACGACCGGGTACTCTTTCCCAGAATTCGCGTCTATATTTACTGTTTTTTGTCTTCAAAAAGGTCTCGAATTGTTTTGTTCGACAAACATAGTGCAAAATAAATTCAGGGTGAAATTTGAACTTCGATAAATGGGGAAATTATTTTTTCCCTATTATTACGCCGTTTCCGCACAGTCATGTCTATCCGAACTGCATAAGTGTAGATAGTCTTGTCCCGGAACAGTTAGTGAGAGCCGCGAAAGAATAAATTCCTCTGTAAATATCCGGCGCGAGCCTTTCATGCATCATTAACAGTTTATGGTTATTTTTAGCAGGCTAAAACGGAAAGCTGAGAGTTGAAAGTGAAACAGGAAAGGGCAGCAAATTTATTTTTGCGGTGCCTTGTGCTGATTAATAAAATCCCCAGACTATAAACAGGACCGCAGCGTGTGCTGAAATCGTTACAGGCTAAACTCAACCGTATGCAATTATCTTATTAGTTTTGATCTCCATCCTCATCATTTACCAGATCGCCGTTTTTGCTTACGACCAGTTCGGAGGTTTCTCTTTCGCGTTCGCCGATCTGCTGGCGCCACATAGCATAATAAAGTCCCTTTAGCTCGAGCAGCTCAAGGAGCGAACTGCAATTACTTAAAGAAGCTATATACAAAGTCCGCTCGCATCAAAGATATATCGATAAATTTGTTATTAGTATTTGTCTTGATCAAGAAAACCAAATAGAAATATTTTTAATCGGCATATTATCTCTAATTTTCAATTATACAAAGTTATAATAGTTAGGAATAAGATTTTTCCTTAAATATGAACATAAATATTAAGCAATAGTTGCTAAATGTTATCAATATTTTTCTTGACAAGCTCATTTAATAATTATAATTTATCAACAAGGAAAAATAGAGGAATGCCTTATGAAACATAATAGATGTATCCGGGTAATTATTTTTTCAGTGAGAATAAAAGAGGGGGAAAAAAGAAATTGTATCCCTATTCAACCTATAGACTTTACCAAAGATTAATTAATTCTTCTCAAAAGAATTTATCTGAATGTCATGCTGATTTAGAAAATCGGCATGCACAGTTAAGGTTAACCGGACAAGCAGGTAACAGAATTTTTCCGCCGGACAAAGATACCGGAATACATATAAAATGTCCGTATGAATTTTTCTTTTACACATTCTTCCCCGCAGCAAACAATCAGGCTTACGAACAGTACAATAAAACAAAATTAAAGCACCATATAAAATTCTTCAATGACCGGGAATCTTCTTTAAATTATAATTCAAATTTTAATTGGCTGCTATCTATTTTTTACAGTGACCACCTAACTTTATACCGGTGCAGCAAAACTTTTAACAGGTGCTATCCAGCTTTTGATTGTGCACGCCAAACTTTAAGATGTGTACGTCTTTCTTCAAGACAGTATCGTCTGAATTTACGCTTGTACCACGCTGCTTTAAGCCTGTACCGCCTTTCTTTGCTCATGTTCCGCTTTTCTTTTCGAATGTACCGTGGGTTTTTAATAAAAAACATTCGAAAATCGAATAAATACGCAAAAAAGTTTATCAACAGAAATATCTTCTTTACGAATGCTTACCTAATTAACATTATTCATAAACAATTAATAGGAGTCCAAGATGAATGCTAAAGTTAATTATAATATCCAGGACGGCAATGCGCTGGATGAAACAATAGGCAGGAATGAAGCTGCCTTAACCGCAAAAGGTTTTCCGGCAGAAAACCTTACGGTATTACAGGAGTGCATCGGCACTCTACAGGCAAAGGAGAGCGCCTTAAACACCGGGGAGAAGAATCTTGAAGACCTTACTGCAGAGCAGAATGTATGCATAGCAAGTACAAAAGGTCTGGTCTCAAAAGTAAGGAATGCGGCAAGCAGCGCTTACGTTGGCAATGCCCGCGTCTTAAAGCTTTTTAACGTCGGGATTGGTAAAAAGATTCCGAGAGGAATAAACCAGCTTCGCGCAGAGTGCGAGTTATTATCGCCTATAGTCGTAGAACGAAAAGCCGATCTATTAAAAGGCGGGCTTCAGGAATCTGATGTAACGGAATTGGGTGAGGCGCCGGCAAAATTAATCGACGTAGATAAAAGGCAGGAAGACGCAAAAAAGATAAGGAACCAGGCAACCATAGAAAGAGATGAGGCAGATAAGGCATTGAAGAACATAAAGACCAAAATCCGTAAATTTATTAATGCCGCATTTACGGGCAAGCCTGCAATACTCGTCCAGTTCGAGCCTATACCGAAAGGCAGAGGCGGTGCAGGAAGCGACGGAGATACTCCGCCTGAAAACCCAACGCCGCCGGCTCAATAGGCATTTGGTTGTTGGAGGTTGGCTTGTTGGTGGTTGGTTGATTGGCAGTTGAGATATGATTATTAGTCATTCAATCATCTATCTGTATTCGTCAATCTTAAATCTTCAATCATAAATTATAAGGGGATGGCATTGTAAGATGGTGCCGTCCCTGGATTTATATATATACGGCATTAGCGAAATATGAAGAACAAATAGAATTTTGAATATTTAATTTTCCGGGCTGTCATGGTTCCAGGGCTGTCATGATTCCAGGGCTGTCATGGTCCATACCATGACAGAGAGGAACGGATAATGAGTCTAAGACATAGAAATAGCTTAACAGAATGCAGGATATTCTTTGTTACAACCACTGTCATAGAGTTTATGAATGCATTTACCGATAAGGCAGCCTGCGATATACTAATCAAGAATATTAGGCATTATCAGCAGAGGTATAAGTTCACGATACTTGCCTACGTAATTATGCCGTCTCATTTCCATTGGATTGTTTTGATAGATAATAAATACGGAACAATTTCGGACATAATGAGAGACATTAAAAAATATTCTGCATGGGATATAATGGAATACCTAATAAAAAAAGATAAGAGAATAGATGCAGCATTCAAATCGGCAGCTGAAGGCTATGAGGATCAAAAGAGGAAATTCTGGATGCGGAGATTTGATGATAAGGTAATTCGAAATGAAAAGATGTTTTGGGCAAAGCTGCGTTACATACACAACAATCCGGTTGAAGCCGGATTAGTGTTAAAGCCGGAAGAGTACAAATATTCCAGTGCGAGGAACTATGTATACGGCGATCAATCAGTATTGGAAGTTGATACCGGATATGCCGGGTTAGAAATGAAATAAAATTATATCTGTCACGGAGTGGTCTTCCGATAGAATCGGAACAAGCTGTGACAGCCAAGAAAATGTGAAGGACAAAAGGAATAAAAGAATCACATGAATATTTTCCTTCTACTTTTGTATAAAATTTTTTTGTTATTGTTATATTGTTATTACAAATTAGACAAGGCAATAAAACGCAAACAGGATAACCCCCAAATGGCGTATATCGATCGTT
>JBJKRP010000306.1:0-3483 GCA_046704565.1 Ignavibacteriaceae bacterium | reverse complement strand
ATTAATTTTTATTTACGGTTTTAAACTCTATGAAGCTACCGGTTTTACGAAGGCGATCCTTTTATCCGATCTGGTGTTAACATTTCTTTTTTCTTCTACATTTAAGATTTCAAAGAGAATGTACCTTGAGGTAATGCGGAACAGCATTAATAGTCCGGATAAAAAGCGTACGCTTATAATCGGAGCCGGAAGCAGCGGCGAGCAGCTTCTTCGCGAGGTAAACAGGAACAGCCCCGGCAAGTTTAATGTTGTCGGCTTTATTGATGACGACCCGCAAAAGAAGAATTTATATTTCCAGGGTGTTAAAGTAATCGGAACTACCGGTATGCTTCCCGAGATAATCAGGAAGCTTAAGGTAGAGACAATTTTGATCTCCATTCTCTCAGCCGATAGGAAATTCCACCGCAGGGTTTTAAAGATTGCCCGCGACTGTAATGTAAGCGATATTAAAGTTATATCGACCGTCAACGATATTTCTAATTCAATAAAGGTACGAATAAATGATGTAAGGGATATCGACTTAAGCGACCTGATTGGCAGGCAGGCAGTTTCAATAAATACTAAATTAATTGCAGGGTACTTGAAGGATAAAAGAGTAATGGTAACCGGCGCGGCTGGTTCTATCGGCTCAGAAATTGCCTCCCAGGTGCTTTATTACGAGCCTGCAAAGATTGCCGTAGTGGACATTAACGAAAGCGACCTTTCCGATTTGGAGCTTCAGCTTAAAAGATTCCTGCCGGATGAGAAGGTTAGTATGTACCTTTGTGACATATCCAACAAAGCTAAAGTTGAAAAGATATTCGAAGACTTTAGACCGGACGTTGTTTTCCATGCAGCCGCCTATAAGCATGTTCCTGTAATAGAAAAGTTCCCGGAAGAGGCAGTGCGGGTGAATATTATCGGGACCCATATTGTAGCAAATGCTGCGAACCGCTACGGAGTAGAAAGCTTTATTTTAATATCGACCGATAAAGCCGTCAACCCGACAAGCCTTATGGGTGCGTCAAAAAGGATAGCCGAAAATATAGTTACGGGTATAGGCAAGAACAGCAGTTCAAGCTTTGTTGCGGTAAGGTTCGGCAATGTAATCGGCAGCCGGGGAAGCGTGCTTCCAATATTTATAAATCAGTTGAAGCGGGGCGGACCGATAACCATTACGCATCCGGAAATGAAAAGATACTTTATGACGATTCCCGAAGCAGTGTCATTGGTCCTGCAGGCTTCAGCTACCGGAAACAACGGCGAAGTTTACGTGCTTGACATGGGAGAGCCGGTAAAGATTGTTGATCTTGCAAATGAATTAATTATGTTGAACAACTTAATACCGGGTAAGGATATTAAGATAGAGTATACCGGCATCCGCGAAGGTGAAAAGCTATTTGAAGAGGTGCTGACCGCGGAAGAAGGAGTAATTGCAACTTCACACGATAAGATTTTTAAGTCGCGGTTGGTATATTTGCACAACGAAGATTTTATTAATGCTATGGTGGATGAGTTTTCAACTATGCTCTCTTATGCTTCAAAGGAAGACTGGATAGCTGCATTTAAATATTACGTGCCTACCTTCAGCGCTTCCGGGAGAATAGACCTTTATGATACCGAAAGCATGAGCAATGAAGATTTGCCGATGCAGGCTAACTCTTAGTAAGGGTTTTAATTCTTCCTGCCGGCTAATCCTTTGCGGACTTATCGACCTTTCAAAATTTTTCTTGGATGAACATTTTTTCAGCTTCAAAAATCTATTGTTTCAAACCGGTAAGCCAGGATAGTAAACCGATTGCTTCAAGTTTAACGGAGTTTCGTTTACAGGAATTTAAATCCGGTACCGCTTATTTATCGGCAGCAAGCCGTGTCGGGATGATGCTGGCGGCTTTTTTCTTATTAACCATTTCTGCTTTCAGCCAGATAGAAACAATTCCTGCCGGACATCCTGTGTACTCCTTCCTGAAGAAAATGCAGGTCGAAGGAGTAATTAATAATTATGATGATGTCGTACTGCCTCTTTCTAAGCAGAAGGTTGTTACCTATTTAACACAGATTGACAGCAGCAAGAACAGATTATCAATTACAGATAAAGATTTCCTTTTGAGGATGGAAGATAAATTAGGAATGATCCCGGCAAGTGACCGCCGGAAAAATTTGTTTGATAATTTTCCCGGAACATTTGGAGAGAAGCTTTTATCCGACTCCGAAAAGCATCTATATGCGTATAATGATTCTTCAATTTCATTTTATATCGATCCTGTGCTGGAAGGGGAATACATTTATTCAAAGTCGGTGGATAACAACAGTTCGATTTTTAACCTTGGCGCTGTAGTAAGGGGAAGTTATGACGGCTGGCTTGGGTTTTATCTTAAAGGCTCTAACGGCACTGTCTTCGGCAGCCGCGATGCCGCTGAATTTGACAAGAGGGTTAGTCAAAGCTATACATTTAATAATACAAAAATTAATTTTTTTGATGAGACGAGCGGATACATCCGTCTTCAAAAAGGTATTGTCAGCCTTCAGCTTGGAAGGGAAAGAGTCGACTGGGGGAACGGATACATCGACAGGACAATCCTTTCCGATAACCCTCCGCTGTTTGATTTTATAAGATTCGATATAGCGTATAAAAAGTTCAGTTATGACTTTCTCCACGGCTGGCTTGTGCAAAAGCCGACCGAGCAGTATGTCGATTCACTTGTCGGCAACATTAAGCTCAAGCCTTCCAAGTATGTTGCAATAAGCAGGATGGGCTACCAGGCAAATGAATCTCTTTCATTCGGTCTTACGCAGATGATAATTTATTCCGATAGACCTTTTGAACTTGCATATTTAAACCCTTTCCTATTCTGGGAATCGGCTCAGCGCTCTATGAATGACCTGGATAATTCATTCCTTGCATTCGACGGGAGATACAAGCCAGTCAACGGCATCGAGCTGAGCTCATCAATTATTTTTGACGATATAAATTTTTCATATCTTTTTAAAGGCGAATGGGCAAGAAATAACAACGGCAACGAATGGCAAGCCGGGCTAATGCTTACCAATCCGGTTATCTTCAAGGACATGGTTATAAAGCTTGAATACCTGCAGATAAGACCATACACTTTTTCTCACCCGGGTATAGGCGAAGCCTTAACTTATTCGAATAACGGATACCTTTTGGGCACAGACCTTCAGCCTAATTCAGCAAAGCTCTCGGCTGAGGTAAGCTACAGGCTCAGTCCAAGGGCTAACCTGGATATTCTCTACCAGCACTCCCTTCACGGCAATAATATCTACGATAAGAACGGCAACCTGATCGAGAACTTCGGCGGAAATTTTATGAATAATCTTTCGTTCTATTCTCCTGAATATGCTTATCTTTTACAAGGGATAAGAGAAGTGTACGATTATTTCAATGCGGGCTTGCGTTTTGAGGCTGCCTACGGATATTACTTCAATATCAATTATATTTATATGAGAAGTAAAATTTCCGGAATTGAAAAGCATGACAGTATC
>JBJKRP010000305.1:0-22338 GCA_046704565.1 Ignavibacteriaceae bacterium | reverse complement strand
CCGCGCACCAGTCCTAAGCGGCTTCGCACAACTCCGTAAGTCATGCGATCAACTCCCCAGATGCATCTTTCAACTCCGCAGTGAGTTCTCACAACTCCTAAACCAAATTTCAAGCTTGTAAATGTTGGAAACCTATTGTCTGCTTACATCTTAATTAGTAATCCAATTAAAAAATTATTTCCAAATTATTGAAATGCTAAGCACAAAACGCATACCGCCGCTTTGCGCTACGCTCCATGCGCTATGCTTAATTGTTATTATGCGGGTACTCCGATTTGTTACGTACCTTTCTTCCCTTACCACTGCAATTTTTTCCGTATATTTGGACTCCCAAAAATTGATTTGTTGATAAAAGATGACTGATAAAAATATAACAGAGATTCCTAAAGCATACGATCCTTCTTCCGTTGAGGATAAATGGTATAAGTACTGGCTCGATGAAAATATTTTCCATTCGGAAGTTGATGAAAGCAGAGAGCCTTACACGATTGTAATACCCCCGCCGAATGTTACCGGCATGCTGACGATGGGGCATATACTAAACAACACCATCCAGGATATTCTTATAAGAATGAAAAGGATGCAGGGCTTTAATGCATGCTGGGTTCCCGGTACCGACCATGCATCTATCGCTACCGAAGCCAAAGTGGTAGGTTATCTTAAAGAAAAAGGGATTGATAAATTCGTAATCGGTCGCGAAGAATTCTTAAAGCACTGCCGTGAATGGAAAGATAAATACGGCGGCATAATTATTCATCAGTTGAAGAAACTCGGCGTTAGCTGCGACTGGCAGCGCGAGCGCTTTACTATGGACGATGAATATTATCAGAAGGTCATCGAGACTTTTGTAAAGCTTTATAACGAAGGCAAGATTTACCGCGGCTATCGTATGGTGAACTGGTGCCCCGCTTCCAAGTCCGCCATCTCCGATGAGGAAGTAATTTATAAAACCGTAAACGGAAAGCTGTGGTATCTGCGGTATCCCGTAATCGGAACAGACATCCATATTATAGTTGCAACAACACGACCGGAGACGATGCTGGGCGATACCGGTGTTGCCGTTAATCCTAACGACGAAAGATATAGGAAACTTATCGGTAAAAAGATTTTACTTCCGATTGCGCAGAGGGAGATTCCAATCTTTGCTGATGAATATGTTGATATGAAATTCGGAACAGGTGCGGTAAAGGTAACTCCCGCGCACGATGTTAACGATTATGAAATGGGAAAGCGGCATAAGCTTGAATTTATAAATATCTTTAATGATGATGCCTCGCTGAACCACAACGTACCGGAAGAGTTCAAAGGCTTGGATAGATACGAGGCGCGCAAAAAGGTTGTTGAGCGGTTTGAAGAGCTCGGTCTGATTGAAAAGATAGAAGACTACCAGAACAAAGTCGGCTACTCCGAGCGCGGCGGCGTTCCGATTGAGCCTTACCTTTCAGAGCAGTGGTTCATGAAGATGTCCGCGGACAGCGGATCCGCCTCCGGTGGAGATGAGCTTGCTAAGCCTGCCATCGATGTTGTGAAAGAAGAAAAGATAAAATTCTATCCCGGACATTGGACTAAAACTTACGATAACTGGATGAGCAACATTAAAGACTGGTGCATCTCACGCCAGCTTTGGTGGGGACATAGAATCCCGGTTTGGTATTGCGTCGGCGATGACCACTGCAACCTTGAATGTAAGCAGCCGATTGTCTCGGTTACTCCGCCGGAAAAATGTCCGCACTGCGGCTCTAAAAACTTAAAGCAGGATGAAGACGTGCTTGATACATGGGCATCAAGCTGGCTTTGGGCTTATGAGGTGTTTGCAAACGAAGAAGAAAAGAAATACTATTATCCGACAGATGCGCTTGTTACCGCGCCGGATATAATCTTCTTCTGGGTTGCAAGGATGATTATGGCGGGGCTACATTTCAGAAAGGATATACCGTTCCGCCACGTTTACTTTACCAGCGTAATCCGCGATGTGCAGGGAAGAAAGATGAGCAAGTCTCTCGGCAACTCCCCCGACCCGCTCGATGTAATCAAAGATTACGGTGCCGATGCTTTACGGTTCACTGTTATTTACCTTGCGCCTCTCGGTCAGGATGTTTTGTTCAGCACCGACAAGTGCGAGATTGGAAGAAACTTTGCAAATAAAATCTGGAACGCTGGAAGATTCCTATTGATGAACGCTGCAAACATTCCTGTAACAGAGGAATCAAGAGAAAGCTATATTGACTTTTCCGATAAATGGATTTATTCGCGTCTTCATAAGACTCTTTCCGAGCTTAACAACACGATGGAGAAATTCGAGATTAACAATGCTTCTAAGATAATTTATTCATTCGTCTGGAACGACTTCTGCGACTGGTATATCGAGATGGCAAAGAATAGGCTGTACTCGGATAATGAAGAAGTTAAGTCGGCAGTTCTTACAAGAGCGTTGGGAATATTTGAAGTCCTGCTGAAGATTGTTCATCCGTTCATGCCTTTTATAACGGAAGAACTATGGCAGGCAATGAAGGAAAGAAAAGACGGCGAAAGCATCTCCACTTCGGATTATCCTAAAGCTGACGAGAGCTTAATTGATACCGGGGCAGAAAAAGAGATGGAGTTTGTTCAGGAGATTATAACCGCGATAAGAAATATCCGCGGCGAGATGAACATCCCGCCCTCAAAGTTTGTAACGGCAATGATTAAATCTTCGCAGGTAAAAGAGCATCAGATTGAATATATAAAGAAGCTTGCAAGAGTTGAAGAAGTAACAATCGATGAGAAGCTTGAGAAGCCTAAGGCGAGCGCCTCGGCGGTGCTTAAGGGGTGCGAGATATTCGTTCCGCTTAAAGGATTGATTGACCTGGATGTTGAGAGGAACCGTCTTCAAAAAGAAATAACAAGGCTCGAGGGCTCGCTTGCCGGGATAAATAAAAAGCTGTCGAATGAAAAGTTCATCCAGAATGCAAACCCTGAAGTTGTTGAGAAGGAAAGAATAAAACAGAGAGACTGGCAGAACAATCTCCTTAAGCTGAAAGATATACTTGAAGGACTTAATTAATTTTTCTAATATTGTTGAGCATTAGAAAATTTATTTTTAGGTGATAGCATGAACCATCAAATAGTAATTGATTTCCCTGATGAATTATTTTCAGCGCTTAGAAGTAAACCTGAAGATTTCGTCAAAGAAATGCGTATTGCCGCCGCAGTGAAATGGTATGAGATAGGAAAAATATCTCAATCAAAAGCTGCTGAGATAGCCGGATTAAGCAGACAGGAGTTCCTGAAAGAACTTTACAGATTCGGAGTTTCTCCTTTTCAGGTTACACCGGAAGAACTTAAAAAGGAATATTCTGGTGAAGGATAAATGGGTTGTTAATGCTTCTCCATTTATTGCATTAGGGAAAATTTCAAAACTAGAATTGCTTACGGACTTATGCGAAGACTTAGTTGTACCTAACGCAGTTTCTGAAGAAATTTTTGCAGGTGCTTCTGATGATGGTGCTTCAAAATGGCTTAAGGAAAAGGGTTACATTTATATTAGGAAAAAGATTGAAGTTAATAATAAAGTAATTGCATGGGACCTGGGAAATGGGGAAAGCGAAGTACTGGGTTTTTGCTATGAACATCGTAATTTTAAAGCAGTACTTGACGATATGGCTGCAAGAAAATGTGCTGCATCTTTTAAGATAAATACCTTAGGTACATTGAGTATAATCTTGCTGGCAAAAAAAGCAGGATTGATAACCAGTGTCAGCGATACGATAAAACTTCTAATTAAGACTGATTTCAGATTAGATAAGAAATTAATTGAAACAATACTTTCGTTAGCAAAAGAAGACTCTTAAACAAATTATAAACCGGAGGGAAAGATGTATTATAAAATAGAGGACTTCAAGAAAGACTGGACTTACGAGTCCGAATCAACTCTAAAAATCTTTAATAATCTCACCGATGAATCATTAAATAAAAGATTCAGCGATAATGTTCGCTCGCTCGGCAGGCTTGCGTGGCATATTACCGAAACGATACCCGAGATGATGAATCGAACTGATTTAATGATAGAAGATTTTACTGAGAATTCACCGATCCCTGAGAAGGCTGTAAAAATATCTTCAGCCTATAAAACCGTATCCGATAAACTTATCTCTGAGCTTTCAAATAAATGGAAGGATGAGAATTTATCAGACAAAATAAAAATGTACGGCGAAGAATGGGAGAAGGGAAAGATCTTATCGGCTCTGCTGATGCATCAAATTCATCACCGCGCGCAGATGATTATACTGATGCGCTTAGCAGGATTAAAGGTAAACGGTATTTACGGTCCGGCACGCGAAGAATGGTCAGCTATGAATTTACCGGCTCAAGAATAGTGGTAAAGCGGCGGGGACAGGTGTTTCTTTATTACACAGGGGCACAAGGTTCTTTAATTCGTTTAAATACTTTAGCTGACTATACTTATTGTGACAGCAACAATACGGGCTGAACCATTTTATAATAATATTGCATATGGTCTTGAGGATGTATTAATGTTAAGTTTTTTTGTAATTATTCAGGAGTAAACAGATGGTTAAATTTTTTGTAGCGCTTATGTTTGTTTTTCTTTTAACAAGCTCTCAAAATATATTTGCACAATCACCTCAAGGTAAACGATTTGGCTTTGGAATAATGGTTGGCGATCCTACCGGAGCCACTTTAAAGTTCTGGACAGAGAACAATAATGCATTTGTTGTGGATATCGGTTCTTCATATTTCGGAAGTCCGCGGATCGGTGGAGATTACCTATGGCATTTCAATGCATTCCACTCGCGCATTGCAAACCTTTATGCAGGTCCGGGTGTTGCGCTTGGGTTAGGTACCGGACACGGCTTCTGGTACAGCGATGAAGGCTTCTATGCTCACCACAGTGGTGCGGATCTGGGCGTTAGGGGAGTGTTCGGTGTTGACGTTGTCCCGGAGAATAATCCGCTGGAGTTTTTCTTTGAGATCGGAGTGCTTGTCGGATTGGCTCCTGATTTCGGCTCTGCAGTTGATGCTGCATTGGGTTTAAGATTTTACCCCTAACAATCCTAAAATCAATTTAACAGGAGTGCGGTAGTAACTGCACTCCTTTTTTAATGCCTACAAATCCTGCTTGGTCATCTCAAAATCTTTGGGGTTATAACCTTGCTGCTTTAAGATAG
This sequence comes from Ignavibacteriaceae bacterium, assembly GCA_046704565.1. Lineage (GTDB taxonomy): Bacteria > Bacteroidota > Ignavibacteria > Ignavibacteriales > Ignavibacteriaceae > FEN-1297. The sequence goes on along the minus strand of JBJKRP010000305.1, from coordinate 17,173 downwards.
AAAAAACCTTCTGCATTTCTTCATCTGAAAGTTTTGGAGTACGGCTTAATATCCATCCATATTTTCTTGTAGGCGTCCCGACGACTGCATATTTATAATTTTTATCAAGACCTATTATCCAGTAGTCTCCCCAGAAAAGAGAAATTCCGAGAATCCTTACAAAACTGACTTCAAGTTTTGCGTTAGACTTTTTATCAACTACCTTTGCAATTCCTTTAGCTTCATTAACACTGCCGTCTGCTTCAACGCAGCGGTTGGTAACATCAATACTGCCGTCGCTACGGAGTCTATAAGTTGCAGTAGTATTCCGTGCGCATTTCTTCTGGAAGCTGTTCGGGATTTTTGCAATTTCATACCAAACACCGGTGTACCTTATAAGATCAACGGAATTGACGACGGTGGGTTCCGCAGTTTCTTTATCCTGAGCAGTTAATTGTACAGTCATTACAAATGATAGTGCAATCACGATTGAATATATAGCAATATTCATTTTTATGTCTCCTTTGATAATATAAGAAGGATAAAAATCATTCTCAAATAAAATTTTATATAAATGAAAAAGAACTTTTGTGTTGCGGTGTAACCTATTTTCAATCTTTGAAAGAAAATTATTTTTAAACCGGTATATCCTTATTTCTTTATCAATTTCATAGCCAGTTCATCCATACTTTTTTGAACTTGTTGTTTTTGATCGCTTGTTAATTTAAGTGATTGAATTTGCTTGTACTCATCATAAGCGTCCTCACTCAATCCCAGGTCTGCAAGAATATTTGCAAAATAAATCCTGAATGACGCAACGTTCTTTGTAGCCGGATATTTTCTAAAAGTGTCCTTTGAGTCCGCCACCGCAGATTCTTTAAAGCCTGCTTCGGCAAGCTGAACTGCACCGTTCAACCTCATTATACCGAAATCATTCGTCTCGACAACGGGTAATTTTATTCCGTTGATCTGAGCGCCGTAAACGGCGGTATTCTTCGAGTTTGCCTCCTGCTTTTTCTTTGGCGCATTCAGCATATCTTCCATTGCGAGCGCCAGGATCAGATCGTTCAGACTCATCTTCTTTAAATTAGAAAGCGGTAAGGCAGAGGAACCGCCTAAGGTAAACTTTATCTTTCCGTTATCAATTTGAACCTGTGAATTCTTACCTGTTTCGATCATCGAGTTTGCAGGAAGAGTTTCTCCGGTAATAACGGAATTCCATTTTTCATTTGTTCCGATCTGCGCGGAAACACTTCCTTTTGCTTTTTCAATCTTGAACGACTGTGCAGATAATAAGCCGGCTGCCAGCATAGTAAATAGGAATATCTTTTTCATTTCTTTAACCTTTAGAAAATTTTTAAAACCTTTGTCATTACTTTAATAGACGTCAACAATCTGGACATTTCCTTTTGCCAAGCCGAGGTTGTTGAGCGCATCTTCATCAAACTTCTGCGCGCCCAGGTCCCAGGCTTTGTCAAAGTCCGTAAGCGAAGTTGTCTCAACCGGAATCCAAATTTCGTCGTTCCCGGTTTCGTTTTTACGTATAAAATATTTGCTGTCGTTCCGGGTAATAAGCCTTGCCTGCTGCGGCGAAAGCTGCGTGTTTACCAAAACATTTACATGACCAATTCCATTAACCGGCTTATAATCAACAAGTGCAGTTTGTATGCCGATGCTTTCAAGAAGCGAGCTGTAGCAGACGCTTAGGTCGTCGCAGTTGCCGCCTTTAAGCTTTATCGTTTCATGCGGAAACTGTACGTAGTCGGCTTCTGCGCGCGGATTAGCGGCATAGACAAGATTCGAAACGAAATTGTTGAAGATAAACTTTGCCTTGTAAAAAATCGAAAGCGCGTAAGACATTGTGTCTAACCGGCTTTTGTATTTGCTAAGAATATTCTTTGCATAATCCATCGAGTACTCGTAATCCTTCTTTATAAAGTACCGGAGGTTAACAACTTTGCCGTCCCAGGCATTTATGCCGTTAATAAGAATCGGCTTTTGGGTTTGGTCGTCCGGTTCTTCATTTCTTGTAGAAAGAAAAAAGTCAACGTACGAAATTCCCGCCTTCTGCTTATCGTAAGAAGAAGGAATAATAGTGAAGAACGGAACGTTTACCGTATCATGCGGAAGAATTGTAACAACGGGCGATTCGATTTTGCCGTTGCCCAGACCTTCAATCCTGCTTACAGGCTTTACGTTAACAAGATGGCTGGTCAAGTTTACAACTTTGGCAACAGCAAACGGCTTATCAAGATAGTGATCGCTTAGTATCGGGAATATCTCATTCAGGATGTTAACATCTAAAAACTGCACAGACCGCTCTACTATAGTGTTAAGCGTAAAAGTTACGGTGAGCATTGCTTTATCATAGCTGTAGCGGTTGTTGATGATGTTGTCTATCCCGGTGTCCTGAAAATCCGAAAAGCCGTGGAGGACGTTCCTATCGGAAAAGTATTTAACGCCGGAAAGGGAAATTCCGAAAAGTTTTGTCGAATATGTAATAGCAGGAATTATTCCCGCGATATAAGGCGACTGGTATCTGTCGTGGAAAGCCGTAACTCCGATGCCGAAACTTCCGTTGAAAGCGCCAAAAAAATTGTTTATTCCGAACTGCCAATCGCTGTTGGATTCATAAAGAAGATTGAAGCCGAAATATTTTGAAGGACTAAGAGATACCCCGGCTAAAATTGCTTTATCTCTCCTTAATTCGTATTGAGAGATAGCCGGATCGACGGTATTGGCATTTACGTTTAACAGATTTACAGTTGACAGTGAAAGCGAAACAAAATCAGACGGGGAATAATTTATGCCTATATCGCCGCGCCACAGATTAGCTTTTTCATCAATGCTTTCACGGACGAGATAAAGAGTGTCTGAAAAGATCGGATATACGGATTCCTGGTTAAAATCCTGTGTGAAATATCTAAGGGTTAACCCGGCACTCAGTTTGTCTGAAAATTTATATGAGTAGCCAAGCCCGAATAATTCTTTGTAGCTGAATTTAGAGTCAAGAGGTTGAGTCGTCGAGTCCTGTAGAATAATTGATTGACCGTTGTTGAAGACAAAATCTTTCTGGTATCCCGGAGTATATCTTGCCGAAATAAAATTATTGCCGAACCTTTTAGATAAGGAAATCAAATACAGGTTGGAAGTAATACTGCCTGAGAAATCGCCTCCGTACAGCATGGTCAATCCCCAGTCCTTGAGCAAAGAAAAATTTGATGGATTGCTTTCAAAGCCGTCAAGCAGAGTGGTGCCCGTATTCCCGGGGAACCAATAACCGGAAAGCCCGAACGAGCTTTGTGCCGATATCTTAGCCGCGAATAACATTATAATAACCGTAATAATTTTTACACTTTGTTTCGTCAAGGAATATTTAAGATAATGCTGTGAATACTTTGAGATAAAATAACCAGGTCAAAGCCGTTTTGTTCTTTGTGATTCGTCCGGATTCTCCTTACTAAGGTAAACACAAGCTTGTTAAAGCTTGCTTTCGGAACTGTGTTCAGAAGCTTTGGCGGGATAATTAATTTTCCTCTGTCAAAAGTTCTAATTTTAAATAGTGGAAAGGTTGAGCCCTTAAGATTTTCGGCGCCAATTATCAGGTCTATGCTGTCTTTAGGGTTCACCTTATTCCAGTCAACCTCACCGGTCATGGTTCCGTTTGCAAGATGCCCGGCGAGCTTTACAGTACCATTAATTTCCGGAGGAGTAGATACGTAAAAGTCTATTGGCGGACCGATCGGGATTCCGTGCATGTTTACTCTCAGATAATATTGAACGTGTACACGTGAATCAAAGCCGAAATTAAACTGCCGGTTAAGTGCAAACATATTGCCAAGCAAACTATCAATTACGCTTCCTTGATAGCTGAACCTGACCCTGAAGGGAGTTGAATCGGCAGCTACTCCGTTAAACATAAGTAAGCCGGGCGTAGAAGTTCTGTATCCGATAAGCCTTCTTCCCGGTCCCATTACCGGATGGCTCTTATCCAAGAACATTGCCTGTGCAAAAGAAAATTTCCTGGTAGTGTTATTTTCTGTTACCTTAGTTCCGCTTACATTAATAAAATTTATATTAGGCGGGATAACGGTTGTAACACCTGTAGTATCATATCCGTTGCTGTAATATGCATCTGTAGGATCTTTAGTAATTACTTCGTATTGAACCTGATTCTGCGTTGAAGAATTATCCTGTACAAGTTCCGTAGGAGCAGGACTATTGCAGCCTCCTAAGAAGAATCCGCAGCCGATTAAAAGTAATGCGGTAAAATAATAAATCATATTTTTCATTTGAGCCAACATAATATTGAAAAAAATTATATTCAATCTAATTTTCCCGGATCGAAGCCGATTGAATACCATATTCAGTTTAAAAATATTTCTCCTCACCCGCCAATCCGGGTGAGGAGTGTGCCCTCCGAAATATTTTATTGAGCCTATCTGCAGCAGGCAAGCCTGCTTTTTCCGTTATCGCTCAATAAAATATGGAACTCCCCAGGTATCCGACTCGACCGGAGTTGAATCGTCAAATATAACCTGTGCAGGGAAAGCATTAACAACGGCTGTTGAAAATCCCGGGAAGGAGTGGGTAACGAAAGTTTTCTCGTAGACTTTCACGTAGCCGCTTCCCGAAGGAGTGGAGGACACAAGATTTAATCTCAGCTTTTCCCTGTGCATGCCGTCCAAATCGGCTCCGTGAGTTAGAGTTACAAAGTCTGTATCTGCATATGCACTGGATACAGTTACCTGGATTGTGACCTTCTGGTTTCGCATAAAGCCCGGCATATTATCCCAGTCTTTATGTCCATGCATCCTGCCGCCTTCCTGACCCCGCATAAAATAATAATCATTGGGGTCGTTGATGATTACAACGCTTCCGTCCGGCATAAAGACGGTCAGCTTTGTAATCTGAACGCTGGAGTTTAATGTGCCTCCGGATGGTAGTGAGACTGCGATAACACGCCATCCGTAGTTGGTTGTGTCATACCGGTTGTTGTTAATTTTTAACAGCACTACCTTTCTGGTTATAACGGAAGTAAAAGGCTTTTGAATTACGGTGTCCTGGGTACCTGTCGAAGAATCGTAAGAGGCAGCAATAAAAAGCACGCCTTCGAAGGTGGCGGTGTATGTACCGAAAGCAGTATCACCGACTGTAGTGTATGTAAAGTTTTTTGAGACAAGTCTCATCTTCTGTCCGACCCGCAGCGGGTAGATAGCAACAGAAGTTTTTCCAAGTATGCTCATCGCGCTTTCTTCATTATAGTTTGTTGAAAACGAAGCAACAGCAGAATCCGACTCGATTACTTTAAGCATTGCCTGCTGGTCAGCAGTTGATTGGGACTGTTGCGGTCCCGTAGGAGAATTTTTACATCCTGTTAAAAACAAGATAGATACCGCCGCCGCAACCGCCGCCAATTTCTTCACATTCCAAAACCGCAATTTCATAATATTATCCTTTCGTACAATTGGTTGAAAATTTTTCAGTAAAGCTCTTTACCTTTTTACAAGGTTCTTGTATTTTACATGATAAAGAATTGTGCCATCTTGTTTATAGGAGGTTAACTTATTGAATCCGCTGTGGTTACAAATTTTTTACCTGCTACCGAAGTACCTGGAATTTCATTTGTTATGCCTGGAAGCTTCACTTCAGGCAGTTTGAATAATTAAAGAATGAATCTCCATCTGAGATAAAAATCGCTATCGCTTAAGTCCTGGTATTCGATATTAAATAATTAATGTATGTCAAAATTAACCGGAGGTCAAAATGTTCAAGGAGTTTAAAGATTTCGCAATAAAGGGAAATGTTCTTGATATGGCGGTAGGCATTATAATCGGCGCCGCATTCGGTACTGTTGTAAAGTCACTGGTAAGCGATGTAATTATGCCGCCGATAGGCTATTTAATAGGTAATGTAGATTTCTCCAACCTGTTTATACTCATAAAATCAGGCGCAAAAATAGCAGGTCCTTATGCATCTCTAAAGAATGCCGAGGCTGCCGGGGCAGTTACGCTGAACTACGGTATGTTTATAAATAATATAATTAGTTTTTTTATAGTAGCAATATCGGTGTTCTTCGTTGTTAAAGGTTTTCATAAAATAAAGTTTGCCGCCGAAGAACCTGCCGCACCGGCTGAGCCGACTACAAAAGACTGCCCTTATTGTTACTCTACTATTCCGGTTAAAGCTACAAGGTGTCCGGAGTGCACTTCACAATTATAGAATCAACATAACAGTTTATTAAAAAGGAATCAAAATGAAAATAGGATCGTTCATAAAAATTTTTTTTGTATTAATCATTTGCTCAACCATAACTTTCCCGCAGGGTAAAAACTCCAAAACCTTGTTTCAATCTGCACCGTTTATCGGTTTGGAGAGCGGAGTTATGAACGGCAGCTTTCCAATTTCCGAAATTACCCGGCATGGCGACTTCGGTGTCGGAACCTTTAACGGGGTTGATGGGGAAATGATTATACTTAACGGCAAGGTTTACCGGGTGAGTTATAACGGTAAAGTAAGCCAGCCTCCTAATAGTGAAAAATCTCCGTTTGTTACCGAAGTCTTTTTCCGCGGCGGTAAAACTCTTCATTTGAAAACAGAAACCGATTATAAAAGGCTTACGGAATTTATCGACAAAAATCTTCCTTCAAAAAATTTAATTTATGCTATTAAAGTTACGGGAATTTTTAATACAGTAAAGACAAGAAGCATCGCAAAACAGACTAAGCCTTACACAAATCTTGCCGACATAATTAAGAGCGAAGCTATATTCAATCTTAAAAACGTTAAAGGAACTTTAGTTGGGTTCAGATTTCCGGCTTATATGCAGGGGGTTAATGTTCCCGGCTACCATTTCCATTTTTTATCCGATGATGCAAAATCCGGCGGGCATGACCTGGACTTTTCTGCAAGTAATCTGAAGATAGAGATTGAAACGATTGATGATATTAAAGTGGAAATTCCCAAAAGCAGAGATTTCCTCCAGACCAATTTTGAAAACAAGAAAGCGGCGGATTAATGTTTTTTATTCCTTAATCCTTGATCTTTTCAATACGGTCTCTTTTAAGTAAGCCGGTAACTTCTTCCTTGGTTAATTCCCTGACGGTTCCCGGCTTCAGATTTTTTAAAATAATATTTTTAATTCTTACTCTTACCAGCCGCAATGTCGGAAAGCCGATACTTGCTGTCATGTGTCTTACCTGCCGGTTTTTCCCTTCAATTAAAGTGAGGCTTATCCATGATGTTGGAATATTTTTTCTTTCTCTTATGGGAGGAATTCTTGGTGCGAAACCCGGGTCATCAACCTTCTTTGCTTTTGCAGGGAGAGTTTTCTTTCCATGGATAATAACGCCGCCCCGAAGTTTATTCAAGTCTGTCTTGCCGGGTACGCCTTCCACCTGAACATAATATTCTCTTTCGTGCTTGTTGCCGGGTCTAAGCAGAAAGCCTGTTAAAGACTTATCGTTGGTTAGGATCAACAAGCCTTCGCTGTCTGCGTCAAGCCTTCCGACAGGGTACACATCCTTTGGAAAATCAAATAAGCTGCCCAGTGTCTTTCTTCCGTCATTGTCGATGAATTGGGAAAGCACACCGTACGGCTTGTTTATGATGAAATATCTAAATTTTCTGCTGTGCATAAGTATTGGTTATGCTGTCCGGAGCATCACGATGATATTTGTAGGTTTTAAAATTTATTTCTTTTACGTTGAACAGCTTTTCAGCTCTTTCCATAAATTCAGAGTCCTCGCTGTAGCTAAGGTTCTTAAAGCCGCCAAGCTTTAGAAAAACTTCTCTCTTGCCGAAAAAAGTGGCGCCGATTGTACATTCGGAAAGATGAACAAAGCTTTCAGGATTGTTTTTATCTCTAACATATTCGTCGCCGATAACGCTGACGCCGCCGTGCAGTAGATCAATCTCCGGGCTGCTCTCAAGAAGCTCGGCTCTTTTTTGCAGATGGTCTCTTTCGTATTCGTCGTCGCTGTCGAGAAAAGTAATATACTTGCCGGAAGCTGCTTTAATGCCTCTGTTGCGGCTCAAGGGCAGCTTCATGTTTTTGTGCTTTAATACTTTAACATTCTTGTACTGCAAAGAATATCTTTGAAGAATCTCAAAAGAATTATCTTCGCTTCCGTCATCTACGGCGATCAGTTCCCAGTCTTTAAACGATTGATTAAGCAGTGAATCTACGCTCCGCTGTAAATAATTCTCACGGTTGTATACCGTCATAATTACAGAAACAACCGGCGCATTCTCTTTATTTTGATTCAACAGGATTTTTCTTTCTTTAAATTGAAATACTGCTCTTAAAATTATGTTAAAACGTAAAGAATTGAAATTCGTAAAAGTTGAAATCGAATCCTGCTCACACACAAAAGTCTACACTTTTAGCGAAAGTTTTTTTATCTTTGACACACGAAATATCGTTAATAGATTATAGATCTTGAGCGACTAGACGGCAGATAATTAAATATGACCATTTAATGAATTAACTGACGGAGTTTAGAATGTCTTACAGAGATCAGCAGAAATATTTGGATGAGCTCAGAAAGTATGAAAAGAAATTCGACCGGAAAGAGCTTGATGACTACAAGATGTACCTTAAAATGCATAAAGACGAGGAGGAATTTGACTCGGTAACTCTTCGGCGCCTGGAAGAATTGTATGAGAAGTATTACGAGCCGGTTGATAAACATAAGTACGATGCATTTTTCAAAAAGAAAGACATCTATTAGGTTTCATATAACAGAGTTAACTGAGGAGAATCTTTAGATTACAATACAGCTTTCCTTTCAGCAAGAAGTTATCCCGATTCAGCGGTTAGAAATTTGGGGAGATTTGTCTAAATTTCCGCAACAAAATTTTATTATTGAATGAAGATTTTAATCCTTGCTCTATCCGGCATAGGCGACGCATTAATGTTTACGCCCGCATTAAGGCTTCTTCGCACTGCGCTCCCGGACGCTTCAATTGATGCTCTTGTAATGTTCCGGAGCGCAAAGGAAATGTATGAGCGAAATCCAGATATAAACAATGTGATTTTTTATGATTTCCTAAACAGCGGCAAGCTCAAGGCATTAAGGTTTGTTCTCAGCCTTAGAAAAAAGTACGATGCATCGATAAACGCTTATCCTTCGAACCGTAAAGAATACAATTTAATTAACTTCTTTATCGGTGCACCCGAACGGGCAGGCGTACGTTATCTAAGAATGAATTCCCGTGAATTTGGATTTCTTAATAACGTTACCGTAACGGAGGATGATTCCGTTCATAACGTTGAAACCAATATTAGATTGGTAGAAAAGCTGCTGAACAGACAATTAGATGAGAAGCCGGATCTGTGTTTTGCAGTTAACACCCAGGATGAACTTTATGCCTCTGAGTTTTTTAAGCAGCACGGCGTTAAAAGCAACGAAATTGTAATTGGATTTCATCCCGGCTGTGCAACACTGAAAAACCATATAAAAAGAAGATGGGAGCCCGAAAAATTTATCGAGCTTGGTAAAAGATTAATCGATGAGAAAAGGGCAAAGATATTAATCTTCGGCGGACCCGAAGAAAATGAATTAAAGCAGACAATCGCAGAGTCAATTAGTTCCCGTGACGCAATTACAGTCGAGACTCAAAATCTGCCGCAGAGCGCGGCAATTGTAAAACGTTGCGATGTTTTTGTAACGAACGATTCGAGCATGATGCACATAGCCTCGGCAATGAAGAGAAAGGTAGTTGGAATCATCGGTCCCACTAACACACACTACATTCATCCATGGAATACCGAATACAGGATTGTAACGCTTAATCTTGAGTGCTCGCCATGCTTCTTTTACTCGCCGCGCCCGCTTATTTGCTACAGGAACGACGTTAAATTCAAATGCATAAAAGAGCTGGATGTTGATACTGTGTTCGAAGCAATTGTTAGCTTTCTCAAATGAAATTCTAACTTGTGTAAAATCTCATCCATAGCAATCTAATTAAGCACATCCAAACCTAATCTTTGTCAACTGCTAATAAATTATTTAAGTATTCGACCATTCCCTCCACCTTATCAAAGCTTCTAATCAAATTTGTCTTTCTTCCTTCATGTTCAATTTGCCTTTCCATTATTTCGACAATTTCTTTCCACATCCTTGAATGGCAGGCGGCAGGTTTATTCTTTTGTATATTTTTATTCATGAACTCCCAAACTGCGGCAAGCTCTAAGAGAGTACCCGTTCCGCCTTGGAGGATTACGTAACCGTCTCCGGTTTCAATCAGCTTCGTAATTCTTTCGAATAAATTTTTACAGCGGATTTCTTTTGTTAAATGTTTGCTCGGAGTTACGCCCCAACCGTCAACCGTTATACCTAATGCTTCGGCACCGTTCTCTTTTGCACCTTTTGAAACAGCATCCATTATCCCATGATAGCCGCCGGTGCATACGTTAAAATCATTTTGTGCCAACAGACTGCCAAGCTTATAAGCATCTTCATATTCTTTTTCTCCGTGCCTCGGCAAAGAGCTTCCGAAAACAGTTATCGTCTTTTTCATAATATCTTCTTATTTTTTTTGTCTTCTGAAAGTAAGGGAAATAGTCAACATATATCCGGTAAGAATTGGTTCGTTAAAGTTTTATTCTTTTCTCATAAAAAAGATTGAGACAAACAGTTTGATCAATAAAAATCAAACCGGGATTATTCTTTGTGGAAGATAACAGTGAATACCGATCCTATCCCTTTTTTGCTTTCAACCTTTAATTGGGCATCCAGAAGGTCAACATATTTCTTTACGAGCGCAAGCCCCAGACCGTTGCCTTCATATTTCCGCGAGTACCCGGTCTCTTCTTGTGAGAAAGGCATAAACAGCCTGGGAAGATATTCCTCCGAGATGCCGATCCCGGTATCTTTGATCTCGACAATCAGACGGCTGTCTCCGTTGGAATAAGCTTTTATCTCTATACTTCCTTCTGTTGTATATTTGACAGCATTCCCGATAAGGTTCTGAAATATCTCACTTACTATATAATCGTCCGCCGGTACCTTCATCCCGCCGGCAAGATCAATAAACGTTAAACCGATATTTTTATTCTTCGCAGAAAATTCGAATTCGGTAACCAAGCCGGAAATTATTGATGAAATATCCGTAGGATTAAGCTGAACGCTTACGTAACCGGTCTGAAGTGCAGCCATATTAAGAATCAGGTCAATGGTCCTCAGCAGTCTTTTGCCGGCGGAATCTATTGAAACAAATGAAGATTCCAGGCTGCTGTCCAGCTTATCTTCGAGCTCTTCCTTTAAAAAAGAATTGTAGCTTAAAATTACATTAATAGGCGACCTGATCTCGTGCGACATCTGGGCTAAGAATTCCGATTTCAACCTGTCGGATTCCTCCGCCTTTTCCTTTGCTAAGATTAATTCCTTTTCTACTTCTTTCTTTTCGGTTATATCTTCTTTTATAGCAAGGTAATGAGTAATCTTTCCGCGGGCATCAATAATCGGACAGATAGAGGCAGACTCCCAGTAAAGCTCTCCGTTCTTCTTCTTATTTAAAAATTCGCCCGACCATTTCTTGCCGTTGGAAATCAGTTCCCACATTTTTCTGTATTCATCAACAGAAGTTTTATCCGTCTTTAAGAAACGCGGATTACGGTTTATAACTTCTTCAACACGATAACCAGTTAGCTCCGTAAAGCGGGGATTTACATATTCAAGGTCGCCGAAGATGTTTGTTATCATTACGCAGCTCGGGCTTTGCTCAACCGCGCGTGAAAGCTTTCTCAATTGATCTTCAATTTCTTTCCTCTCGGTAATATCGATTATAAAACCTCTCATCCCGGTTATTACTCCGTTCTTGTTTATAGGCGCGATAAAAACCAGGATAGGGAATGCAGTTCCATCTTTTCTTATGGCGATATATTCTTGACTATTAAATTTTTCCCCATTTGTTCTTCTGCTAAAATTTTCAGATGCCCGTTTCCTTTCGTTAGGCGCTAACATCTGGTACAGGTTCAAGCCCTTATCAAGGTCGTCTTTTGTGTAGCCGAACATCTTAAAGCTTGCCTGGTTTGCGAAAGTAATATTACCGGCTAAGTCAACCTCAAAGACAGTCTGAGGCAAAAGGTTTGCAAGCTCCTCGTATCGTCTCTTGCTTTCCTGCAGCTCTTCCTCCGCTCTTTTCTTTTCGGTGATGTCCCTGTTTACCCTGACGAGAGCAATCTGCTCTCCATTGGAATCAAAATAAGGGAATACGACTGTTTCCGATAAACGCTTACCTCCGTCCTTTCTGATGAACTCGACTTCTCCTACCCACTTGCCTTCTTTCTCTATTGAGCGGATTATTTTCCTGTTCAGAGATAGATGGACTTCTTTCCTGTTTAAGAAGTCCGCAGGCTGATCGAGTACCTCTTCTTTGGTAAAGCCGTACATCTCCGTTGCCGCGGAATTCCAGTTTAAAATGTTTCCCTCAAGATCGGTAATAATTATTGCATCGTTCAGGTTGTCGAAAATAAAACCCTCTCTCTTGAGAGCCTCTTCAATTCTTTTTCTTACCGAAATGTCGCGGTAGGTGCCCAGGATGGCTTTCTTACCGTTCCAGAAAATCTCGGAAATTGTAACTTCTACATCAATTATTTTACCGGCGCTTGTCAGCCCCTTAGACTCATGTCTTTGTTCCCGCATGATGTTCCGGCTTGTCTTAATAAGTGATTCAAATTCAACCCGGCTGGAGGGTGCCACGATCTGCATGAAGTCAAAGCTTTTTGAATATGCTTCCTTTCGGGAATATCCGAATAATTTTTCCCAGGCGGGGTTTACCATTAAGAGTCTGCCGTTCCTGGCGACAAATATTGCATCGAGCGATGCCTGTATCACCGAGCGGTAGTTTTGTTCCTGTTTAATTGGTCTTTTACCAGCGGGTTTAGACGAAGCTTTTTTCTTTTTTTCTTTAGAACTGCGCGGACTTTCAGCAAGCTTTTCAAGCCTCTTAGTTTTTCTTTGCAGCTTTCTTAGTTCTTCGATCAACTGCTTTTTTGTTTTGATGCCGTCGTTCATTTGTAGAATGTGTTATGTTGGGCGATAAATGTTCACGGCAAAGGTGAGTAACTTAAGCGAACTAAAGTATAAAAATTTAATTGCTGCTGAAGCGTCAATTGATCCCTTCTCATATTCATTTTAAAATTGCCCGAAATATATAAAAATTTAATCAATTATTTCCGTGATTTTAAACGCCATCTTTTTCTTATCAGAATTCAATTAGCTTAGTGGAAATTTCACTCTAATTTGAGTAATCAAAAAGATTACATGTATCAAATGAACTTGAAATATTTTTGAAACGGAAGGCTGAGAAGAAATGAAGTGGTGGAACAGCGGAATAAAACCAATATTCCGCTACTCCAATATTCTATGGTTTGAATTAGAAGTTAATTAGTCCTCTATTACTGCCAGTACATCGGAACGCTGGACTATCTTGTAGCTCTTCTCATCAAAGCTGATTTCCTCACCGCCGTACTTGGCAAACAAGACTTTATCGCCTTCTTTAATTTTCTCGCGCAGATCTTCATCAGTTCCAACGGCAACAACTTTGCCCATAATCGGTTTTTCCTTTGCCGTATCCGGTATGTAAAGCCCGGACCTGGTTCTTGTTTCTTCCTCGAGCAGTTCAAGCACGAGGCGGTCATCCATCGGTTTAATTTTCATTTTTGTTATCCTTTTATATTTAACATTTGATTTATCTTCGGTCTGTCAAATCCGACAACCGGACGGTTGTTAATTAAAATTACCGGCACGCCGGTCTGTCCGGTCATTCTTTGTAAATCTCTTGCCGCATTGTAATCACGGCTTACGTCAACTTCTGTAAACCTTATGCTTTTTTCTCTTAGGTATCTTTTAGCCGCATTGCAGAAGCTGCATGTCGGCGTTGTAAACATTACTACTTTAGGCTGTGTCTGCATTTTTCTTCCAATAAATTTTAAAATCAAACTGTTCGATGAGTGAAAGATAATTTGGTTTCAAAATTTTATTATCTTTGCACGAAAAATTTGAAAGACAAAATGACTTCGAGTGAAATTAGACAGCAATTCTTAGATTTTTTCAAAAGTAAAGAACACCGCATTGTTCCAAGCTCGCCGGTGGTACCGTTTGACGATCCTACTTTGCTTTTTACAAATGCCGGGATGAACCAATTTAAAGATGTATTTCTCGGAACCGGGACCAGGGAATATAAGCGCGCAGTTGATACGCAGAAGTGCATCCGGGTGAGCGGCAAGCATAACGACCTGGAAGAAGTAGGACACGATACTTATCATCATACTTTTTTTGAAATGCTCGGCAACTGGTCTTTCGGAAATTATTACAAGGCAGAGGCAATCGAATGGGCGTGGGAACTTTTGACCGGAGTATGGAAGCTTCCGAAGGAAAGATTGTACGCGACAATTTATAGAACCGATGACGAAGCATTTGAGTTTTGGAAAACTAAAACGGATATAAATCCAAATCATATTTTAAGATTTGACGAGAAGGATAACTTTTGGGAGATGGGCGAGACCGGTCCTTGCGGTCCCTGTTCGGAAATCCATATCAACTTGAGCGATGATTTTGAAAATCCGAAATATGTAAATGCCGGAGTCCCGGAATGCATAGAAATTTGGAACCTGGTTTTCATTCAATATTACCGCGATGACCAGGGAAAGCTGCACGAACTCCCCGCAAAGCATGTTGATACGGGGATGGGTTTCGAAAGAGTCTGTGCCGTTCTTCAGAAGAAAAGCTCCAACTACGATACGGATGTATTTACTCCTTTAATCGATGCAGTTGCAAAAATGTCCGGTGTGAAATATGATAAAGAGGAAAATAAAATTCCTATGCGCGTAATTGCCGACCACATCCGAACGCTAACATTTGCTATTGCAGACGGCGCGGTGCCCGGCAACGACGGCAGGGGTTACGTGCTTAGAAGGATTTTAAGACGCGCCTCCCGCTACGGACGAAAGTTAAACTTAAATAAGCCGTTTCTTTTCGAGCTCGTTCAAGTCCTGGTTTCAACTATGAGCAGCATCTTTCCTGAGATAAAAGAAAAGCAAAGCTACATAGAAAGGGTAATCAAAGCAGAAGAAGAAAGCTTTAACGCAACACTTGACCGCGGCATCGAGTTGTTTGAAAATTTAATTAAAGGACTGAAAGCTTCGAAGGCAGACGTAATTCCCGGCGAAGACTTATTCATGCTTTACGATACTTACGGCTTCCCTGTAGATCTTACAAATGTAATGGCAAAGGAACAGGGCTTTACAATCGACGAAGCCGGCTTCAATAAGCTGATGGAAGAACAGAGACAGCGCGCGCGAGAAGCTTCCAAAGATAAATTTGCCTCGGTAAATATTTCGACTGCGGATCTGAATTCTTTCGAATTGATTGGAGCTGCTGTAACGCAGTTTTCCGGTTATGATGAGCTTAAATCAAACGCGAAAATCGTGGGGCATAAAAAAGAAGACGGAAACGATCTGATCATTCTTGATAAAACTCCTTTTTACGTAGAGGCAGGCGGTCAGATCGACGACCTCGGCAAACTAGTTGCAGGTGCTACTTCGCTTAATATAATCGATGTGACCAAAATAGACAACAAGACGATCCACGTGGTTGAGAATGAAAATGAAAACCGGATAATTACCGGAATGGACGTGCTCGCACAGGTTGACCAAAAGCGCCGCTGGGACATAATGAGGAATCATTCGGCAACGCATTTCCTCGATGCCGCTTTAAGAAAAATTTTAGGAACTCACGTTCATCAAGCAGGATCATACGTCGGACCGGACAGACTGCGGTTCGACTTTACTCATTTCGCAAAGCTAAGCGAAAGCGAGCTGCATGATATCGAAGCTTTGGTAAACGAACAGCTTCGCCTCAACATTCCGCTGCAGCATCACCGCAATGTTCCTTTTGACGAGGCTAAGATAATGGGCGCGTTAATGTTCTTCGGAGATAAATACGGAGACTTCGTTAACGTCGTTCAGTTCGGCGACTTCAGCATGGAATTCTGCGGCGGCACTCATGTAAAGAATTCCTCGCAGATCGGATTGTTCAAGATTATCAGCGAGTCATCAATTGCAAGCGGCGTACGAAGAATTGAAGCCGTTACGGGCGAAGGCGTTGAGCATTTTATCCTTTCTCAAGTGAATAATCTTAAGCAGTCTGAAGAAAAGATTGCAGAGCTTCTTGATGAAAAGAAAAAGCTTGAGAAAGAAATTTCGGAGTTCAAGCTAAAAGAAAAGCTTGGACAAATCGATTCGGTTGTTTCCGGATCAAACGATGTCAGCGGGGTCAAAATATTTAAGGCGAAGGTCAATGCCGACAATATGGATGAGCTGAAATCTTTTGGAGATGAGCTGCGTAATAAAATAAAGAACGGTATCGGAGTTCTATTTACGGAGATCGAAGACAAGGTCGGAATAGTCTGCGTTGTTTCGGATGATCTTATTAAAGAAAAGAAGCTGAGCGCAGGCAAGATAGTGGGTGAGCTTGCAAAGCTTGTAGGCGGCGGCGGCGGCGGAAGACCGCACCTTGCAACGGCGGGCGGGAAAGATGTAAAACAAATTCCTTCAGCATTGAGCGAAGTAGAAAAAGTAATCGGGAAATTTATGTAAGGGTCTTCTTAATCTAAATCGTAATCCCGCTCATAATAGAATTTGACTTCGAGTAAGATTAAGAGTAAAATTACGAGCAAGATAAGATTGGAAATTCAAGCCTGATGTCTAAGACAAAAATAAAATATGTTTGTTCCAACTGCGGGTATGAATCTTTAAAATGGATTGGAAAATGTCCCGGATGCGATAGCTGGAATACTTTTGTCGAAGAGATAATTGAAACAGCGCCCCGGCAAAAGGCTTCTTACGAAGGAAGAGTCCCACTCCATAAAATAAACGAAATTACTGCTGCTGAAGAAGACAGAATAAAGACCGGCATAAACGAGTTTGACCGCGTACTTGGCGGAGGATTAATGCCCGGTTCGGTCGTTCTGCTCGGCGGCGACCCTGGAATTGGAAAATCCACCCTCGCTATGCAGGCAGCATCAAACATAAAAGATAAAGTCCTTTATGTTACTGGAGAAGAATCCGAAAAGCAGATTAAGCTTCGTGCATCCAGGCTGAATGTTAAGCCTGATGAATTTTATGTTCTGGCTGAGACTGATTTGAATCCCATCATTAAAGCGATTAACGATTTGAGCCCGGTAC